>NZ_CAWMSA010000035.1:46425-149597 GCF_963870205.1 Anabaena sp. CA = ATCC 33047 | reverse complement strand
CCAGATAATCTGTAGAGCCATGATAATTCTCTCTAAACCCGCCCGTACATTAGTCATTAGTCATTAGTTATTAGTTTCTCTCCTCCGCTCCCCTGCTCCCCTGCTCCCCTGCCTCCCCTGCTCCTCTGCCTCCCCTGCTCCCTTAGCTACCATACCGCGTTATAGTTTAGATGCAGTGTTGATCAAAGCTATGCGCTAGCGACCAGAATGCACACATTAGATTATTTAATCTGGGCAAATTTCTCTATCTAAGACTAGAACCAGAGAAAACCTCTCATGTTAAACTACAACTCGTTACTCTGTTTACCATCTTCCGAAGAGCTGCCGAACTCTGAGGATACACCCGTGGATAATGAAATACAATATTTAATTCCGAGTTTACTAAAAGCTTCTTTGGCTTTAGTTTGGTTAGAGCGATGGGATTGGTATTTTGGTGTAAATATGGGTATTTATTATGACCCAAAAAAGCCAGCGATCGTCCCTGATGGATTTTTGAGTGTAGGTGTCAAACGTTTTATCGATGGCGATTTGCGTCTCAGTTATGTACTCTGGGAAGAAGAAAATCCGCCAATTCTAGCTCTAGAGGTAACTTCTCACAAACCTCTGGGCGAATACAGTCACAAAAAAGATATCTACGCTGAATTAGGAGTTTTGTATTATGTTGTGTACAATCCTTTCCGGCGCAAAAAGTCGCCTTTGGAAGTCTATCGTCTAGAAGATGGCGAATATTACCTGATGTCAGGAAATCCGATTTGGCTACCAGAACTTGGTTTAGGAATTGGTAGAGAACGAGGACTTTACCAAGGAGTAGCCAGAGAATGGCTTTACTGGTATGACGAGCAAAAACGCCGATTCCTGACACCGGAAGAACGGATAATGGAAGCAGAAGAACAGGCTAATATGGCGCAACAGCGTCGTTTAGAAGCTGAACATAGAGTACAAAGGCTGGAAGACAGGTTAAAGGCGTTAGGTTATGAACCTGAAACTATAGTTTGAGATTAGGCGCAATACGGTGTCAAATCTTCAAGTTTTGACTGATATTTAACCTCACGTTAAGTTTTATTTTTCTTTGCGTGAGGTTTAATTTATATATGTTAATTAGTTTGATAGTTTGGGAATTATATCTATATTTTAATTTTAAGTCGATTGCGATCGCGCTATCATCTGTCTGATACAGAAATGTTAAATTTTATCGATTACCTCAAGCTACAACTCACCCATAGTTATCAAACTTAGCCGTTATCTATCAGCTGCGTAGCTGAGACACTCTAAAATTTCGTATCACGTAGAAGTATCACAAACTAGCATTAAAAATCTGTTGTGCAGTTAAATTTAAATCAGGGAAAGTTGCAGATTGAATACGGCTGTCACCTCTAAATTTACTCACACTATACTCCCCTTCTTCTAAACAGCAAACCAAAATAGTAGGCTGTTTAGGATTACCTATAAACTCCCTAACTCCTAATCCTGCATAATCCACAATCCAGTATTCAGGAATTGCCATCTGTACCCTTCGGGAAGGGCTTCGCCCAACATAATCAGCATATTTTTTCAGATAATCATCACGCCAATTTGTACTTACGACTTCAACAATTAACGGGATTGATATTCCTTGAGTAACAGTAGATTCCTTTTTCCACAAAGGTTCATTTATTAAATTGGGGCGATTCAACAACAGTATATCTGGCGAGTAAGCTGATTCATATTCAGGTGGTTTGACTAATGCTGTTTTGGGTATGAAGTAGGGGAGATTTAAACGGATACACTCTCTAGTAATTTCAAAGGCTAAAAATCCAATTACTTCTTCATGATCTCCTGTTGGTTGTGGCATTTCGACAACTACCCCATCATGGAGTTCATAACGTTTCCCTGTTTCATCTGGATATATGGCAACAAATTCATCAAATTTAATCAGCTTGCGTAGGGCTTGAGTCATGGCTTATAGCAATTTGTAATTCGTAATTAAGAAAGTCAGATTCAATCTAGTTTTTCAGGTTAAAATCTTTGCCAAGCATTTTTACAAGACTGCGCTTTATAATTTTAGCTTTCATGGGAGTGCGATGAGCTTAGTCCGCCCGTAAGCACTCGCGAAACCCATAGTTGATTCTGTATGATCAGGTCATAGAAATTTATATTGTGGTAACAACACTACATGAACTCAAAGACTGATTTATTAACACGTATTACCCAAACTTCTGGTCAATGTGGAGGTCGTCCCTGTATTCGTGGTATGAGAATTCGGGTGAGCGACATTTTAGAAATGTTAGCGGAGAATGTCAGCATTTCTGAGATTTTAGAAGATTTTCCCGACCTCGAACCAGAAGATATTCAAGCCTGTTTATTGTTTGCTGCACGCCGAACTGATTTCCCCCGACTGACAGCATGAACATTTGGATTGATGCTCAGTTACCTCCTACATTAGCAAGCTGGCTCAATGAAACCTTTGAGGTAGAGCTACTGCACTACGAGAGCTTGGATTACGAGATGCTAAAGATGTTGAGATTTTTGATGCAGCACGAGCTAGTGATGCGGTCATTATGACCAAAGATAGCGACTTTGTGGACTTGGTTTGTCGCTTGGGAACACCACCGCAAATTATCTGGCTTACTTGTGGTAATGTAACAAATCGTAACTTGCGGCGAATAATGGCGATCGCTTTTCCTGATTTCTACAACAGCTACGCCAAGGAGAAGCCATTGTAGAAATCAGCAGTCGTTGATGATTGTAGTGCAGGAGTAATGAGTGCGATCGCTCATCTACTGTACTGTATTGAAGATGCGATAGCCGTTCACTTAGCGTCTCGCTCCAGAAGGCTTAAGCGAAGCTTATCGCCTACGGCGGAGCGTAAGCCCATTGCACTAAACATTTTGAGATTGCATCACTCACTAAATACTTAGCTTTATCAAAGTTTTACACATTTCTCCTTAATAAATGTTTATTTACCTGTTTTACGGGGAACAATTACATATAAGGATATCCCTGTTTAGTCAGGACAAGTTGTAATTAGGTATTTATATAAGCAAATCAGATTTGGGAGTATTTCATGATTCCAATCATTTTGGGTGCTGCTGCTTTAGCTAGTGCTGCGATTTATGGTTTTAGTGAATTAATTAAGGATAATGAGAGACAACATCAAGAAGAAGAAAGAACCATCCTTGCTAGTGGTATTCACGAAGTCGATGAGATGAGTGGAAAGGATTTTGAGAAACTTTTATTCCTTTGTTTTACAAAGATTGGTTACAATGTAATCCTGACTCCAGACACCCAAGATTACGGTGCTGACCTAATTCTATACAAGAATAATGTAAAAACTATTATTCAAGCAAAAAGATCGAAAAAGCCTATCGGCATAAAAGCAGTACAAGAAGTAGCAAGTGCAGTCAAACATTACCAAGCAAATAAAGCAATAGTTATTACAAATAACAAATTTACAGAGAATGCTTATAATCTTGCACGTTCTAACGAAGTAGAATTATGGGATAGAGGACAGCTTATTCAACTTATGCTTCGGGCTAAAAATTATTAGAAAAAATTGTATCTGGATGAGGTAATCTTTTTTTTCCAGGTGATTGACAAATTCGCAATTTCGCCATAGCAAAAAATTCATCTTTCAAGGGTGGAATATCCGAGATATCGATGTCTTCATTACTCATGGCATCGATTCTACTCCCTTATGTTTTTGATGTCTCAAATTTCATTGTCTCAATTCATGACGCTGCTGAATATACTCACGCAACGCATCGTTAATCAAAGTTTGGTAATTTCCTCCACCTGCTAGGTGAACTTGCTCACGAAACCATGCCAATATTTCATCATCTAGACGAATTGTAATTCGAGTTTTCCCCGGTGTTGTTGGCTCAATCGCTCCTCGCTTTCCTTGGCTAAAATCATACTCAGTTTCCATAACTAAAAATCTTCATCATCAACGAAAAATTCCGCGTCTTCTTCCAAGCGAGAATTACTAGAATTTCCCAGACCCCAAAGAGGTTGTAAAATAGCGACACCAATCAACCCTACACCAGCACTGAACGCCAGCACTAAACCCACTGGTATTTGAATTGATTGGAATGTTAAGAATTTTAACGATACTGGTGTGGCATTCTGCACGGAAATAACCGCGATCGCCACTACCCAAACCGCTACAATCAAGGATATCAACAAATTAGCCAAGCTTTTCATAAAAAAATCAAACCACAGATAGATGCAGATGTACACAGATAGTCTCAGTATTCATCTGCCTACATCTGCGGTCTAAACTTCTATGCTAACTTAGAAATCGCACTTTCCATTTCTTGGGCAAGTTGGCTAAGTTTCTCAGGTGAATTGGTTTCTAAGTAAACGCGCACCAATGGCTCAGTACCAGATGGACGCAACAATACCCAGCTACCTTCTTCTAAATACAGCTTAATTCCGTCCTTACGTCCAACTTCCTTAACTTTAATCCCTGCTACCTCTGAAGGCGGATTTTTGGTATAGGAATCAATCACAGCATTTTTATGTGATTCTGTCAAGTGTAAGTCCAAACGCTTGTTATAAAGCGGGCCGTCAGCTTCTGCGATCGCTTCTTTGACTAATTGACTCAAAGGTTTGCCTTCGTAGGCGATCGCCTCCGCTATGAGCATATCAGCTAAAACGCCGTCTTTTTCGGGAATATGTCCAATTACACTTAAACCGCCTGATTCTTCACCCCCAATCAGCACGGCAGTTTCCCGCATTTTTTCACCAATGTATTTAAAGCCGACTGGTGTCTCATAAATTGGCAAGCCGTATTTAGCGGCAAAGTTATCCAGTAGGTGAGTTGTCGCCACTGTGCGGACTATCGCGCCGCTTTTACCTTTGTTTTTGATTAAATGTCTAGCTAACACTAACAGCACAGTGTTAGGGGTGAGAACATTGCCTAATTCATCCACGATCCCAAAGCGATCGCTATCGCCATCAGTCGCCAAGCCCAAATCTGCATGATCTCGGCGCACAGCTTCCACTAATTCTACAAGCTGTTCTCCCTTGGGTTCTGGCATTCCACCACCAAACAGCACATCGCGCCAAGTGTGAAATGTTTCTAATTGTGTACCACTTTGTTCCAACACTTCATCTAAATAGCCACGGGATGTAGAATATAACGCATCATACTTGACTTTTAGCTGTGCGCTCTTAATTCGTTCCACATCCAGCAATGTATAGATAAATTGGAGATAGTCTGGTTTGGGATCGAAAATAGAAATTGAACCGGATGGTTTGCCACTGGGCAACTCATCTGATGCAGTTTCTATATTTGCCACAATAGTATCAGTAATTTCTGGAGTGGCAGGCCCGGCATAGTCAGGGATATATTTAATCCCACAGTAAGGTGCTGGATTATGACTAGCAGTAAACATCAAAGCCCCAGCCGAATTCAGGTGACGGGCGTTATAAGCGATTACTGGTGTAGGGCAATCCCGATCAGTAACTTTAACATTCCAACCTAAATCAGCTAACACCTGGGCGGCTGTCTGGGCAAACTGATCAGCTAAAAACCGCGTATCGTAAGCAATCAGAACTGGTCTATCTTTACTGTAGGCTGTTTCCAAGTAACTTGCGATCGCTCTTGTGACTTTCCGCACGTTGGGAAAAGTAAAGTCATCGGCGATAATTCCTCGCCATCCATCAGTCCCAAATTTTATCTTGCTGGAATTGCTACCGCTCATGTTTGCCACTCTCTCCCATATTTTGTGAACTCTATTAGGAAGCTTCCCGCAAAGCGTGCGTAGCTGCAAGCATCCTCCACCGTATTTTTTCTCACTGCTATTGAGCAATGTCAACCCCCGAAAGACTTTTTGTTAGTTATCACCTCTGGTCTTTAGTAGCCCCAGCTAAAGGACAAGAACGCTGGCACTGTCAAATGAGGCGGGGGTTTATCAAAGCACGTCAACACGAACCACAAGTCAAAGCATTATTGAATCAGGCTACCGCACCTCAGCGAATCGGGATACTCGCCCAAAAAGGCATTTATGAATTTCATCATAATGGACATTTGTTAACTAGATCCGACGGAGTAGAACAAGTTGCCAAATTACTCAAATTGAGTCACACGGCTTTACAAGTGCAACAGCGAGTGTTACAAATTTTGAAAAAATATTATGAAGCTCCCTTACTTTTAGGTAAACGGATTCTGCAATTAACTCGTGGTGATGAAGGTTTTCCTAAACCGATTTTGATTGAAAAAGATAATTATCGCTTCCGGTTATATGCCGCAATGGACTGCGTTTTTATAGATTCAGATGCTCAAACTTTACATATTGTAGATTTTAAAACAGGTAAATCTAATTTCGATATCAGACAAGCATTAGTTTATTTATTAGCTGCTAGTTATCTTTACCCTGGTAGGCAAGCTGTCGCCTCATTTTATAATCTAGAATTTTGTCACGAATCAGAATTAATTCGGTTGAAAAATAGCGAATTAGAAGCTTTGAAATTTGAGTTAGTTAATATTGCCAAAAAACACCAACAAGATTTACAAGATTACCAAGAATCAATTAAGAGTTTTCCGGAAATATTTCCGCCTAACCCTGGTTATCACTGTCGTTATTGTCCATTTAAATCTATATGTGAGTTTTCTGCTTATTCATCTCAACCACATCACCATACAGGAGAAATAAAAGCTAAAAACTCTAAGTAAGTTCGTAGTCAGGACTTTAGTCCTTCTTTTAGGACTAAAGTAGGGGCGGGTTCACCGATATCCTTGTTAATAATTGATGATATCTGTCAACCCGCCCCTACTACAAACCTTACCTATTAACTTTTTTCCTAGATGTAGAGACGTTATACATAACATCTCTACATTATTTACAGCAAATCTCCGCTAAATAAACCCCAGTGTAGAGACGTTGCATGCAACGTCTCTACAAGGTTTTGAAATTTACTTTTGTGGTTCATGTACCTGAAAATTGCTGTATTTGATGCAGCCTTACATAAAATTGGGATTACATCTTACCGCGCTGCATCACTTCTTGTAGGTGATGACGAATTTCTTGAGCTTGCTCAATTTCCGACTGGCGTAATTTTTGGAATAACTCTACACAAGGTTGGGAATTAACAGCTTTTGCATCTTCTATGTAAGTCTCATAAGCTCTCACCGCTTCCGCCTTATTCTGTAGCACTGTGAGAAAGTCATATTCTAAGTTGCTGATAGGTTCTTGAGAATGTCCGTTACCTTTAGTCATTATTTTACCCTCCTGTTAGGCTTGTAATTAATTTCTACTCATGTTTACGGAGTTATTCATCCACCTAAAAGGGTAGGAAAAAGTACAAACATTGCTGAGGCGATAAGCGTAGCTTGCTTTTAGCAAGCAGGTATATCAGGAGATTTAGTCAGAATAAATAAACTATCATCTCCACCGCGTCCAATTCTCAAGGTTTCGTCTAAATAAGTAATATCAAGAGTAGCAATTCTCCCTTGAGGATTATTAGCTGGTACAACCTTAAATGGGTTGAGTTTGGGTGTATCAATACCAAGAATCTTTTCTATTGATAGGTAGCGTTTGTCAAAATAGACATTAATTCGTTTATCAGGTACAGGTGATGACTCGTCTGTGGCTGGTTCAAAAGTAGCTGTCACTCTCACGTATCCCGATACTAACCCCAAAGGATGTTTGACAAAAGCTAAATTGAAAAATTTTTTATTAGTGACATCAATCACTTGGTAAACTTTACCTACTTGCAATCCCAAGGGTAAAGAATCTAAAGCTCGAATTTCTCTAGCGGTGGAGTATTGCAGTAACCAAGCTCCATCCAGTAAAGATGTAGCAGATAAAAGAGGATGAGGATTAGGATTGTAGTTTTCTAATTCTGTGGTTAGTTGTTCAATTTCTGCGGCTATAGTTTTATCTAGTTGTAAGTTGGTGACAGGAGAGCCATTTTTATGCTTGAGGATTTTCTCAAGTTGCGTTTGTAATTTTTCTTTTAGTATCAGTCGATTATTCAAGGTTTGAATATCTCCCTTCATATAGCCTATTAATTTTATCTGTTAGGATGATCGCGATCGCCACTCCTTTCTCTCTAGATGTACCACAACCGCAAAACCGCACTAAAATAAAATACGCACCTTGCATTTTCCCAGGAGTATCCAGTTGTGCAAGCGGACTTGATAGGGTTGGAAATTAGCAAGGGTGAACTACGACGCTTAACTGGGGTGTCTCCCGATCAAGTTTTGCGCCCCGCAACGATCGCCAACCGCCAACAGCGATTAAAATTTTGGCAAAGTGAGATTTCGCTATCACTGCTGATTGCTACCGTGATTGTTGGCTTAGTTTATGGCTTAATTATTTTGCCATTCATCGGTTCAGCAATTCCATTGGGAATTCTACTGTTAATCATAGTATTTATTCTAGTCTTATTGGGGCGATCGCTCTGGCGAAGTGTCCACAGTCCCAAATCCCTGAAACAGCTTTTAGATGCACTTGATCAATATCACGCCTTGATTGTAGCTGTCGATGTGAATGACCAGTTAGCCGTGTCTGGCGAACTCGATGATAGTCTCAATAATAGAGATCAAGTCCTGACAGCCTTGCAACTACTACGAGAAGATTTAGTCCGCGCTTTCAAAACAGAGCGACTTTTGCGGGATAATAAAAAACTGCTTACCCATGACCAAGATTTATCTGTCAATAATTTAACCAGTATCCAAACTTTACAAGCCAACTCTCAGGCTAGTGAATATAGTCTACTGTTAAATCAAGTATTGCAGATTGCTTTGGATGTGCAAGCACAAGTCAGAAAACTACAATCTTCCCGTTAACTTCCATGAGCAACAAACCAAAAATAATCGTCTTAGATGATGATCCTACCGGTTCTCAAACAGTCCATAGCTGTTTGCTGCTAATGCGTTGGGATGTGGATACTTTACGCTTGGGGTTACGGGATGATTCGCCGATTTTCTTCGTACTCACAAATACCAGATCCCTACCGCCAGAGTCAGCCGCAGCTGTCACCAAAGAAGTTTGTCAAAATTTAAAGGTAGCTTTAGCGGCTGAAGGTGTGACTGATTTTTTAGTTGTCAGCCGTTCTGATTCTACCTTACGGGGACATTATCCGATTGAAACCGATGCGATCGCTGACGAACTCGGTGCATTCGATGCTCATTTCCTCGTACCAGCTTTTTTTGAAGGCGGACGCATCACCCGCGATAGTGTACATTACCTAATTATTGACGGTGTACCTACCCCAGTTCATGAAACTGAATTTGCGCGTGATTCAGTCTTCGGCTACCATCACAGCTACTTACCCAAGTATGTAGAAGAAAAAACCCAAGCACGCATTCCAGAGTCAGCAGTAGAAAGATTCTTACTGGCTGATATTCGTCAGGGAAGTTTAGCGCGCTTACTGCAACTCACAGGTAATCAGTGTTGTGTTGTCGATGGCGAAACGCAAGCGGATCTCAATCGCTTTGCTGTAGACTTATTAACCGCCGCCAGTCAAGGGAAACGCTTTTTATTTCGCAGTGCAGCCAGTATCTTAACAGCTTTAGCCGCCTTACCTCCCCAACCAATTGCGGCGGAAAATATGGCTGAGTATGTACGTCAAGGTAAACCAGGTGCAGTCATCGTTGGTTCCCATGTGAAAAAGACGACGCAGCAACTTCAAGCTTTGTTACAAGTGGAGGGAACAGAGGGAATTGAAGTGGAGGTAGCCAGATTACTTGACGCACAGCCGGATACACCTGCTAAACTGCTCACCGAGATTGTAGAAAAAGTTCATGCTGTACACAACGCTGGTAAAACTCCAGTAGTATACACTAGCCGTCAAGAACTAACATTTACTGATGTCAAAACTCGTTTACAGTTTGGTATTCAAGTTTCCGCTTTATTAATGGATATTGTGCGCGGTTTACCTGCTGATATCGGATTTCTCATCAGTAAGGGTGGGATTACTTCCAATGATGTGTTAAGCACTGGTTTAACATTAACTTCAGCCCGTTTACTCGGTCAAATTTTAGCCGGTTGTTCGATGGTAATCACACCGTCAGATCATCCCCAATTCCCTGACTTGCCAGTGGTGCTGTTTCCCGGTAACGTGGGTGATGCTAATGCCTTGGCGACAATTTACCAAAGATTAACTAAAAATACTTAGGTGAAAAGGTTGTGGAATTTTGCATCTAGTTTAAGATTGATTAAACCAATTTTCCCCAAAACAGCTACAGATGGTGATACCGTTTCTTGATGAAGTTGCGCTTGAGTCTTAACTGTAGAGATGTTACATATAACTTCTCTTAGGTATAGATTTGACGCAACCTCACATAAAATTGGTATGACCTTGAAAACTCAGGGACAATCTCACAAGTCTGGAGCTTGTTTACCGTCAGGTGGGAAAAGTTGGCAAGTACCAGGTGTATACCTTTGATTTTGGCTAAAGCTGCATGAGTTCTGATTCTGCTATCCCCAATTTAGAGTCAAATGCTGCATTGCCTGATGCAGATGTTGATTTAGATATTAATGATCAAAAGTCAAATTCTGTTCATGAAGAAGAATCTAACTCGATCATTCCCGATACCGAGTTAAATTCTGTGTTGAATTTTCTCAAGTCTAATTCTGACAGCTTAAAAGAACAGTCAGCCGCTACTGATGTAGAACCAGCCGCCACCAGCCAAGATTTCAATACAATTTCTCTGTTGTCAGATATAGATGCTGAATCTGGTTTATTGACTGTTGATGCCAGTGACTCAGCAGCGAAAAATAACGTCCAAGTGCAATTGAAACACCAGGATGGGCGTATACTGATAGTTTTACCTACAGAATTACAATTACCCGCCTCAGAATTTGCTTGGTCTGAGATTTGGCAACAGTTACAATTTCGATTGATGGCGGGCGATCGCCTACGTGTACCAAATACACCAGTGCATCTGATCGCACATGACCGGCTGTTGGATGTCAGACAACTACAAGAACTGGCGGAAAGCTTGAACCAGATGCAACTGCATTTGCAATCTGTGGCCAGCAGTCGCCGACAAACAGCGATCGCGGCTGTCACCTGCGGCTATTCTGTAGAACAACTACAACCAGCAACTACCCTGTCTTCTGAACCCAAAGGAACGCCGACAGCCCAAGCCGATGCTTTATATCTAGAAATGACGGTACGTTCTGGCGTAGAAATTCGTCATCCTGGTACGGTAATTTTATTAGGAGATATCAATCCAGGTGGTATTGTAGTGGCAGATGGCGACATCTTAGTTTGGGGTCGTCTGCGTGGTGTGGCTCATGCAGGTGCGGCGGGTAATCGTGAGTGTTTAATTATGGCACTGCAAATGGAACCCACCCAACTGCGAATCGCTGACGCTGTAGCTAGGTCTCCAGAAACATTACCGACGCAATTTTTACCCGAAGTGGCACATATTACGCCCCAAGGAATTCGCATCGTCAGAACTACTGAAATGTCTAGAAACTTTTTAAGTAGGATCAATCAAGCCCCATAAATACATTTAATATATTTCTTTCACCCTAATCCAGCACACTCTGATCATGACTCGCATTATTGTAATTACCTCCGGTAAAGGAGGTGTGGGTAAAACTACAGTTTCGGCAAATCTGGGCATGGCTATAGCTAAAATGGGTCGTCAAGTTGCCCTAGTAGATGCGGATTTTGGTTTGCGGAATTTGGATTTGCTACTAGGGTTAGAAAACCGCATTGTGTATACGGCGGTGGAAGTGTTAGCTAGAGAATGCCGATTAGAACAAGCTTTAGTTAAAGATAAGCGTCAACCCAACCTAGTATTATTACCAGCCGCTCAAAACCGCACTAAAGATGCTGTCACACCAGAACAGATGAAGTTATTGGTGAATGCACTGGCGCAAAAGTATCAATATGTGATTTTGGATAGCCCGGCGGGGATTGAAAATGGCTTTAAAAATGCGATCGCTCCCGCGAAAGAAGCCCTCATTGTCACCACTCCCGAAATATCCGCCGTGCGCGATGCTGACCGAGTAGTGGGGTTATTAGAAGCACAAGGCATTAAACGGGTACATTTAATCATTAACCGCATCAGACCAGCAATGGTACGGGCTAATGATATGATGTCTGTTCAAGATGTACAGGAACTTTTAGCCATCCCTTTGATTGGGGTAATCCCCGATGATGAGCGTGTCATTGTTTCTACCAATCGCGGCGAACCTTTAGTTTTAGGTGACAATCCCTGTCTAGCTTCCATAGCCTTTGAGAATATTGCTCGGAGACTGGAAGGAGAAAGCGTCGATTTTCTCGATCTGGACGCACCCCATGAAAACATCTTTACTCGCCTGCGCCGATTATTACGCAGTAAAATTGTTTAATTAATTTTCCAGTCTCCGCACCCTACCTGCAATGTTGCTCGAACTCATAGACAAGCTGTTTTCCCGGACTCCTGATAGTAGTCGTTCTCAAGTCAAACGTCGTCTGCAATTGGTAATTGCTCACGATCGCGCTGACTTAGATCCTCAAACTTTAGAAAAAATGCGGCAAGAAATTTTAGAAATAGTCTGCCGCTATGTAGAAGTGGAAACCGACGGACTCGAATTTTCTCTAGAAAGCAATCAACGCACCACAGCTTTAATTGCTAACTTACCCATCCGTCGGGTGAAAGAAGCTATCGCTGAATTAGAAAACAATGAAACCTCTCAGTAGATTTTCGAGTGCAGAATTTTGCTCAACTATTAATGACTGAGTTGGCTAAAAAATCATCTCTAGTAACTGTCAGGGTTTAGCAATGCTAAACCCCTACTACCAACGGCAACGCCCTATAACTAACGATATGCCACTTGTGGGCCTGACCAAATTTCTGTCAACTTGTTACCATAAGTAACAGGCTGATCCGCTTCTGTTGTGGCTCCCGTCTTACCATCCTCAGCTACTTTTACCAAAGGCCAGTCTTCTGCCCCGATTTCCCCGGCACGGAACAGGACATGATCGGGTTCGTTTTTACTCCAACCTAACAAGACGGCAATTTTTTCATGCTCATCTTCGGTTTGTGCCGGTGCAACTGTGCTAGTTTGGTTTTTCTGGCTATCCCAAATCACTGCATGATCTGTAGAATCACCGGTGTTAAATACCCCTTGAAACTTGCGTGCTAGGAAGCGATCGCTCTTTTGAGACCAACTCACAGGTACTAATACCCCAATTTTGCCATCGTTAGGAGATTCTGCGGCTACTGTTTCCTGCTGATGTAATAGCGGATCTTTCACAATAGTTGTGGAAGCCAATATCCGTAATTTCTTGGTTGCCCTCTCTTCTACAAACAGAACACTATTCACTCTGCTATTGTGCATTTCCGGTTTCACTTCCAGTTCTACCCGGCTATAAACCGCATACTTCCCATCAGGAGACACTACTGGTACACTCCGGTAATAACGCACACCCGAAACACCTTTAGAAGTCAGGGTTTCTTGTGTAGATACAATCCATTTCCAAGGAATGGGATGAGGACTACCTATAGGATCTTCTGGTTCTGCTGTGACTGGTAACGATTGTTCAACTCTCGGAACCTCTTGAGTTGCATCCGGTTCTGATAGTTGAAGACTTGGCATAGTTGGGGCTGCTGCCAATAAATTATTATCTGGTTTTCCCCTCTCGTTCTCTTTTAGTGAATCGAGAACAACCGCATCGTTTTTAGCATCAAAACGTAATTGAGTAGGTGGTATCTTTGTCAGTGGTGCTAGTTCCACTGCGGCTAATTGATCAACATTATCCTCACTGCTGGAAAGAGGTGATTTTTTAGCTAACAAAGACTCAAAATTCTCTGTTGGTAATGCCACCTGTGTTTGCGGCAGTACAGTTTCCTGTTCTCTACTGCTGGAATTGTTTTGCTCTGTAATGATGAATTCAAATAAATCTGATTCACTAACAGTAGCTATCTCCTGTGATGCACCATCAGATTCTTCTGTCTCAGTAGTCATCTTGGCTATGACTTTTGATTGCTTGGCTGAACTAGAATTACCTGATGCTGCCACTAACGGAGCAATGAGCATGAAAACAACAAAATAATTGAGAAATGGTTGGACGCGGAACCATCCTGACAGCAAGAGGGGTTTAAGCATGGGCGGACTCTCCAGAGGGGCGGTTGCTGTGTGAGGAGCAATATTTATTTCAGAAGAAAACAGGTGTTGATTACAGGTATAACAACAAACTCAAACTTTTAACGAGATCAAGACGAAAATTTTTTAAAATTTGGGCAATTTTACAGAAATCGAGTATCTCCTTTACATCTTGTTATCAAAGTTAAGGGTTTTTACAGAAAAATCCGCTACCAGAAAAAACAGCATATTCACTATTAAATGACTAGCTGAAATGATATGTTGCTGCTTTTGTCACTTAACCACCAACAAACAGTGGCCTTGCTCAAAGAACACCAAATCTATATAGTTGGCTCAAGAAACAGATAGCCCAAGGTAGAGCATCATTACTGAACTGTTAAGAGTAAGTCAGCTACAAACAATCTCTTGTTGCTACTTATGACAGCAGTGCAGACCCTGATAAGGCTTTCGTGAGGCGTTCGTGGAACAGTTGGAAAAGCTGACGCACAACATATAATACTAGAAAAACGCCTTGAGCATCTACCATAAGGTAGAAATTGCTATGGGAGTTTTTACAATTGCGCCTTCTTACTGTATGGCCTAGCCATTGACGCACCGCTTCGCGAACACGATTCAGGTTTCTGCTTCTGCCTCTTACGAGTATTTTGCAACTGCCCTATGATTAGGTATATGTGGATCTAGTTCCCCTGGCAATGGAAATAATTTGTTCAATATTTTAGCTAGGGACTATGTACAAATTCAATAACCTACAGCTTGACACTCCCCCTACTCCGCTTCTCTACGAGACGCTTGCGCGAACGCTAAAGTAGGGGGATTCTTGGTTCATCCAGTCGGCTTATTTACACTTGTTTCCAAGTCTAAACAGAGGTCGTTCTGTCCCCAATTTTTGGGATTTTCAGGGTGTTACTGGTGGGCTTTCAAACTTCCCACTATTTTATGTAATATTAACTCTTGATGAAATATTTAATTACATAAATATTAATGAAAGTCGTATTTTTTGGCACACCTCAGTTTGCTGCTCCCACTCTAGAGAAATTACTGAATCATCCAGAATTTGAGGTTTTGGCGGTTGTCACTCAACCAGATAAACGTCGAGGACGTGGTAACAAACTGACACCTTCACCCGTGAAAGTTGTCGCCACTAATCACAATATCCCAGTGTGGCAACCCCAGCGAGTGAAAAAAAATGCTCAAACTCTCACACAACTCCAGCAGCTAGATGCGGACGTATTTGTTGTAGTTGCCTATGGGCAAATTTTGTCACAAAAAATTTTGGAGATGCCCAAGTTAGGCTGTGTGAACGTGCATGGCTCGATTTTACCTCAGTATCGGGGGGCTGCGCCGATTCAATGGTGTTTGTATAACGGTGAACAGGAAACCGGGATTACGACAATGCTGATGGATGCGGGGATGGATACAGGAGCGATGTTACTCAAGGCTACTACACCGATTAGCTTATTAGATAATGCTCAGGATGTAGCTGCAAGGTTGTCAGAAATTGGTGGAGATTTATTAATTGAAACATTACTCAAGCTACAACGCCAGGAAATTACACCAATTCCTCAAGATGATGATGCAGCTACTTACGCATCTTTAATTACTAAAGAAGACTATGCTTTAGATTGGTCAAAGAGTGCCATACAATTGCACAATCAAATTAGAGGTTTTTACCCCAATTGCACAGCTACCTTTCGGGAGCAAACTATAAAAATCACTGCTACCCTTCCCCTGGGTGTTGCTGACATTGACAGTCTACCCCCAGAATTACAAGGAATATATCAAAAATTACCTGATTTATCAAATCTATCTGGTAGTCCAGGGGAAGTAGTCAGCATTGCCAAGGGAATAGGCGCGATCGCTCAAACTGGTGCCGGACTGCTGCTATTGCGAGAGGTGCAGCTAGCCGGGAAACGTCCCCAGTCTGGATGGGATTTTGTCAATGGTACACGTCTCACTGTTGGAGAAGTGCTAGGTAATGGTAGTTAGTCTTAGATGCTAGTATTTCTACTTCCCTACTCCCCATTTCTCACTTAAAACTCAGAATGGTCTGAGATTTCATAAAAATGACAAGATTCACAAGGGCCATGGGGGTTGACTGCACAGCGAAGAATTTCCGAATGGGCGTTATATTTACAGCTAGCATCCCCAATTACCCAACGCCCAGCGACTAAAGTTTTTTCTGCTGGTCTTTGAGCAGATTGTACATAAAGGGCGATATTGTGCAACCGATAACGCCCTGATTTAAATTGATATCTGTGGCGACGTTCTAAAACTGCGTAGGTTTTACCTTCAAAATCAAGGTAGTTTCCGGGTTGGGGTGTCCAATCAAGTTGTAGTTTACCAAGGGTACGACGGGGATGGGTCTGAATCACCTCGGTTGGTAAAGAGTCTGGCTCCATAGGTTTGTGTGATGTGGTTTACATTATAAAAATGGTATCGTAGCAGCCTACCCTAGCTAGCTGGAAATCGGGAGGAGAAAATCGGGAGTAGGGAGTCAGGTATATTCGTTTTGCATCGTTGCTTGTGGGTTTTGCCTGTGATGGAGGTGTAACTGTAGTGAATTTTCCTCTCATACCTACTATCTTCATCGAGAGTTAAAAAACTCAAATTTTCTACTGCTACACTATATTGTAAATAATTTGTTAATTGTTAATATAACGTTACAACTTTGGCAAAATTGCTCATCGATAGATGAGTCTCAATCAGTAGCATAGAGAACTACTAAGTTGAGGTTTTGAATTCAAGTAACGCTTCATATATGTTTACAAATCGGCTAAATCTCTGATTGGGTGATGAGGAGAAATACGAGGCGGAAATGTGGCTATTTTATAGGAACAGAGAGAGATTGCCGAAAAGTGAATTTTGAGAAGTGCCTATTAAATTGTTTAAAGTTATGTAGCCTTTTACTTACGCCGTATAAGCCACTGCGGTAAACTATGCGTTGATTATGATTCTTTCACAGATAAAGAACACTGGAAAGGAGCCGTTTTTTCAATGTCTCATACCGTAAAAATCTACGATACCTGCATTGGCTGCACCCAATGTGTCCGCGCTTGCCCGACTGACGTTCTGGAGATGGTTCCTTGGGATGGCTGCAAAGCTGCTCAAGTTGCTTCTTCCCCCCGTACAGAAGACTGTGTAGGCTGCAAACGTTGTGAAACTGCTTGCCCCACCGACTTTTTGAGCATCCGGGTTTACCTGGGCGCAGAAACGACTCGCAGTATGGGTCTAGCTTACTAAGGAATTAACTGCTAATTCCTGATTTAGTTGACCATTCAGTGCCTCGATAGCAAACAACTTTAGCATTGTAGGGTGGGCGGCGATCGCTCATCCTACAATGTCAAACTGGAAAAATATGAATATACTTCTTGACACAGGGGCTAACAGCTCCTTTTTTTGTGGAACTCGATATTTAGATCAGCATCTATACTTGATGTAATTATCCTGAACAGGTGGTGTGAGTAATGTGTGGCATCGTTGGGTATATAGGCACTCAAACAGCGACAGAAATTTTATTAGCAGGGTTAGAAAAACTAGAGTATCGGGGATATGACTCCGCCGGAATTGCCACGGTTTGGGAAGGAGAGGTTAATTGTGTCCGCGCTAAAGGGAAACTCTACAATCTTCGTTCTAAGCTGGAACAGTCAGCAACACCAGCCCAAATAGGCATCGGACACACACGCTGGGCAACTCATGGTAAACCAGAGGAACATAACGCCCATCCGCATTTAGACACAGCTATGCGGGTTGCTGTTGTTCAAAATGGAATTATTGAAAACTACCGCGAGTTACGCGAGGAACTGAAACAGAAGGGGCATCAGTTCCGTTCGCAAACCGATACAGAAGTGATTCCCCATCTAATTGCAGAATATTTACAGCATCTTCCCTCACCTTCTCACCCCCTCACCCCCTCTGACTTTTTAGAGGCAGTGCGCCAAGCTGCCAATCATTTAGAAGGGGCATTTGCGATCGCCGTCATTTCGGCTGACTACCCCGACGAGTTGGTTGTGGTGCGTCAGCAAGCCCCCTTAGTGATAGGATTTGGTCAAGGTGAGTTTTTCTGTGCTTCTGATACCCCGGCAATTGTCGCCTATACCCGCGCCGTACTCCCCCTAGAGAATGGCGAAATAGCCCGCCTCACACCTTTGGGAGTGGAAATTTACAACTTTGCTGGCGACAGGTTGAAAAGACAACCCCGAATGCTCAACTTGAATCCCACGATGGTAGAAAAGCAGGGATTCAAACACTTCATGCTCAAAGAAATTTATGAGCAACCGGGAGTAGTCAGAGCTAGTTTAGAAGCATATTTTGATCATGATACCGTTAACCTAGACTTACCACAGGATTTTTACGCAGATTTAGAGCAAATTCACATCGTCGCCTGTGGTACAAGTTGGCACGCTGCCTTAGTGGGTAAACACTTACTCGAACAACTAGCGGGAATTTCTACCCAGGTACATTACGCTTCTGAGTATCGCTATGCCCCATCACCCCTGACAGCCAATACCTTAATTATTGGTGTCACTCAGTCAGGGGAAACGGCTGATACCCTAGCGGCGTTAGCAATGGAAAAAGAACGCCGCCAAGGAAAAGAAGCGAAATATCAGGCGCGACTTTTGGGGATTACCAACCGCCCAGAAAGTAGCCTCGGTTTGATGGTTCCCCATATTATTAATACCCTAGCCGGAATTGAGATTGGGGTAGCGGCGACAAAAACCTTTATTGCCCAGTTGATGGCGTTTTATGCCTTAGCATTGGATTTAGCGGCTCGTCGCCAGACACTACCACCGGAAAAACTCACAGAAATTATTCAAGGCTTGCGCCAGATTCCCAAGGAAATTGAGGCGACATTAGAACGTCAGGAAGAAATCACCGAACACTTAGCCCATGAATTTGCGGAAACCAAAGATTTTATCTTTTTGGGTAGAGGGATTAACTTCCCGATAGCATTAGAAGGGGCGTTGAAATTAAAAGAAATCAGTTATATTCACGCTGAAGGTTATCCGGCTGGGGAAATGAAACACGGCCCGATAGCTTTGTTAGATGCTAAAGTTCCGGTAGTAGCGATCGCAGTTCCTGGTACTGTGTATGAAAAGGTGATTTCTAACGCTCAAGAAGCCAAAGCCAGAGATTCCCGGTTAATTGGGGTGACTCCTGTGACAGATGGCGAAGCCGCAGAAATCTTTAACGATTTACTCCCAGTGTCATCAGTGGATGAATTATTATCTCCCATCCTGACAGTCGTACCTTTGCAACTTTTGGCTTATCATATTGCAGCAAGAAGGGGTTTAGACGTTGACCAGCCTCGGAATTTGGCGAAGTCGGTAACTGTGGAGTAAAATAATACTTTAAATAAGTATAATTGTACAACAATAAAAAAGTCGTATAACAAATAAAAAAGTTGTACAATATATAAAAAAGTTGTACAATATATCCTGTGGGTGCATATGCAAGCATCTACAGGAGTTTTTATGGCTAGAAGTAAGCAAGATTGGACGCAAGCCAAGTTTGAGCGTTACTGTAAGGAAGGTCGTGGTCAGGGCAGTGGGAAAAACTATCAGCCCTGGATCAAGATTCAGGACTTTCCCTCCAAGGGTCGTGTTTCCAGACCACCAGGTTGGAAAACAAACCGAGAACATCATCTCTTTTCTGATAACGAGAAGCGACTGTTTTACGTATTTGAGTGGTCAGATGCGATCGTTGATATTAGAGAGCAGTTTCCTCTACTTGATCTGGACTTAGCAATTAATATTGCGGATGAAATGGGTATTAACTATCCCAAAGATCCGCAAAGCAATACGCCATATGTTTTAGCCACGGATTTTATGCTTTCTGTCCAGCAAGGTAAGAATATAGTTCAGAAAGCACGAACATTTAAACTAACCAAGGATTTGGGAAGTAAGTCGGTAGCTGAAAAATTTGAGTTAGAAAAACGTTACTTTGCTGCCAAAGGTATTGATTGGGGAATAATCACAGAAAAAGAAGTCCCTAAACAATTAGCTGAGAATGTTGAATGGATTCATACTGCTTATAAATTAGAAGAAAATGCAGATATAAATCTTGAAGAATTACGTAACATCGCAAATATTTTAAAGTTTAGACTTCAGGAAAGTGATGCAAGTATCAATAAAATAACAACGGTTTTAGATAAGGAGATGAACATAGAGTCTGGCACATCTCTCTATCTTTTTAGACACCTTATTGCTCGGAAAGAAATCATTATGGATATGCTGGTAAATAAAATATCTAGTTGTCCATCTTCTAAAGAAATTCAAAAAATAATTTTTTAAGCTAGGACGAGGTACTTTATATGATTAATGATTTGTTTGTAAATGACCTGATTGAATGGATTGATGAATCCGGTAATAACTTTATAGAACGAGTTCTCTGGATTGATGAAGGATATATTATTGCCTTTGTTTATGATATAAATGCTAAAACAGGATTTCCAGAGGCTAAAAAAGTTTCAGAGATTAGAGAAGCTATTTCTGATGGTCGTGCATTGAAGCTTAAATCAGACCCGTGGGCAAGAATCGTAAGAGATGAAGATTTGTCAGAGAAAGAAAAAGAACTTAGAGATAGGGCTTGGCAAATAATTTCATTTATCGTTACTCAAGAACCCTCAATATACTATCGGGATTATAGAGGTACTTTAGTTCAGCAGGTTATTGAAAAATATAATGCAGGTAGAACTGAAGGTGAATTAGTACCAATAACTGTTTATAAATATTTAAGAAGATTTTGGCAGAGGGGTAAAAACAAGAATGCTCTCTTGCCTGATTATGCAAATTCTGGTGGTAAAGGAAAGCCTAAATCTTCTGGAGACAAGAAGAGAGGAAGACCTAGAAAATACGCACAAGTTCCAGAAATTGGTGTTGGAAGAAATGTTACAGAAGAAGATAAAAGAATATTTAGATTTGCAACTGCTAAATTCTATAATAATTCCAAAGAAAATTTCTTAACGACTGCTTATGATTTAATGATTAAAGAATATTACGCTGAAGATTTTTATTACGATGATAATGGAGTTAAGAAAAGTATTTTAATTCCTCCAGATAAACGACCTACATTTACCCAATTTAAATACTGGTACGAAGTAGAACAAACTGATATCAGAAAAACTATGATATCTCGTAAGGGTTCGAGAAAATATGCCTTAGAAAATCGAGCCATTACCGGAACTTCCCAAATGGAAACTATTGGGCCAGGGTCTAGATATCAAATTGATGCTACGATTGCAGATGTATACTTAGTATCCCTTTACAACCGCAACTGGATTATTGGTAGACCTGTTATATATGTGGTGATTGATGTTTTTAGTCGCATGATAACAGGGGTTTACATTGGATTGGAAGGGCCATCTTGGACAGGAGCAATGATGGCTTTAGCCAATGCAGCTACGGAGAAGGTCAAGTTTTGTCGGGAGTATGGTATTGAGATTTCTGAAGATGAGTGGCCATGCAAGCATATTCCTGATACCATTTTAGGCGACAGAGGTGAATTAGCAGGGATGACAGTAGAAACATTAATCCCTAATTTAAATGTTCGTATTGAAAATACTGCTCCTTATCGAGCAGATTGGAAAGGATTAGTGGAAAGACAATTTCGCATTATTCATGGGTATGTCAAACCATTTGTTCCTGGTTATATAGATACTGACTTTAGACAGAGAGGAGGACATGATTATCGCCTTGATGGTAGGCTTAACATAGATGAATTTACTAAAATAGTTATATTTTTGATTCTCCAGCATAACAATCATGATTATCTAATTGATTATGCTAGAGATGAAATGATGATTACCGATGATGTTAATCCTATACCTAGAGAATTATGGCAATGGGGAATTGCCAATCGTTCTGGTAGACTGAGAACTTTTCCAGAAGATATTGTCAAGCTAAATTTAATGCCCACAGAAAAAGCAACAATTACTGCTCGTGGTATCAAATTTAAAGGAATGTACTACACTTGCGAGAAAGCAAGGAAGGAATTTTGGTTTGAAAAATCTAGAAGTAGTTTATTATCTAAGTCAGAGAAATCATTGAATATATCATATGATATTCGACAGCCAAACTTTATTTATTTACGTTCCCCAAACGGTAGAGAATTTGAAAAAGGTTGGCTTTTAGAATCGCAACAAAGATATTTAGATAAAAACTTTTATGACATTGATTATTTATTAGCATATGAAAAATTGCAAAATCAAAAACATCAAGGTACTCGGTTACAGGCAAAAGCTGATCTGATAGCCAATATAGAAAGTATTGTTAGTCAGGCTAAAGAAGAGACTGAGGCAGTTTTAGATGATACTATAAGTAATAGACAAAAAGTTAGTGGCATTCGACAGAATAGAGCAGACGAAAAAAATGCTCGACGTAAAAATGAAGCATTTGAACTAGCAAAAGCAGAAACTCCCAATACTGATAATACTAAGAATCTAATAAACACTCAATCTGAAGATTCCGAGGATTCAAAACTATTACAGCCTGACCATATGGATTTACTCAAACGGAAAAGACAGGAGCGAAAACGTGGAAAGTAATGAGGAAGAAGTTGTTAGTATTCCTAATGGAAAGTCAGCAGTTATTGCCAGATACATAGACCAAAAACTTCCAGAATATAACGCTAATCCATTGATTCAGGCACTACCTCCTATCCTCTCAGCAGAAGAATTTATCGATAAAGTAACGAGAACACCAGATTTTGATGAACAAGAGAGGGAGCTAGAAGCGCACTACAGGTTTCATTGCATTGAGAGGCTATCTAGATATTTTGATCCTCAAAATAAAACTGTTGAACTACAGAAGGTCATTTGTGCGCTAATTATGACGGGCTATTTAGCTCGGAATATTCTGAAACCTGAATATGCAAGTCGCTCTAGGCAAATTTATAATGCAATTAAAGATGGAGGAGGGAAAAACTTAGAAAACTATGTTAATCTTCCTACATCTGCTTCCGGCCTAACCCTAATTGGCCCATCAGGGATGGGAAAGTCTACGAATTTCCAAAATATTCTTAATCTTTATACTCAAGTAATTCTTCATCCTGAGTATAGTGTTTACCAAATAGTTTGGTTGAAGGTTGACTGCCCTCATGCTGGTTCTTTAAAGGGTCTGTGTACGGATATTTTTCTTGCTGTTGACAGGCTATTAGGTACTAACTACTTTAAAAAGTTTGGTTCCTCACGCAACTCTGAAGATTATATGCTGGCTCAAGTTGCCCAAATTGCCCATACTCATCATTTAGGGGTTTTAGTTATAGATGAGATGCAGAATCTGGTTACAGCAAGAAGACGTAGCTCAGATATGTTGAATTTTTTAGTAAAAATGGACAATACTGTAGGAATTCCAGTAATTCGAGTAGGTACTAATGAGGCTTTTCCTATTCTTCAAGGAAATTTTAGAAATGCCAGGAGAGGGACAGGAGAAGGCAGTGTAATTTGGGACAGAATGGTAAATGATGATGAATGGTATTTCTTCATGGAAGGAATGTGGGAATACCAGTGGACAAAAACTCCTGTTCCTTTCTCGGATGAAATAAACGAGGTTTTTTATGACGAAAGCCAGGGAATTATTGATATTGCTGTCAAACTTTACAAAATGGTTCAATGGAGAGCGATTTCAATAGGTGGTAAAGAAATTATTACTATTGAGTTAATTCGTCAAGCTGCTAAAGACGGACTATATTTAGTCAAGCCAATGCTTGATGCAATTAGGTCAGGGGACAAGGAGTGGATGATTAAGTATAAAGATATTGCGCCCCTAGATACTACAGAATATCAAAATAAATGTCTATCTGAGCTTGATTCCAAGGATTTGAAAGAAATTCGCAGATTGGCAAGAAAGCAACAGAATCAGCAGAAAGTATCGCCGAAGCTAAATTATGTAATTCTTGAGCTTTTGAACTTGGAAGTAGAACCTGCTAAAGCAAAGGAATGTGCAGAACAAGTAATTGTTTCTAGTGATGAAGATGCCGAAATTCCATCTTTAGTCAAAAAGGCATATGCTCTTGCTTTGCAAGGAGGGCAAGTAAATGAGAGCCTGACTAAGACAAATACTAAGAAAGCTAAGTTAAAGCCCAATTATCAAGAAAATGATATTCGACGAATTGTTGAAAATGCCAATAAGGAGAAAAAATCTGCATACGAGGATTTGAAATTGGCAGGCATAATCAAAAATCCAGTTGAAGATTTTATAAATATTTAGCTTCTCAATGCTTAGTTTCTTCCCAACTCTGTATCCCGATGAACTGTTATATAGCACTTTAGCTAGATACCACATTCGGAGTGGAAATAAAAGTTTCAAGCAAACTGACTTAGAGCTATTCGGTTACAGTTCTCAACAAGTATGCAAAATTACTTTAACTAATAATTTAAATTATTTAGTGAAAAACTTACCTTTACGCTCCCAGCAAAAAGTTGAGAATTTGCTACAAAATCATACGTTATATCCCTTTTACGCAACTTTTTTAATGCCACAGGAGGCTTGGTTACTAAAAAACTCAATTAGTAAAAAACTCAGTGGCTCCATACTAGATGTTGCTAAGGTGGCTACTAATTCTATTGGTGATTCAAAAAAATTTTTAAAATTTTGTCCTGAATGTTTAGAAAAAGATACCCAAAAATATGGCGAACCTTACTGGCATAGAATACATCAAGTACCTGGCATTTTAGTTTGTCCAACTCATGGTATCGTTTTACAGGATAGTTGTGTAAAAGTTGAATCGAAAGGCGTACATTATCATGCTGCGAGCGTAGATAATTGTTTAGTAGCCTGCAAGGTCAAAAATTTGACAAATAACACAGTAAAAACACTCTTCACACTGGTGAATGATATTAATTGGCTAATTCATAGCAATTTTGCCTTTCAAGGTTTGGCTTGGCTTCGCGCTCAGTACCAGCGTTACTTAGTGGATAAAGGTCTGCTACAAACCTTTCCTGGTGGCAAGTTTAAGTTTGATGAGTATGGTTTTGCCCAGCTTATATTTGAGTTTTATGGTCAAGAATCCTTAGAAGCCATCAATCCCAAGTTGACTCAACATCAAGGTAAATACTTTTCTCACTGCTTGTTTGGATGCGACTTAAGCCCAGCAATTGACCGGATAACTCATATCTTATTGATAAAATTTTTAGCAAATTCTATAGAAGAGTTTTTTCAGTAATAATCTGCATATAAAAACTGTTAAATACATTAATATAAAGTAATAAATAATTAAGAAAATTATCTTTATAGGTTGGTATTTCAAGTATTCTCAGATTCGTGAGTAAGGTAAAGTAAGTAATATCATATTTATTTCACACCACGTTGCATCTACTGAAATTTGGCATCTAAAAATGATTGTTGATGGCAACTTACTTAGGCAGATTCCCTCAGAATCACCACCAAAGCCAAGAGAGCTTTTAATGTCTCAGTTACCATATATGGATTTAACTTTTAACCTTATTGGTGAGACATTACCTTTCGACCACGGCTATGAGCTATTTTCTGCGATCGCCCACTTTGAACCCAAACTTCATACATTAGACACGCTGGGAATTCACACCATTGCAGGTATTCCCAAGGATGGTGTAATTAATCTGACCCAAAATTCTAGGCTTCGTGTTCGGATACCAGTAAATCAGGTACATTTAGTTTACCCATTGGCGGGTAAGTCCTTGAGAATTGGTAAGCATACAATTCGTTTGGGTATTCCCGACATATGTTTGCTTCAACCTGCCGAGCAATTGCGATCGCGCATTGTGGTAATAAGAGGTCATGAAGAACCTGAAACTTTTTTAGTCGTAGCGCAGCGTCAGCTAGAACAGCTGGGTATCCAAGCAACCGCTAGCATTCCCACCAAAGCCAATGGCAAACCAATACGTAAAACTATCAAAATTAAGCGATTTACAGTCGTGGGTTTTGGATTAGAAGTTACAAATTTAAGCAATGAAGACTCACTGACGTTGCAAATACATGGTGTAGGAGGAAAGCAAAAGATGGGTTGTGGACTCTTCATGCCCATTCAAGAAAGGCAATAGCAATTACTCGAAAGCAGATAATGAAGACAGCAGCTAACCCCAAAATTCAGCTTAATCTCGGCGATCCTAGTATGACCTTATTGCATCGTGCTGGGGTGGCAGGACTTTGGATGACGCTCAAAAAACTGGAAAAAATCTATCCAACTGCTGCTCAACGTATTGGTAATTTTACTTGGTTGCTAACCCCTAGTAATATCAGTCTTTATTGGGAAGGACAGGATTTCACAGTTTTAGACTGGTTGCTGAAGCATTCATTTCAGATCAGTGATGAGGGTTTAATTTCCCTAACAGGGTTAGATTCTCAAAACATGGATATTCAAACGCAAATAATTATCCACCAAGGTATCACAGCAACTTTTATACAACATAATAAATTTTTTAAGTCTGCGGGTCAACAATCTAAGCAACTAATTATTGATGGTATTCAACTCAGGGTTGATTATAAGAAAGCTGCTTCCTATGCTCATCAACATTTTGCTAAACATTTATGTGACCAGTACGGACAATTGCTACAAGAGCCAATTGGTATAAGGGGGTGGCTTTATCCAGGAGCAGTAGTTCGCCATTATGCTTTTAAAGAACAAACCGCATTTGAAGAAAAAGCAGAATATGCTCTAGCGTTGTTGTTCGCTCCTGTGGCTTGTCAATATTTTGTGCTGCGATCGCACACCGAACCATCACATACAAACTATGTTCTGGTTGTTCCTGAAGTAATTGATTTAGAACTTTATGCCCAGTATTTGTGGTATTTGAGTAAATTAGATTATAAACATTTTCACGTATCTAGCTTAGGAGATGCTGGATTAAAATTTATTACTTATGAAGCAAAACAACTAGATAATTTCAATTTTATCAAACGATGTCAAGTAATCTCCTTTAGTACAAAAGCTTGGTCAGAGCGGCAAAAAACTCGTGCAGAAATAGCAATCATAGAATTAAATTCTTCAGTTAGTTATCTCTATAAACTTAGTTGTATTTGTTTTCCTAATTGCCAAGTTGTTATATATAAAAATCAACATTTTTTGCTTCCAAGTTTAATGAAAGGAATAATTGCCAATAATCTAGCAATGGGTTGGCCTTGGTGGGCTAATTGGATCTCAGTTATTAAAAATAATAAATCATTTAAACAATTTACTGATGAGTATATAGGAATTAATAAAATGATTCAGGACTCAGAATGGGACATAGAAGCTCAAAAATTATTTATTCAAGCTTGTCATGAAGCATTAAGGAAAATATACGCCAAGATTTATAGCAGAATGAAAGAAGGTGGATATGCTCAAATAGAACGAGAAAATACACGCATTTTATCTCAGCTAAAACGCTGCACCAATGCTGACAATTTCAGAAAATTTATTGCAGAGTTTTGGGGGAGGGCAGGGCAAATGACAATTCTGGAGGAACATTGGGTGGAATTACTACCATTGACTACAGGGATAGGCAATTGGAAAGTAGCCAGGGACTTAACTTTTATTGCAATGGCTAGCTATCCAAAGAATAAAATAACAGAGGTATAGGTAAAATCATCACAACTATTTGAGCTAAATCGTGAGTAAACGTTAGATTTTTTGATTTGATTAAGCACAAAATATTAATTGTTTAGGTAATTGTTGAATGTTTCATCTGTTCGGTAACATTTTGACTACTTATGGAACCGCCGCTAATAATCGTGGTGAAAATGAAGGTAACACAACTACTTTACAAAAATTAATTTGGAAAGGTGAAGTTCACTCTACCGTTTCATCTGAGGCAATTCGTTGGGCATTGCGATATCATTGGCAAAATGCTGGCTATCCTGTGAATAGACGTTGGGATGAGAATGCTCAACCAGTAGCGGATCACATCTGGGAAGATCCTAATTTTGATGATATTCGCTTCATTGATGATGATGTGTTGGGATTTATGCAAGCGGAAGCGGCAAAAGTTGAAGCAGCAGATGAATCCGAAGTTGAAATCCAGAACTCAACTCAAGATGAGAACCAAACAACCTCTCAAGGTGAGGAGAAAAAAACCTCACAACGTAAGCGCAAGCAAAGACCTAAAGGGAGAATAAGTGCTAGACGAGGTGTATTAGAAGTCACTCGTGCAGTATCAACAATTCCTTATGCTGGTGATATTACTTTCAATTCTATGAGTGGAAAGAAAGGACGAACATCTCTTTATGCTACAGAAGTTCACGCTACTCGGTATCAATATGGCTTTGCATTAACACCCAATAGACTCAAAGATAAATCTCGCATTCATGCTGTCTTAGATGGCTTAATTTCGATTGGAGACGTGGCAGGAAATCACGCTCGTTTCTTTTATGATTTTTCTCCCGATAGCATAATATTACGGTGGACACATGATTTCTCACCTCGCTTACTTTACTGCTTTGAAGAAGATGAACTTAGAAATATATCAACACCCGATTTAGTGCGACGGGTAGAAGCTGGAGATATAGACCCTAAAGAATTATGGATAGGAGGGGCAATTGCTAGCACTCTAGAAAATTTAGGGGCCAATCTTTTTCCCGGAGTGAAGGCAACAGTTGAAGCATTAAAACAGGTGATTATTGAAGATTTGCAGTTGTCGTTAAGGAGTTCATGATATGACGACAATTGTTGTAAAAGTAGAAGTTCCCATAGCTTGTTTTCGCCAGTCTCATGCTAGGGAATACGCTGAAACCTACCCTGTACCACCGCCATCGACAGTATATGGAATGTTACTATCTCTGGTTGGAGAAGTTGATAGATACAAACACTGCGGCGTTAAGCTGGCGATCGCACTTCTATCTAAACCAGAAAAGTCAACTGTTATTCGTACCTGCCACCGATTTAAAACGAAGAATATCCATGAATCTAAAAATAATAAACCTGATTACCAGGATTTACTAACTAATATTGAGTTTGTAGTTTGGGTAGATGCTGGGGCAGATAAAGCCAAACCAAATTTAGCGCAACGTTTAGAAGAGGCATTTACTAACCCAGCTTCTATTAATAGGTTTGGTGGATTATGTTTAGGTGAAAGTCGGGATTTAGTGAATGATGTTAGCCTGTTACCTGAAAATTACTATGCAGAATCAATGCGATGGTTAATTCGAGATGATTATGGGTTACTAACCTTACCTTATTGGGTAGATCATGTAGGTTCACGGGGAACGCGATGGCTGTGTTACGAAATTCAGGAATTTCAAGTATTTCAACCACCCGAATTATCTTGGACTTCAATTCAAAGTGATTAGAGGGCATTATTTACTTTTGCAAGCATCTTTGCTTGGGCAATTTAAATACCACAATAAATAATCTTGTCTTCTTGTTTCACAAGCATTTTAGGGATTTCATATACTTTCAATGTGCTTGCAATTTCCTGGAACACCTTCAAAACAAGGGTTAGAGCTTTAGCAACTTTGCTTTTGCTATGAATAGCTATTAATTTTTGCAACTTGACTAATCCTAATTGGAAGGTGCTTGTAAAATTAGTACAGAGCTTTGGCTAGTCAACAGGTTTGATGATCGCCGTGCTTTAACATTAGATGTCGTTAGGCGTTGAGCAGTGATTAACCTGAAGGCTTGCTCCGGGATGTTGTAGGTGCTTTAACATTAGATGTCGTTAGGCGTTGAGCAGCACCGGTACCGCGAGTAGTCGCACCAATATTCATATGTGCTTTAACATTAGATGTCGTTAGGCGTTGAGCAGTTGAATGCGAAGTTATCGGCAGATGTTTTGTTGTTGTGCTTTAACATTAGATGTCGTTAGACGTTGAGCAGTGACCATTGGTGTATCCATCAATCCTGACTGCTGCGTGCTTTAACATTAGATGTCGTTAGGCGTTATCTACTTTTGATACAAATACTTTTGAAATACATACAAAACTAGCTCTGCCAAATATCTCCTTTTCAAGACATTTTTGCGATTATTTTTTCCCACTGCTCAATCTGGTTCTGTAGTTGTAATTGCCGATCGCCCAAATCTTGACTATCATCAACAGACAAATCCTGACCGCTCAATCGCTCACGATAGAGAGCAATCAGTTCGGTTAGGGCTTTTTTATTGCTTGCTGATCCTCCTGGGTCAGAGAACTAACATTGACTGGAATCAACTTTCTGCCAATTCTCTCTACAAACTCAGACCGACTTAAATCCATACTGTCGGCGATCGCATCTAATCCATCAATCCCGGTAGGAGTTAGGGCTAGGTTAACTCGTTTCTTCACCTCATCGTACAGTTCTGGTACGTCTTTTTGACCTTTTTGCCCTTTCTTACCCATTGCCGTCTAGTTTTTGCTTTCCTCCCAATCATAGTAAACACATTTAGCACTTAAGTTAAACATTAAAATTTTTTCCAATACTTTAGGTATTGTGTAATCCCTAATTTAGTTAGATAATACAGGCATTGTGTAATGCCTAAGCAGGCATCTCGTAAGGATATGAGTAACTAATTGCACCGTTTGATTCCTCAACATCTCAACGGCTTAATTTTCATGGGCAAGCATTAATTGCTTCGTGGCCAATTCAGATTAATCAAAATCTGCCAGATGATTTAGGCATTTTTCAAAACTATATGGTTAGTTTCTTCCCTAAACCTTATCCAGATGAAATTTTATATAGCGTCATTGCTCGTTATCACATTAGAAGTGGCAATACGAGTCCCAAAATTACACTTCAAGAGTTATTCAATTCACAAACTACTGTCGCAACAGTAGATTTACCATCGAACCTGAATAATTTAATTCAAAACCTACAATTTATCTCAAATTACCAAGTTGAAGATTTGATATATAAACATACTCTCTATCCTTTATATAGCCCTTTTTTACCTGCAAACAGGTCTAGTCAGGTACTGGAATCTATGAAAGGAGATTATGGGGGAGATATTCATACAAGAGCCGGAATTATGGCAAGCTCAATTACTATGCCAAAATATTTTCGGTTTTGTCCAACTTGCTGGGAAGAAGACTTAAAAAATTATGGCGAACCTTACTGGCATCGCATCCATCAAATACCAGGGGTTTTAGTTTGTCCATTTCATGATGAAGTTTTGCAAGATAGCCTAGCTCCTTTACACGGTTTTAATAAGCATGAATATTATGCAGCTAGTACAGACAAATGTTCTATTACTAAAGAACCAAGTATTTTTAGCCCTGACACGTTGAAAAAATTACTGGTATTAGCTAAAGATTTTTGGTGGTTACTCAATAGTGAAATACCTTGCCAAGAACCACAGTGGTTTCGCAAACAGTACACCAATCTGATGATTGAGCAGGGTCTTGCAACTGCAACTGGACGAATTTACCAGAAAAAACTACTAGATAATTTTTTGTTTTTTTATGGTCGAGAAATGCTCAGTGCCGTTAATTCAATAGTCACTCATAATGATTCAAGCAACTGGGTTACTAGCATTGTCAGGAAACATAGGAAATCTTTCCATCCTCTTAGACATCTGCTGATGATGCGTTTTTTGAAAACATCAGTAGAGGAATTTTTCAAGCAAGATAATAAATACAAGCCTTTTGGTGAACCCCCGTGGTTGTGTCTCAATGCTGCCGCAGAGCATTACCTACAACCAGTCATTACCAATTTAGTCATTACTTTATGCTGCGATACAAAAAAGCCTGTTGGTACTTTTTCTTGTACTTGTGGAATGGTTTATTGCCGGACTGGGCCTGATGAAACGGATGATGACAAACTTCGCATTGGTAAAGTAAAGGCATTCGGTCAACTATGGGAACAAAAGCTGAAAGAATTTGTTGAAGTTGAAAAGTTGGGTTTGCGGGAGACAGCTAGAAGATTAAATGTTGATCCCGGAACTATCAAACGCTATGTATCTCTGCTAAAACTGACCACTTATTGGCAGACTAGAAAGGAAAATGGCTCTGTAGACTTACAGGAAGTAGCAGAAATACACCCCAATTCTGCAACTGAACTCAAATTGAAACACAGGCAAGATTGGATGGCTTTACAAGCACAGAATCCTGACGCTTCAAAGACAACTCTGAGAAAACTAGCACCAGCCACCTATATTTGGCTATACAGAAATGATAGAGAATGGCTCAATCAAAACTCACCTGCATTACAAGTTGCTGTTCCTTCCGTTGTGAGAGTTGATTGGCAGGAACGAGATCGGCAAATTCTCGCCCAGGCTCAAGACGCAGTGCGATCGCTAATTAACGCCGATACGCCAGAAAGAATTTCTATTAGTAGGGTAGGAAAAACTATCGGCTTACTCGCCTTACTCGAAAAACACCTCGACCAAATGCCTTTAACAAAGGCTTACTTAGAATCAGTAGTTGAAACTGTAGAAGATTTTCAGATGCGCCGGATCAAGTGGGCAATCAAGTTGCTTGATGAATGTGGAGAAGAAATTATGCGCTGGAAGGTAGTCAGAGTTGCTGCTTTGCGGGAGGATTGCTCTGAAAGAGTCAACGCATTTCTGGAAAATGAACTTGACAAAGCGTACAAGAAAGAGAGGTGATTCCATTCACCTCTCCAAGTGATGAGATAAATGCTTTGTGTGTTATGCTGCGTCGGCTACCAGTAAGCCATTCACAGCGACGATGATGATTTGCGCTGCCAAAGGAGTGTCACAACGTAGCTTATCGTCACTATTACAGGGTTGTGCTATCCATTGACCCTCCAGATTTTGGTAGAAAGTGCCGAGAAGTTGGGAACCATTCCAAACACGGTAAAGTTCACCAAATACCTCTGATACCGAATCAATCTCAATTTCCGGTGCTATTTCCTCACCTAGCTGCTCAATGTACTCCTCAAACTCTAATTGAGCCAAGGCTTGGTTATCAAATTCATCCTGTACAATCATCATGAGTCACCTCGTTAACGGGGTTGAACAAAAGGCGATGGCGTAAAACGCCCGCCTAAAAGGCGATCGCATTTCTCTTGCCGGAGGGCGATCGCCTTTTTGATTTCAGATTTTATTTTAGCTACTATAGTGGCTATATACAATATATGTATGGAAAACTTTATTCAGTCACTTCCACTGTGCTAAGAAAATCCTTTAAAGAAATGCCTAAAGCCAAGCAAATAGCCTCTAACACCTTGATAGAGACACTTTCAGACTCGCCGTACTCTAGTTTTTTCAGGTTTTGGTGAGAGCATTCCCCACCCTTAGCAGAAATTTCCTCTGCCAATTTCTGCCGGGATTTTTTACCACGCATACGCTTTAAAACTGCTGCTCTATCTTTATTCCAGCTAACGGCCACAACGTCTGAAACATAAATATACATTTTAGTTTCTCTATTCCTCTCATTGTTCATATAATAGCTACAGCAGTAAACAAAAGTTATTAATTTCGGCTACTACAGTTTACAAATTATGGGTTAGAGGTAAGCGATCGCAGTTAATCAAGTTTTCCTGTCAGTCAAAAGAGAGTAACTGTTTTTGCTATGAATACCACTTGTGCATATAATTTCAAAGGTTCTCCCAGAACAAATACATTAGCCATCTACAGCATCTAGAGCCTTGACACCCGAAGAACTAAAACAGCTTGAAGACACCCTATGGCAGAGTGCAGATACCCTGCGGGCTAACTCTGACCTCACATCGAATGAATATTCGACCCCTGTAATGGGTTTAATATTTCTCAAGTTTGCTGATAATAAATATCGTCAGTATGAAGCGGAGATTTTACAGGCTTATGAAGCATTAAAAGGGACTCGTAGAGAGAAGAATATAGAAGAAATAGCTATTGAGAAATGTGGTTTTTATTTACCAAATCACGCGCGTTATGACTATTTATTAAACTTACCAGAAGAGGAAGATATAGCTAAAAAAATTAAAGAGGCGATGGAGTCCATAGAAAATTATAAGCCAGAACTCAAAGACACATTGCCTAAAGATGAATATTTCCGCCTCACTCGTACAGACAAAGGTATTCCTAAACAACTATTAAAAAATTTTTCTAATATTCCTCAAAACGCCACTGGGGATATATTTGGACGAATTTATGAGTATTTTTTAGGTAATTTTGCACTTTCAGAAGGACAAGGTGGAGGTGAGTTTTTTACACCCCGTTCTGTGGTGCGGCTAATGGTAGAAATTATTGAACCATTAAAAGGTAGAGTATTTGATCCTGCTTGTGGTTCTGGGGGAATGTTTGTACAGACAGGACAATTTATTCAAGAACAGCAAGAAAATCAAAATCAGGGTGTAATTAATGATTTATATGTTTGTGGGCAAGAAAAGAGACTGGAAACTGTAAAACTAGCAAAAATGAACATTACAGTTAATGGGTTAAGGGGAGAAATCAAACAAGCAAATACGTATTATGAAGACTTGTTTAATAGTCTTGGCGATTTTGATTATGTTCTGGCTAACCCACCCTTTAATGTGGATGATGTAAATCTGACACAGGTGGAGAAAGACCCGCGATTTAATACCTATGGTATCCCCCGCAATAAAACAAAAGTTAAAAAGCAGGATGAGGGTAAACAAACAGTACCTAATGCTAATTATCTGTGGATTAATTTGTTTGCTACATCCCTAAAACCTAAAGCTAGAGCAGCGTTAGTAATGGCTAACTCGGCTTCTGATGCGCGTCACGCGGAAGCAGATATTCGCCAAAAGCTGATTGAAGAGAATTTAATTTATGGGATGCTTGCTCTGCCCTCAAATATGTTTTACACGGTGACGCTACCTGCGACATTGTGGTTTTTTGATAAGGGCAAGACCGATGATAAGATTTTGTTTATTGATGCCCGAAATATTTTTACCCAGGTTGACAGGTCACATCGAGAATTTTCAGCAGAACAAATCAGTAATCTGGCGGTTATTAGTTATTTGCGTCAGGGTAAGCGACATCGGTTTATTAAGTTGATTAATCGCTATTTTCAGCAAGGAATGGCGAAGTTAAAAGAAAATCAATCACAGGTAAAGCCTGTTTCTCAGCAATTAATGGCTGTGTTGAATGATGGTGCAGATGATGTCAAAGCTAGGGAAGTTGCTGTTAATTTCCTCAATTTGTGGGATGAGGTAACAGATTTAGAAATTCAGTATCAAGGTTATTTAGATAAATATAATTATCCTGGAATAAATATTGATACCCAAAATGAGGCACAGCAAAAACTAAGTGCCGCATTTAAACCGTTTTTTGATAATTTCCATGTTGAGCTAAAACAGCTTGATAAGACTGTGCGCGCTCGTGAAGCAGAGCTAAAGGAGAAAGCAAAGGAAGCAGAGGCGAAGAAACGGGGGCAGATTGATAAACAAATTAAGGAACTGAAAAGCACTTTGGAAACGCTGCATGAGGAGGTAAAATCAGCAGAATTATTTTTTACTCATATTCGCTGGTTACAGGAACGTTTTCCTAATGCAAAATATGAGGATGTGACAGGGTTGTGTAAGTTGGCAACTTTGGAGGAAGTGAAAGAACAGGATTATTCGTTAAATCCTGGGCGGTATGTGGGGGTAGTGATTGAGGAAGATGGGAAAACGGAAGAGGAGTTTATTGAGGAGATTTTAGGTTTAAATGAAGAGTTGGAAAAATTAAATCAAGATGTGCATTTGTTAGAGGGGATTATTGCTCATAATTTACGTGAGATAGCGGGGGATTTATGAGTGATTATTTAAATCAATTTCAGAAATTAGATGAAGTGGGGACTATTGCAAGAGGTAAATCAAAACATCGCCCAAGAAATGAGCCATCGTTATATGGTGGAAAATATCCATTTATTCAAACTGGAGATGTAAAACATAGCAATCTTTACATAACTGAGTATTCCCAAACATATAATGAAAAAGGGCTATCTCAAAGTAAATTATGGCAAGCAGGTACATTATGTATAACAATTGCAGCTAATATAGCTGATACTGCGATATTAAAATTTCCTGCGTGCTTTCCTGATAGTATTATCGGATTTATACCCTACAAAAATAAAGCTGATGTTCGATTTATCAAATATTGTTTAGATACATATAAAATTCAAATTCAGGCAATTTCTCAAGGCACAACACAAGACAATTTGAGCGTAGAAAAACTTTTATCGCTTAAATTTAGAATTCCATTAATTTCCATTCAGAAAAAGATTGGGGCGATACTTTCAGCTTATGATGATTTGATTGAAAAAAATAATCGCCGTATTGCCATATTAGAAAAAATGGCTGAGGAAATCTACCGTGAGTGGTTTGTCCGTCTGCGCTTTCCGGGACATGAACAGGTTAAGTTTAATAAAGGCATCCCGGAGGGGTGGGAGAGAAAAAGATTCGATGAATTTTGTCTACTCCAGCGTGGGTATGATCTACCAGATGCTAAAGTAATTCCTGGCCAATATCCTGTTATCGCTTCAACTTCAATTAAAACGTACCATAATCAATTTAAAGTTAACCCTCCAGTAATTACAACTGGTCGCTCAGGCTCTCTTGGCACAGTTTTATTCATCAATAGTCAAGCCTGGCCTTTAAACACGACATTATTTTTAAAAAACTTTTATGGTAATTCACCATACTTAATTTACTACACACTAAAATTCTTAAAACTGGAAAATTTTAATTCTGGTGCTGGTGTACCCACACTAAACAGAAATCATTTGGGTGGATTGTATATGTCTGTTCCTCCTAAAAACTTGCAAAATAATTTTACTGACAAAATAGCAATTATTTTTAAACAGAAAGAGCTTTTAGTTAGGTTAAATAATAAACTTGTTGAAACACGCGATCGCCTTCTCCCCCGCCTCATCTCAGGTAAACTTTCCGTCGAAAACTTAGACATCCAATTCCCACCGAGTATGGCTGACACACCACCATAAAAGTAATACTCAGTGTTTATCCTATAAAGTCAGGGCAGATATTGACAAATTTAAGCAGCAATGGGCTAAAATTTGTACATTGATGGACTAATAATATCAAAAACAGCCTATAGCCGTGTAGTTTGCCTAAACTATGCCTAACTTTATCTCTGAAGATGACATCGAACAAGCGGTACTCCGCAAATTAGAGCAGCAGCACGGTTTTAAATTACTCAACTGCTACACCCCAAACCCTGACGACCTCAACGACAGTTCAAACCGCACAGATAAACGAGATGTCATTTTTAGCGATCGCCTGAAAGCTGCGGCTATACGCCTCAACCCCACCTTACCAGAAACAGCCATAGATGAAGCTTTAAAAATCCTCACCAGTCAACGTCAGTCTATGTCTCCCATCGCTGCAAATCGGGAAATAGACGGGCTGATTCGTGACGGTATCCCCATACAATATGAAAATGCCCAAGGTAGAACCGAACCCATCAAAGTACGAGTAATAGATTTTAACGATTTCAGGACAGATTTCAATAATGAATATTTAGCCGTTTCCCAACTGTGGATTAAAGGAGAAAGAAATTATCGCCGTCCTGACATCATCCTCTACATCAACGGTTTACCCCTGGTTTTCATTGAACTGAAAAATTCCAACGTCAAATTACAAACAGCCTTTGACGATAACCTCACCAACTACAAAAAAGATATTCCTCAACTCTTCCTTGCCAATGCTTTCTGCATTCTTTCCAATGCACTAGAAACCAAAATTGGCAGTTTTACCGCAGACTGGGAAAACTTCTTTAACTGGTTACGGGTAGAAGATGAAAAGGAAAAAATAAATCGTCAGCAGATTCAGGAATCTGGTACTAGCCTAGAACGAGCCATAGATGGTCTTTGTCACCCTGCCAAACTCCTAGACTACATCGAGAATTTTATTATTTACAGAAGTGGAACTCAGAAAATTGTCGCCCAAAATCACCAATTCATTGGTGTGAATCGCGCAATTGATGCCTTTATCCATCGGGAAGAAAAACAGGGGAAATTAGGCGTTTTCTGGCACACTCAAGGCTCAGGAAAGAGCTTTTCTATGATTTTTTATGTCCGAAAGATTTCGCGCAAGCTCAAAGGCGATTTTACCTTTGTGGTGGTAACAGACCGGGACGATTTAGACGGGCAGATTTACCGCAATTTCTTAAACACCGAAACCGTCCAAGAGAAAGAAGCTGCTCAACCCAAAAACAGTAAACAACTGCGGGATTTTCTTTCTTTCAACAAGCGGATAGTTTTTACCTTGATTCAAAAATTCCGCTACAAAAAGGGCAAGAAGTATCCAATATTGAGTGAACGTAACGATATCATCGTCATTGTTGATGAAGCACACCGCACACAGTATAAATCCTTAGCGGAAAATATGCGGGCAGGTTTACCCAATGCCAACTACCTCGCGTTTACAGGTACACCTCTGTTAGGTAAAGAACGCAAAACTAATGAATGGTTTGGGGATTATGTCAGCGAATACAACTTTTCTCAGTCAATAGATGATGGTGCTACTGTCCCCCTGTTTTACCAGAAGCGAGTACCAGAGGTACTGATTCAAAACGAGAATTTAAGCGAGGAATTTTACCAAATACTCGAAGATGAAAACCTTGATGATACGCAACAAGCCAAGCTAGAAAGGAAATTTGCCCGTGAAATTGAGGTCATTAAACGTGACGATCGCTTAGAAACAGTAGCCAAAGATATAGTTTACCACTTTCCCCGTCGTGGTTATCTAGGTAAAGGTTTGGTAGTTTCCGTAGATAAATTCACTGCTGTGAAGATGTACGACAAAGTACAGTATCACTGGAAAGCAGAAATTAAAAATTTAGTGGGACGAATTAGGAAATCTAATAATGAAATCGAGAAAGTGCGCCTCAAAAAGATTCTCGATTTTATGCGCGAAACAGAAATGGCTGTAGTGATTAGTTTAGAAGGAAGCGAGAGCGAAGAGAAAAAATTTGCTCAACAAGGACTCGATATCAAACCCCACCGAAAAAGAATGAATACCCTTGATGCTCAAGGTCATGATATCGAGTATCAATTCAAAGATTCAGAAAATCCCCTGCGCTTGGTGTTTGTCTGTGCCATGTGGTTGACAGGTTTTGACCTACCTACCTTGTCTACTCTCTACCTAGACAAGCCCATGAAAGACCACACGCTGATGCAAACTATAGCCCGTGCAAATCGCGTTAGTAGTTATCAGATTAATAATGTCACTAAAACCAACGGCGAGATTATTGATTACTACAATGTCTTCCGTGATATGAAAAAAGCCCTAGCAGCTTACGCTTTGGGCAATGATGAAAACTCCCTAGTTCCAGAAAAATCTGACCTGTTTAAATTACTTGATGATGCGATCGCGCAAGGACTAAACTTTTGTCATGAACGAGGCATTAATCTAGAAACTATCCTTGCCAGTCAAGATACCTTCAAGAACTTAGAGCAGTTTAACCAGTTTGCCGACACCCTACTGCAAAAAGATGAATGGCGTAAAGCCTTTGTGGTTTATGACAATACCATTACCTCACTCTACGAAGCCTGTAAGCCAGAGATATTAAACCAACCACGCCCCCTGGTGTCAGTTTTTCAATACTTACGAGGAGTCATTGATAGTATTATCGAGCGCAAAGATATTGGTAACGTCAGTTTAAAAATTGCCGAGTTATTAGATGAAAGTATAGTCACAGATGATCAAGGAGTGACCACACAAGAGTATAGTGCGAAATACCAAATTATCCAGAAAGGTGAAGTTTGGGATTTAAGTAAAATCAACTGTGAGCAGCTAAAAGCCGAATTTAAACACAAACCCTATAAAAATATTGCAATTACCGATTTAAGGAGCTTCATCGAAGACAAGCTCAACCGCATGATTCAGCAAAATACTACTCGTACAGACTTTGCCCAAAGACTACAAGCAATCATTGACAAATATAACGCTGGTGGTTCATCAACTGAGAACTACTACGAAGCCCTGGTAAACTTTGCCGAAAACCTGAAACAAGAAGCAGAACGGCATATTCGGGAAGGCTTGACAGAAGACGAACTGGAACTATTTGATTTACTCAAGAAAGACAAAATGACTGCGGATGAAACCCAGAAAGTCAAATTAGCTGCCAAGTCCCTTTTACAGCGACTCACAGCAGAGCAGCCAAAAGTTTTAGTGCAAGATTGGTATAAAGATATGCAGAGTCAACGCAGGGTGAAATCCGTAGTGGAAGCAGTCTTAGATCAAAATCTGCCTGAAAGCTATGATCGAGCGTTATTTAAGTTTAAATGCGACACAGTATTTGATTTGATCTATGACCAGGCCAGTAAAGGTGCAAAGTGGGCAGTCTGAGTAATGGAAACTATGTCTATCTATGAACGCGATCGCATGAAGACGAAAATCAGATTTATGAGATTTGTACGGCTGGCATAATTTATCACTGCTTTCGACTTTTCAAGTAGCTCTACTTAAGCGATAATTAGAACTTGAAGACACATGATGACTATAACAAAATGGGCCAGCATTTATACGCTTTACTTGTTGGTATCGACAACTATCCTGACCCCAATCATCGCCTTCAAGGGTGTGTGAACGACATAACAGTAATACAAGAGTATCTTAACGAACGGGTCGATCAGCAGCAGTATGAACTGCATTCATTGATACTTAAAAATAGTGAAGCCACTCGTCAGGCGGTTATTAATGGCTTCCGCAACCATCTTTGTCAAGCTCAACAAAATGATATAGTTCTGTTTTACTACAGCGGTCATGGTTCTCAGGAGTTAGCACCGAAAGAATTTTGGTATTTAGAACCAGACCATCTGGATGAAACTTTAGTATGTTATGACAGTCGTACTGAGAACGGCTGGGATTTGGCTGATAAAGAATTGGCACTACTGATTGGGGAAGTCGCAGAAAACAACCCCCATATCACAATTATTTTAGATTGCTGTCACTCTGGTTCTGGTACTAAAGATCCCATGCAGACAGCTAAGGAACGTCGCTTCCCCACAGACAAGCGATCACGTCCATTAGATAGCTTTATCTTTTCCCTCGACGATTTAGAGAGACTTTCAGATACCCACAACCCCGAAAAACACCCGACTGGGTGGAAAATCCCCAGAGGTCGTCATGTACTTTTAGCAGCTTGTCGAGACCACGAAACGGCAAAGGAATACTATGGTGGTGGCCAACACCGGGGTAGTTTCTCCTATTTCTTACTGGATACCCTTTCTAAAACTAACGGAAAACTAACTTATCGAGATTTATTTGCACGCACCAACGCTATTGTCCGCAGTGAAATTACAGACCAGTCTCCTCAGTTGGAAGTAAATGATCCTGAAGATGACAATAAATTTTTTCTCGATCGCGTGATCGCTGAACATGACCCCTATTTTATCGTTCAGAATCACAGAACCTACGGATGGGTAATTGATGGTGGTGCAGTTCACGGAGTTCAAGCACCTGAACATGGAGAAACTACTTTACTAGCATTGTTTCCCTTTGATGCCAATATTGATGATCTACGTGACCCATCGAAATCTGTGGGTATAGCAAAAGTTACTCAGGTACTACCAGGTAAGAGCAAAATAGATATTGAAGGTATACAAAACTTAGCTGCTGATAACACTTTTAAAGCAGTTGTGACGAGTCTACCTCTACCACCTTTAGGAGTGTACTTTGAGGGAGATGAGGATGGTGTCACCATAGCAAGGGAAAAGCTGAGAACAGTGGGTAATGGTAAGTCTCCATCACCATATCTCCGCGAAGAGAAAGAAGCTAGTCAAGCTGAGTTTCGTCTGTTGTGTCACAACAACCAATATGTAATAGCCAAACCAACAGATAGCCGACCTCTTGTAGAACAGATTGATGGTTACACACCAAAAAATGCAGAAATAGCAATTAAACGCCTAGAACATATTGCCCGTTGGACAACAATTGCTAAACTTTCAAATACTGCGGCAACTCGGATTAAAGCTGGTGATGTGAAGATGGAACTTATCTTTGCTGATGAGGATTTACCACAATCAAACCAGATGCGTTTGCCATACAAATATAATAATGGAACATGGCAACGACCAGAATTTAGACTTAAACTCACCAATACGACGAAAAAGCCACTTTTCTGTGCTTTAGTTAACCTGTCAGATAGTTTCTCCATTAGTACCCCGTTTTTTGAAGCAGGTAGCATTAGACTGGAAGCAGAACAGGAAGCTTATGCTTTAGATGGAGAAGAATTGCAACTAGAAGTCCCAGACGAGTATTGGGAACAGGGTATCACGGAGTACAAAGACATTATTAAATTGATTGTTAGTAATGATGAGTTTGATCCAAGATTGTTAAATCAAAGCAAACTTGATGCTCCTCGGCTTAAAGCAATAGATAGGAATTATGCAAATCAAAGTAGTCTTGATCGGTTGATGGATCGTACTCAAAATCGAGAAATTAGAGCGAAAAGTGACGCTGTTAGATTTGATGATTGGTACGCTGAAGAAATCACAATTACTACAGTCCGTCCCCTGCAATCTACACCAGTTTCTCAGCAACAAGAACAACAATTAGGCGCAGGGGTAAGATTACAACCACATCCTAATTTAGTGGCAAATGTTAGCCTCACAACTATACCAGAAGTGAGCCGAGATTTGGGTAACAACATTGTACCTCCTATCTTGAGAGAAAATTCCGAAGTTATTCAACCGTTCCAATTTACTGCCAGTCGTGCTACTGACCCTGGATTAAGTGTATTGGAATTAAACGATATTCAAGATTACAAAGTTGTTACTCCTAATGCACCTCTAAAATTATTTGTTGATGCACCACTAGCAGATAATGAGTATATTCTTCCTATCGGCTATGACGGAGAATTTTTCTTGCCGTTAGGTCGTGGTCATAAAACTTTACATGGTCAAACAGAAATTGAGATAGAACAATTACCAGCCCCAGTTAGTCAAGGAGAGAAAAGCCTACAAGGTTCTATTCGCATCTTTTTTCAAAAAATTATCAACCAAAAATTAGGAAAAAAATATAACTATCCTCTACTCAGAGTAGTAGAAGTTAATGATAATCAACAAGTTAATTATCTACCAGATGAGGTAACTATTAACCGAGTTAAGGAAGCAAAAAGAATTGCTGTTTATATTCATGGAATTATTGGCGATACTGAAAGTTTAGTGGCAACCATCAAACAGCCTATATTACAACCAGACAGACAAACAGTTTCTATCAGCGAACTTTATGATCTAATTCTTACCTTTGACTATGAAAATCTCAACACTTCCATTGAAAATAATGCTCAATATTTAAAAAAGCGATTGAGAGATGTAGGTCTGGGAGAAAATCACGGCAAAGAATTACATATTATTGCTCATTCAATGGGGGGATTGGTATCTCGTTGGTTCATTGAAAGAGAAGGAGGAAATAAAGTTGTCCAACACTTGATTATGTTGGGTACACCGAATGCAGGTTCTCCTTGGCCAGTTGTAGAAGATTGGGTAAAACTCACTTTAGGTATTGCACTTAATGGTCTTGCTATCATTGCTTGGACTGCAACTGTGGTAGCTGGACTAATGGGTGCTTTAGAAAGAAATATTCGGGTAGCATTAGCCCAAATGAACCCAGCTTCTGATTTTCTCAATTCTCTAGCAGCCAGTGATGACCCTGGTATTCCTTACTCAATTATTGCTGGTAATACTTCTATGATTACATCTGTTGTTCCAGCAGCATTAGAGCAACAACCAGAGAAAAATTCTAGTGTGCTAGAACGACTCAAGCAAAGTTTATTTAATAGAGTTGTAGCTTTACCTTTTGGTGGTGAACCGAATGATATTGCTGTGACGGTGGAAAGTATTAATAGCATTCCTCAAGGGCGATCGCATCCTCCCCATATTCAAGAAGTACCTTGCGATCACTTGAGTTACTTCCTGAATCAACCTGATGAAGTTGGGTTACAAGCTTTGATTGCAGCTATTACGAATCAAGAATATTCTTATGGAGAGTTACAAAAACCTTATAAAGATCAAGAATTACAGGGACTTTATGAAGGATTACAAGATTTATGGGAAAAACAAGAAATTCATACTTGTTCTATTTGCTCGAATTTTATCACAGTTAATCAAAAATTTGAAGGTGCTAGTAATGTTGAGTCTTTCATTGCGAAAAACAGAAAAAAAGTGGAAAATATAATTGTTGAAATTAATAGCACATATTCGGCAAAAGAAATAAAAGATAACTTACATCAAATTGCAATTATAGGGTTCTACAGAAGTAACAGTTTCCGTTCGTTACCTGCAATTATTTCCCAAAAAGATAATTTTTTACAAATCGAGCTTGAAGACATTTTTAGCTTTTTAGATCCTAAAGAAAATCAACAAACTGAAAATATTCCATCTTTTTCAACAGAGATAATTTTGTTTGCCGTTTACTATCAGAAGGAGAATAAACATGGATACTAAGAAAGTAGAAGAGGTAAGGAAGACAGGATGTACTCTTATTGCTTTTAAAGATGGTAAGTATGAAAGAGCAGCATCTGAAGATTTTAAAACAGAAGCTGACATAGTTATTTTAATTCATGGCTTTACGAGTCATGGAGAATACATGGGTCAGGAATTAGTACCTTATCTTTATAGTGAAAATTATCAAATCTTCTTGTTTAATTATGATTCTTACAAAGGAATATTATCTGCTGTAAGGAGTTTACAAGAATTACTGGAAACGTATGATAATCTAACTAATCAAAAAATACGCTCCAAGAAAATATTCCTTATTGGGCATAGTATGGGTGGTCTTGTAGCTCGTCAATTTACTATAGATGATGCAAAGAAGGACAATTCAGATAGGTTTATAAAAGGAGTGATCATGTTGGCTACTCCTAATAATGGTGTATTACAAAATAAATTAAGTAACGAAAATTGGAGAAATTTTGTTAAGTATTTAATATCTGTTTCAGAAGAAATAGGCGGAGTATTCCCACAAGCCAGAACATTGGAGTGCGTCGCGGTAAAAGAACTTGCTAAAATTGATGAGTATAATATTATTGATAAATTGAATTACGAATGGGAAAAGATGAGTTGCAATTTGCCACCAAGTTTATCTATATCTGGTGGACAAAATTATCTTGAATTCACTAATAAATTAATTGAAGGAATAATTAATCGTGGAATTCAGCAATTAATATCTGATTCTAATACCCGCTGCCCTAATGATGGAATTGTGCTTGAATGCAGTGTTGATATGAACTCATGTATTAGCTATCCCCAACAAAATCAACAATATATACACCTGAATAATTATCATGAATATTCAAATACCAATCACAATACAATTCATATCCAACAAATAGTATCAATTAAAATTGTAGAATGGTTACAAACAATCAGCAAAAAAAATACGAGTTTACTAAATAACGCATAATAATAAAATTGATTGTAGTGCTTTTGAATTTTTAGAGTTAACATAACAATTATGTCTAAACATAAATTTAACCTTAATTTTGCTATTATTATCGGTATTAATAATTATCAAAGCGGGATCAAAGAGCTAGAAACGGCAGTTCCAGATGCTATTAAACTTGCTGAAATTCTACAAAAGCAGCATGATGCTCTAAAACCACAATATCAAGCACAAAATAAATATGAAGTGCAATTATTTTTAAATCAACGCGCTGGTCTTAAACAACTGAATCAATTAATTGCAGATTTTAAACAAGGTCAAATACCATTAGACAGAGGTAAAGTTACAGTTACAGAAAATGATCGCCTCCTTTTTTACTTTGCTGGGCATGGAATTGCTTTAGATGCTCTAGAAAATCAAGAAGGCCCAGTGGGTTACTTAATTCCTCAAGATGCTATATCAGGGGATAGCAGTACCTACTTGCCAATGCAGGAATTGCATGATGCTTTAAACTCACTTCCTTGTAGGCATATGTTAGCAATTCTTGATTGCTGCTTTGCAGGAGTATTTCGTTGGGCAAGTCTAAAAAGAGAAATTGTGCCTAAAGTAAAAGTATATAAGGAACGCTACGACCGATTCATTAGCGATCGCGCTTGGCAAGTAATTACTTCTGCTGCTGATGACCAAACAGCTTTAGATTCTTTAGGTTCACGGGGTATGGTCACAGAGGGGAACGAAGTTCATTCTCCCTTTGCCAAAGCTTTGTTTGATGGTTTATTTGGGAAGGGTGCAGACCTAAATAAAGATGGTATCATCACCGCAACTGAGCTTTACTTGTATTTAAGAGATCAAGTCGAAATCCTTACAGAAAATAACTACAAGCGGCAAACCCCTGGTTTGTGTCCACTGAAAAAACACGATAAAGGGGAATTTATCTTTTTGTCGTCTGAATTTGACCGAAATAATTTGGAGGATGCACCGCCACTAAATTTAGAAAATAATCCCTATCGAGGATTAGAATCCTATGATGAAAAACACAGTCATTTGTTCTTTGGTAGAGAAGAACAGATTAAAAAGCTTTACCAGAAAGTAGTTGCTAACAACCAGAAGTTAACATTAGTTTTGGGTGCTTCAGGTACTGGCAAATCCAGTTTGGTGAAAGCCGGACTTATTCCTAAACTCAGGAAAGATAAAACTTGGTTTATCCTACCCCCTTTTCGACCAGGGGAGTCTCCTTTCAAATCATTGAATAACGCACTAGAATCGGTTAAGCAGCCTTTGATTGCTGCTTCCTCAACGACGACACCTTCTCGTTTGCTTACCCCAGCCGAAGAAAGCCTTGCAAATTGGTTTAATAATCATCCTCAAGCAAAGCTACTGGTGGTTATTGATCAGTTTGAAGAACTGATAACTCTGTGTAAAAGTGACAAAGAGCGAGAGCAATTTGAGCAACTGATTAAAAATGCAATTACCAAATATGCCGACAAAATCCATGTAGTTATCACCTTGCGGCTTGACTTTGAAGCACAGCTTCAAAACTCTGTACTTGAAAAGTTCTGGAATGATGAGACTCGGTTTGTTGTCCCACCAATGAGCCAGAATGAATTTCGGGAAGTGATTGAGAAACCTGCACTAGAAAAAGTTATATATTTTGACCCTCCCAGCTTGGTAGATGACTTGATTAACGAAGTTGTACAAATGCCGGGTGCTTTACCTTTGCTTTCTTTCACCCTCAGTGAATTGTACTTGAAATATTTGCAGGAGCGGAGAGATAACCGGGCTTTAACGAAAGAAGATTACGAACAGTTAGGAAGAGTAGTTGGTTCTTTAACCAAACGAGCTAATCAGGAATATGATCATTTAATTCAAGAAAACCCCGCTTATGAAAACACTGTACAACAGGTAATGTTACGAATGATTTCATTGCAGGGTAGGGAGTCAGCACGACGGCAAGTTCCTAAATCGGAACTGGTGTATGCCAATGAGGAAGAAAATAAACGGGTTCAAAGAATTATTAAATGCTTTTCTGAAGCTCGCTTAATCGTTGAGGGTTCTAATTCTCAAGGTGAACCTTATGTGGAACCAGCACATGATGCTTTAGTACAGGGGTGGGTTAAGTTACAGGAGTGGATTAAACAAGAGCAACAGAATTTACCTTTACAACGACGATTGACATTAGCTGTCCTTGAGTGGAAAACTAAGAAACAAAGCCAAGATAGGCAAGAAGCAAAGTTCCTTTGGAATGCCGATCCTTACTTAGATGTTTTAAACAAAATACTCAATTCCAGTGACAATTGGCTTAACCAAGTAGAAACTGAGTTTGTTAAGTGTAGCACCAACCTCAGAGAAAAGAATCGTCGCATTAGAATGGGCTTGGTTGCTACCGCATTCTCTTTTATCTCCATATTTTCTTTTATACAATGGAAACAAAATCAAGAAGCTCAGAGTATCAACTTGAGTGTATCTTCAAAAACTTTATTTGCTGCTGATCAACAAATAGAAGCGTTAGTAGAAGCCATAAAATCTGGGAAAAAGCTCAAATCTGTGGTTATACCAGAAGCAAGTACCACTCACCAGGTTGTAACAACTCTATATCAATTAGTTTACAGTTCGATAGAGTATAATCGTTTGCAAGAAGAAAAAGGATTTTATCGTGCTAGTTTTAGCCCTGATGGCAAGATGCTGGTTTCAGTAAGTCAGGACAATATTATCCAATTGTGGAGCTTAGATGGTAAGAAACTTAAGAAAAATTTTACCAGTAATCTTTCAAGTGTAGATAGCATCAACTTTAGTCCCAACGGCAAAATGCTGGCTCTGGCAGGTAATAATGATAATTTTATCGAATTTTGGAATCTGGATGGAGAAGATAAACCCAGGACGCTTAAAGGAAAACTTTCAAAAACAAATAGTGTTAGCTTTAGCCCCGATGGTACAATGCTGGCTTTAGGAAGTAACGACGGCATCATCCAATTATGGAATTTAGATAGTAATGAAGTTAAAACTTTTACTACTAATCTTAAAATAAATAGTGTTAGCTTTAGCCCCGATGGTACAATGCTGGCTTTAGGAAGTAACGACGGCATCATTCAATTGTGGGATTTTCGTAGCAATGAAATCAAAAATTTTAATAGTAAGTATAAAATAAAAAATGTTAGCTTTAGCCCCGATGGTACAATGCTGGCTTCAGTAAGTACAGGAATCATTCAATTGTGGAGCATTCAAACAGGCGAAAAAATCGGTGCGGGAAGGGAACTCGTAGGGGATGTGGATTGGGTTAGTCGTGTTAGCTTCAGTCAAGATGGCAAAATGCTGGCTTCAGGTGGCTATAACGGCATTATTAAAATCTGGGACACTGAAACAGGTAAAGAACTCTTAAGCATCCAAGGGAGTCGAGGTAGGACTGGTGCGTCAATTATGGATATCACTTTTAGTCCTAACGGCAAGATGTTAGCTTCAGTAGATGATGACAAGTTTATCAAGCTCTGGAATCTGAATGGTGAGAATAAATCCAAGATGCTCAAGGGTCAGCTTTCAAAGATAAGGAATATTAGCTTTAGCCCCAACGGCAAGATGTTGGCTTTGGCTGGTGATGATAAGTTTATCGAACTCTGGAATCTAGATGGACAGGATAAACCCAGAAAACTTCAACTACAAGTTTCAAAGATAAGGAGTATTGGCTTTAGCCCTAACGGCAAGATGCTGGCTTTAGCTGGCGATGATAAGTTTATCGAACTCCGGAATTTAGATGAACAGTATGAACAGTATCAACCTGGAAAACTTCTAGGACATAAGTCACGTGTTAATAGTATTAGTTTTAGCCCTGATGGCAAGATGCTAGCTTCAGCGAGCGATGACCAGACAATAAAACTATGGAGTCTAGATAGAAACAAAGAACCCACAACTTTAAAAGGTCATAGTAATTTGGTCAATTTTGTTAGTTTTAGTCCTGATGGCAACTTCCTAGCTTCATCAAGTAAAGACCACACTATCAAACTCTGGAGATTGAAAGACAATAAGGAAGTCTGGAGTAAGAAAATTGGGTCTGGTTCTGGTGGCCAAACCTGGTGGGTTGGTTTTAGCCCTGATAGCACAATATTGGCTTCGGTGGGTTCTTACAATTTTATCCAGCTCTGGAATCTAGACGGTAACGAATTCAGAAGGCTTAGAGGTAATCTTTCAAATATCAATAGTGTAGCCTTCAGTCCCGACAGCAAGATGCTAGCCTCAGTAGAAACGACAGAAGATTCAGTAGGTAAAGCAGAGGAAAGCGTCATCAAATTCTTAAACTTAGAGGGGCTTGAATTCAATAGGCTCAAAAGCCAATTTGTAGATATTAATACCATCAGTTTCAGTCCTGACGGCAAACTTTTAGCTGTAGGAGTTGAAGATGGCACTGTTATATTACACAACTTAGATTTAGATAATTTATTAAGACGCGGATGTCATTGGATACGTGATTATTTGCGAAATAACCCTAATGTTAGTGAGGTCGATCGCCATCTCTGTGACGATGTACCACCAATTACTACAAATCCTGAGAATTAGGTGAGTTAAAAGCGAACTGCAACCACCATATGTCCAAATCCAAGTACGAATTTTACCGCGACCTTGCAGTAATCATTGGGATTAATAACTACTCAAATGGTATTCCAGAGTTAGAAACGCCTGTCGCTGACGCTGAAAAATTCGCCAAAATTCTCCAAGATAATTATCAATATGAGGCGCAGATATTACTAAACGAAAAAGCGACATTGAAAGAGTTAAATTCTCTACTGGAGGACTTCAAGCAAAAAAAATTACGCCTACCAGATAAAACTGTACAGATAGAAGAAAATGACCGCTTAATACTTTACTTTGCTGGACACGGAATCGTCCTCAGAGATGGGCTAGAAAATACGGATAATCTGGAAGGATATCTTGTTCCCCAAGATGCTAGAGGAGATATCTTGTTGCAAAACAATATTCTTCTACCTATGCAAGACTTGCATGATGCACTAGCACAATTACCTTGCCGTCATTTGCTAATTATACTTGACTGCTGTTTTGCTGGGGCATTTCGGTCGAGTTTGTATAGAGAAATTGTACCTGCACGAAAAGTTTATAAACAACGGTACGATCGCTTTATTAGAGATCCAGCATGGCAAGCGATCGCATCTGCGGCTCATGACCAAAAAGCTATTGACCATCTAGGTTGTTTTGGACAGAGAGGAAGCAAAGGCAAACACTCTCCTTTTGCAAAAGCTTTGTTTGACGGTTTGCTGGGTGCTGCTGACACAACTCTAAGAGAAGGTGATGGTATTATCACAGCAACAGAACTTTACTGTTATTTACGCGATCGCGTTGAGGAACTAACTGATAAATATGACAAACGCCAAACTCCAGGTTTATTTCCTCTGAAAAAGCATGATAAAGGCGAGTATATCTTCTTGCTTCCCAACTTCGACCAAAACAATTTAGAAGATGCACCAGCACTCAAGCAAGAAAACAATCCTTATCGGGGTTTAAAGAGCTATGAAGAAGAACATTCTCTCCTGTTTTTTGGTAGAGATGAACTTGTCAAAGAACTATCTACCCATGTTTCTCAAACCAATAACCCACTCACCGTAGTTTTGGGTATTTCTGGTTCTGGAAAGTCGAGCTTAGTGAAAGCAGGACTCATTCCTTATTTACGAAAACATCATAACCAAGAATGGTACATCATACCAACTATTCGCCCAGGAGATAATTCTTTCACTTCTCTGGCAGAGGCACTTGTAGAAAAGTCTGAAACAGATGGAAATTACTTAAACAAAATTAAATCTCTAAATCAGACATTAAAACAAATACCACAGGATTTTATTAAGATAATACAAGAATTACTACTAATACCTGAAAAAGTAAAAATTTTATTAGTTATAGACCAATTTGAAGAACTAATCACAGTTTGTAATCCACAAGAAAAAGAACAATTTTTAAATTTCCTTAGCAGTATTTTAGAAGCTCATCCTCAGCAAATTTCCATTGTATTGACTCTGCGTTCTGACTTTGAACCTCGGTTTTTAGATTCTGCTCTGAAAGCATATTGGACACAATCTCGTTTTCCTATACGAGCTATGAGATCCGATGAATTACGGCAGGCAATTGAACGACCTGCTAACGAAAAAATGCTCGATTTTGACCCACCAAATTTAGTTGATCAGTTGATTGACGAAGTGGGGCAAATGCCAGGAGCATTGTCGCTATTATCTTTTACATTGAGTGAACTATATATTAAAGCCATAAATCGAGAAAGCAGAACTTTAAGTAAGACTGATTACGATACATTAGGCGGAGTTGCAGGTTCATTAACACAAAGAGCAACTCAGGAATACCAAACATTAGTGAAACTTGATCCAGCTTATGAACATACCGTCCGCCAACTCATGCTGAGAATGGTAGCTATTGAAGGTAATGAATTAGCACGACGACGAGTACCAATGTCAGAACTGGAGTATGAGAGTGTAGAAAAAAATCAAAGGGTGTCGCGGGCGATTGCTCAGTTTTCGGCGGCACGTCTAATTGTTGAAGGTAAAGAAACTGGTGACGAACCTTATGTTGAACCAGCACACGATGCCTTAGTAAGCGGGTGGAACAAACTACAGGAATGGAAAAATGATGAGCAAGGAAGTTTAGTTTTGCGTCAACGCTTAACACCATCTGCTAACGATTGGCTAAAAGATGGGCGCAAATCTGATTATCTATGGATTCGTGATCCTCGCCTCGCTATCCTGGAAAAAGTCCTGGAATTGCCATCTGAAGAAAACTGGCTCAATCAGCTAGAAACAGAATTTGTGAACACCAGTATTCAGAAAAGAAAGGATGAACTTGAAGAAACTAAAGAACAACTCCGCATTTCTGAAGAGCGTCGTATCGAAGCAGAAAAGCAAACTGCGATCGCGCTTGCTAGAAATTCTGAAGCCTTACTATCTTCTAATCAACAATTAGAAGCACTGATTGCAGCAGTAAAGGCAGGAAGAAAATTACAAAATCTACTAGCAGAAGAAGCTATTTCTTCACAAAGTTTGTTATTCAAGCAAACTGTGTTATTCAAGCAAACTGTGATTGCCCTAGAACGAGCAGTTTATGGAGTGAGAGAGCGTAACCGTTTGGAAGGACATAGCGGGCCAGTTCAAAGCGTCTGTTTTAGTCCTGATGGCAAGATGATTGCCACTGCTAGTTGGGATAATACAGTTAAGCTATGGAGTAGGGAAGGTAAAGAACTAAAAACTCTGAAAGGACATTATGATGGTGTTTTAAGTGTCTGTTTCAGTCCTGATGGTCAAACTGTTGCCTCAACTGGTTGGGATAACACGATCAGAATATGGAATCTGGAGGGACAGGAGCTTACACAGCACCCTCTCGGATTTGGCCATACAGATCAGGTATGGTGTGTTTGTTTTAGTCCTGACGGAGAAATGATCGCCTCTGCCAGTCATGACAGGAGAGTTAAACTGTGGAATAAAGATGGACAGTTTCTCAGAAACCTTTGTGAATCAAGTACCACCGAGCATGAACTAACCGTCAGTAGTGTTTGCTTTAGTCCTGATGGAAAAATAATTGCTACTGCAAGTTATGATAACACAGTTAAACTTTGGAATCTTGACGGTACTTTAATTAAAAGTTTTACACATAGCGGGGCAGTTTATGATATCAGTTTCAGCCCCGATGGTAACACTATTGTTTCTGCTAGTGCAGACAAGACAGTAAAAATTTGGAGTTTAAACGGCAAAAAACAAACTCTTAAAGGACATGAAGGTGAATTTACGAGTGTTAGGTTTAGCCCTGATGGAAAAATAATTGCCTCTGGTAGTAAAGATAATTCTATCAAGCTTTGGAGTAAAGACGGTCAGGAACTTACAACTCTCAGAGGGCATACTGCGGAAATTACTAGCATTAATTTTAGCCCTGATGGTAATATCATTGCTTCTGCTAGTGAAGATTCAACTGTCAAGATTTGGAACAAAGACGGTCAACAAATCACTATCCTTCCAGAATATGGTGAAGGGGTTACTCAAGTCTGTTTTAGTCCAGACGGCAAAACAATTGTTGGTAATGCGAAAAATACACTCAAACTCTGGAATCTTGATACTCAAGAGAGCAAAATGTTTTCTGATATTACTGGTGCAAACAATGGTATCAGTTTCAGTTTTAGCCCAGATGGTAACGCGATCGCGGTCTGTGGAGGTTTTGACAAAATGGTTAAACTTTGCAATCTTGAAGGCCAAGAAATTAAGAACTCTAACGATTATTATCACGCAATAAGGGCTATCCGGTTCAGCCCTGATGGTAAAACTATTGCTTTTAATAATAATAAAAAGATTGACCTTTGGAATTGGGAGAATCAAGAGATAAAAACCCTGTCAGGGCATACAGGCAAGGTTTGTAGTCTATGTTTCAGCCCAGACAGTAAGATAATTGTTTCTGGTAGTGATGGTTCTGATAAGACAATTAAACTGTGGAACCTAAGCAGTGGTGAAGTTATCATCCTTGAAGGTCATAGTAATAGTGTAAATCAAGTCTGTTTCAGTCCAGATGGCGAAATAATTGCTTCTGCCAGTTCTGATAACACAGTAAAACTTTGGAATCTTAATGGACAAGAACTAAAAACTCTCCGAGGTCATAGCTATCAGGTATTTGATGTAACTTTTAGCCTTGATGGGAAAATGATTGCTTCTGCTGATTGGGATGGCACAATCAAACTTTGGAATCGTGATGGTCAACTGCTCACAACTTTAGAAAAACGAAGTGAAAAACTATCCAGTATTAGCTTCAGCCCGGATGTTCAAATCCTGGCTGCTGCCAGTAATAAAGGAGTAATTTTATGGAACTTCAATTTAGATGACTTAGTAGCACGTGGTTGTAATTTGTTACATGAATACTTAATGAATAACACTAATGTTCAAGAAGAGCAAAATCTCTGCAATGACAGATGAATAAGCAGTAAGCAATATACGCAAAATAGTTCACAGAAAATAACTGACATTCTCAAAACTAAATTAGTTATTAACCCAAGTTGCTAGTTATGCCGAAGAGCGATCGCAGTGGGTTCCATTGCCGCTTCAGAATGGATAGTTAACATATACTCTCAAGGCGACTGTATTTACTGCTTCCCTGCGTGGCGTAGCCATTCCTGTTACTTAATGTTTCCGGTTTTAGTCGATACTATTACCATAGCAGCAATAGAGGGATTACTGATTAAGCTTGCTCTGGAGAGCGATCGCAAGTTATTTTGGAACAAATAGATGCCAAATCCTTACAGGGCTTGCTTTCGGCAAATTATATGACTTTTTTATTTATCAATATGAGGCATTTCTGAAAAATTGTACAACTTTATTTTTTGATATCAAATAAAATTGAACGTAAATACAAGGCTTATAAACTTTCAAATTATATAAGTTTTTTATGTTTTTACAATAATTTGGTAGAATAACCAGATAATTTCTGAATGTGATGATAATATTATCACAATCAGGAATATTTTTTTGGGCGATCGCCTACGGTGCTGATGCGTCCACCTCATCACTTGTCTATAAATAAAAAACAAGCAGGACATATACTATGAGCCAAAAAACCATTGATTCCAAAAATCTGACCATAGAAAAAATTTTTGAAGATTTTTATATTATTCCTAGTTATCAAAGAGAATATATTTGGAAAGAAAAACAAGTATTAGAGTTATTAAATGATGTATATAGTGAATTTCCTGGCTCTTTAAATATAGAATCTGATGAATATTTTCTAGGCAGTATTGTAATTTGTCCTAGTTCTGAAGATACAGACAATGTGTATCAGGTAATTGATGGGCAACAAAGATTAACAACTTCTTATATCTTCTTTTGTGCTGTCAAAAATTATATAAATAAGTTGCCAGAACATCAAAAGTTTGATGCGATTAAGAAATTAATTTATTCAGAGTATACAAATGCACAAGGTCAAGACCAATCACAATACAGGATAAATCCTCAATATCCAGACAGTAAAAATATTTTGGAAGAATTTGCTAAAGATGAAATCAATATAGAAGAGATAGAAAATAAAAAAAATAATAAAACTGAATCTACAATTAATTTGATTTCAGCTTACCAAACAATAGAAGATTTTATTAAGGATAAGTTCAAAGATGATGAAAACCAGATCAAAAGGTTTTATGCACATTTCATCAAAAAAGTAAAGTTAGTTAGAGTTGAAACTACAGATATTAACCACGCCTTAAGAGTTTTTGAAACCATCAATAATAGAGGCGTTGGCTTGGATTCTATGGATTTACTTAAAAATCTTTTGTTTAAACAAGTTGAAAAAGAAGATTTTTCAAAAATTAGTAATTCTTGGAAAGAAATAAAAAATGAATTAGATTCAGTAAAGGAAAAGCCTATGGATTTTCTACGATACTTTATTCTAACTCAATATGATGTTGAAAGAGATAATGTCCAAACTAAAGAATACCAATGGTTACTGGAAAATAATACTACTTGTAAATATGAAGAAAAACCATTTGAGTTTGTCGAGGACTTACTGAAGGCTGCAAAGGCTTATAAATCATTACTAGAAAGAAAAAATCCTTCTGATAATTCAGATAACCCGCATTTAGCTAATATTAAGTATTTAAGCCCCAATCTTAAACAACATCTATATATACTGTTAGCAGCAAGGGATATGTCAATGGAAATATTTTCTCAATTGTGTCTACATATTGAAAACTTTATTTTTGTTTATAGTTTTCCTAATAATTCAATCAGTGAATTAGAAAAAATATTTATTAATTGGGGTCAAGAGATTCGTAAAATAGTACAAAATACAGACAAAGAAGAGCAATTATCTAAATTAAAAGAATTTTTATATAACAATCTAGGTGTACGTAAAGAAAATCTCAAGAAATCTTTTGAGAAAAAGTTTAAGGAAGCAAGTCAATTAGACTTTAATTCAAGAGGAACAAATAAAAAGCCAACATCAAATGCTAATAAAAAAACAAAGTATATATTAGCAAAAATTTCTCAGTATGTACAACTTATAGCTTATAGCGACAATGATGAGTGTAAAAATTTTACAACTTTTACTCAGAGTTCAATAGAAATTGAGCATATTTTACCACAAGATTTAAATTCTGAACCTGTTAAAGCTTTTGATAAACCAGATGAAGTTGAATCATATATATACAAATTAGGCAATTTAGCTTTGCTAGAACAAACTCTCAATGCTTCTATTCAAAATAGTCCATTTGAAGTTAAGAAAGAAGCTTATCAACAATCGAATTTTCTTTTAACACAATGTATATCTGAAAAGCCCACTATTGGAACTAATACTGCAATTAATAGGGCTGTGGAGAAATTAATAAGTTTTAATGAATGGAATTCACAATCAATTGATAAAAGACAAGAAATGCTCACAGAATTAGCATTGAAAATATGGTACGAGGAAGTATCTTTCGAAGAAGTACCTTTTGAGGAAAGTCTGGATGCTAGGGAAATACAGGAACTATTGCGGTTTGGTGGTGAAAGAGCTATTTAATTTGATAGCATCTGATATCCTTTCTACACCTAAAGTGCCAGTTGCGTAAGTCCTGAACATATATAGATAGAAAGTGAGATAAGAACAGGTAAGAGTAAGCTATTCAAACACAACGCCAATTTTCGATTTGTAAGTTAGGTATTCTTTGAAATTCTCGAACATTAGATGTCACCACAATATGATTATTGATGACTGCGGTAGCTGCGATGAGTACATCATACGCACCAATAGGTGAACCAGCTAGTTTGAGAAAGCTTCTGATTTCGGCTGCTTGTTCTGCTGCTTTCGAGTCAAAAGGTAAAATTGTGATTGAGTTTAATAATGTTTCAAAAATTGATTGGATTTTAACAGCGCGTTGTGGGTTAATAGCTAATCCATATTTCACCTCCATAACTGTTAGAGATGACACAAAAATCTCCGCAGGGGAAATTAATTTTATTCGCTTGAGGGTGTTTTCTTCTCCTTTGACAAAATCACTAATGACGCAAGTATCCAATAGATAACCCATACATAATTAAAGTTCTATTTCGTTAGGAGGTATCAGTTCATCTCGATATGATTCAAAGATAATACTTTCGTTTACACCTTGATATTGTATTAGGGTTTCTGGCCATTGGCTGGGTTTAGTTTCTAGGAATGTCACGAAAACAATGCTTTCAGTAATACCTTGCGGTGTTTCAGCTAGTTCAATTTTGCCGTTTTTATAAATTCCTTGAATGGTTTTTAACATAGAGCTTACCTCCTACATTAAGTTTAACCTATTTATTCTCCTTCTTCAGTCATGCTGGGTGGGAATCGAATGTCTGAGTCTTCAATATAAATTTTACCTGAGATGAGACGATTTATCAGGCGATCGCGTGTTTGTTTAAGGTGTAATTTTACTAATTGGATATAATCAATTTGATTGTTCAATTTACTTGCAAATTTACAAAAGTTTACTGTGTAAACATTGGGCTGCTTAGTCGGTACAATTTTGTAGTGCGATCGCTGACATCAGGTAACTTTTATTTTTAAGCAATTACTAGCATTTTTGATCTTGCTTATTCTTCATAGAATAACTTTTTTCCAGAACTTGCTTAAGTGCCGTTGCGGATATTTGCCGATTAACCACAAGGCGAGGAATTTGATAGGGATTTTTTAAACAATTGTAATTTAAAGTTTCATTATTATATAAATACCCAGATAAATAATATTTTTCCACAGATGATTCTACCTGTTTATTAGTAGCTCCAAAGGGATAAGCAAAATGAGATGCTACTTGTTGATTTGGGTCTAAGTCTTGTGTGCATTTTCTTAAAATTATTCTTGCTCTTAACAATTCATTGATTAATTCTCGTCGTGATAATTTGGTTACATCTTTATGATTTAATCCATGAGATTGAATGTCATAAAATCCTGCTTTTAAACCTTCCCTTAAGTCTTGACATCCTAGCTTAGTCGCATTACTATCTCGCTGATTAGACAAATGACCAGGATTGATAAATAAAACAACTTTTACCTTGGTTTTATATTTATTTTCTAGCTTGTATAGAATAGGCAGTAATTTAGTATGTACTGATTTATAACCATCATCAAAAGAAAGCATGATAGGCTTTTGTTTTTTACGGTTTCCCGGAATTGGCTGAGATTTGGTTAAGAAAAAATCATATAATTCTTGAGTTGTGAGAAACCAGTAGTCATGAATAATTAAATATTCTAAAAATTTTTCTAACTCTTGTTTGGAGTAGTGCATTTCTGCTGTTTTAATATTCATATTAGTATCTACAATGCCATGAAATCCCAAAATAGGAACTACAGGCTCGGTGTATTCAAAATTGAGCAGTGCAAAAGAAATAATAGAAATTAGAGCTAAACTAAAAGGTAAATTTTGAGTTTTTGTAGTTGTCACTGAGGTCTACTGGTTGTTATTAATTATTTTGCTATTGGTATTATCTCAGAGGATGTTTAACAAGTATTGTGATTAACACTAACATTAAGGTTTTCGCCGCCCAGGAGGCAGGCTACCGGGTGGGTTAAGCCTGAGTAACTTGTAAATACCCGGTGGGAGACTTTCCAAGACTGACGATATTTTTACATCTGTCTTCAGTGGAGGTTTATATTTATGTCTTTTGCCAGGTTAATCTCTCAAGCGAATTTATTAAATTTTGTAAAGCAGGTGTTAGTGATAACTCTGGCAACTGCTTGTTCCAAAAGTAATCGGAGACGTTATGACTTACACTACCAACGAACAAGCAAGAAAGTCTGTAGAACAATTCCGCCGCTTTGATGCTGATACACAGTTAGGCTTGCTGTGGTATGGCTATTTAGACATCAAAGATTCCTTAAGCCCAACCACCAATCAGCCTTCTGTAACTACTCCGGCTAACGCTTTCTTTGATCAAGTGCGAGCATTACCCCAAAAACAACAACTGCAAGTACAACGTGATATTGTCGCTTGTGCAGATACAGAGATTAGCCATGCCTATAAAGCTTTAAGTTCTAGTGCCAAGTTAGAGTTATGGCTGAAGCTGGCACAAGGGATGGAAAATGGCACTATCATAGGAGTCCCTGCTGATTATGAATTGCCATCTCAAACAGATAACTTTGTGAATACAGTCAAGGGATGGGATTTTGAGCAAAGGGTTGACTTTTTACGTAGCGCAGTCGATGAGATGGGTGCTAGATAAATGTTTGGCAATTAATCAGCCAATTGTGGTGTGAGACAATCCGGTATTGGTGGTTTCTCTCAGGGACTTCCAGATAAAAAAATATCCAAAATGTAGGGTGCGTCAGTACGAGAAACCCTAGTTATACCAAGAAAAGATTCATACTGACGCACTCTACTAACTAACAGTCGATGGGGATAATTTATTTTTTGGTGTTCCCTAAACAGGAACGGCCAAAAATACCGGCGGCGTGAACATTGTTTTTCAGAAAAGGTGTTCTTTGAGGGTAGCGATCGCATATGGTTTGTGATTGCTGCTCTTTTTGATTGCAGATGTATAGAGATGTTGCACAAATGTCTGAGCTTGATCCACTGAGTCAAAACACCTTTAAAATAAGAAGACATTCTTGGCAAATTAATTACTAAACTTGCTTGTATCTGGGGGTATGAATGAGCCGTCCAATCATTCTTGGTATTGTTGGTGATAGTGCTGCTGGCAAAACCACACTGACTAAAGGAATTGCTCAGGTTCTTGGCCCGGAAAATGTCACGCTGATCTGTACTGATGACTATCATCGCTACGACCGCCAGCAACGAGCAGAAATTGGAATTACTGCTCTCCATCCCGACTGCAACTATTTAGATATCATGCAGCAGCACCTATCGCTGCTACGTACAGGTCAGCCAATTCTCAAACCCGTTTATAGCCATAAAACAGGTACTTTTGAGGCACCCCTGTACATTAAACCGAAGAAATTTGTTATAATAGAGGGTTTGCTAGGTTATTCTACTCGTGCTGCTCGTGAATGCTACGATGTCAGAGTTTATCTTGCGCCGCCAGAAGACTTACGTGCTAAGTGGAAAGTTAAACGAGATACTCAAAAACGTGGCTATTCTCCAGAAGAAGTATTAGCAGAATTAGTAAAACGAGAACCAGATTCAGAGCAATTTATTCGTCCCCAACGGCAATGGTCTGATATAGTAGTTAGTTTCTATCCACCGCATGGTGCAGAAGATGAAACCAACGGACACCTCAACGTGCGTTTGGTATTGCGTCCTACTATTCCCCACCCGGATTTTACACCAATTATCAATTTGACTAATAATGATTCTGGGTCAGCGATTCGCCTAGGATTAGATCGAGATATGGGTAAACCCGTCGATGTGTTGGAAGTGGACGGTCATGCTACTTTAGAACAGGTGAATAAGTTAGAACATATTCTCTGTAATGATATACCTAACTTAAAAAATCTATGCGATCGCGACAGCAACCCAGAAATCGGTAAAGTCGCCGGCACAACTGGGGAAACCCTGCAAAGTTACCCCTTGGCGTTGACACAGTTAATTATCACTTACCACATGCTCAAAGCAACGCAGATGTATCAGTAACTCGATAAAAATCAAACATGGATAGTTGGAAAGCCTATGGTTTAACAGTTATTGCGCTATTTCTCAAAATGTTTGCCACTGTTCTCATTCAGGCTTATGGCAGGTTCAAGTCTAACAGTTTTTCTAATCCTGAAGATTTGGCTATTGTCAGCAATATTTTGGGAAGAAAAGATGCTGCATCAAGTGACGATGAACTCGTACGTCGCGCTCAAAATGTTCTTCGCAATGATGGGGAGAACATTCCTATTTTTCTCTTTTTGGCGATGACTTATGTTCAGCTAAATTGTTGGCAAACAGGTGTATTAATCTACTTTCCGCTATTTGTGGCATCTCGGATACTTCATACAGTAGCCTACATTCGTGCAATTCAGCCTTTACGGAATATAGTGTATCAAGTGGGAATTTTGGTGATGTTTGCTCTATGTAGTCATATTGGTGGGAAGATTTGGGTGAGTTAGGAGGGTGCGTCAGTACGAATAATTTCTGATTGTGTTGGGATATGACTGTCGCACCGTTAGCGATCGCTAGATTAACCCAAAATACAACCGCTACGAGGGGGCAGCGTTAACGTCAACTGCTGGGTTTTTCCTTCACCTTGCCATTGAAATTCTGCATTGCCGTATAAAAGTTGGTTGGGTTGAGTCTTTAAACTGGTAACATTAAAGTTAACCTGGGCTGATGCTGTCCCTGCGTTCACTGCAATCATCAATTCTTCATTCCCTAAAGTGCGGGCAAAAATGTACAATTCTCCCCGCGCCCAAAGAACTGTGTAGTCACCTGTACGTAAAGCTGGATAAGCATGACGCAAAGCAATTAACTGGCGGTGAATATCATAAATTTCTCGATTCCAGTTAGCTTCTAGGGGAAAACCACGACGGGAATCAGGATCTATTGCACCGGGTAAACCCACTTCATCGCCATAGTAAACACTAGGCGCACCAGGAAAAGTCAACAATAATAGAGTAGCTAATTCTACACTGGCTTGATCATCCCCAGCAATAGTAATTAACCGTGCCGTATCATGACTGGCGAGTAAGTTGAGTTGAGTTAGCTGAATTTCCCAAGGGTATAGTTGCAGTAATTCCTGCATTTTACTGGCGTATTCAGCCGCAAATAGGGGCGGGTAGGGGTGATAGTCGCGACTCTGCACTTGTTCTAAGACTACGCGATCGCCCGCCGCAAAGGCAATAGTCGGCCCAGCAAATAAATAATTCATCACACCGTCAAATTGTGTACCATCCAACCACTCACGGGAATCTCCCCACACTTCCCCGACAATATAAGCATCAGGATTAATAGCTTTGACTCGTTCGCGAAACTCTTGCCAAAAACCAGGAGTTTTAATTTCAAACGGCACATCTAACCGCCAACCGTCAATACCAAATTTAAGCCAATATTCGGCGATTTCCATGATATATTCCCGCACTTCTGGGTTATCATGATTAAATACAGGCAAAGCGCGATTATCAGCCCAACCTACATAGTTAGCGGGTAACTCGCCAGTGTACGGCGCAAGCGGCCAGCCTGCAATTTTGAACCAATCCACCCAAGGGGAATAAGGGCCATTTTCTAAAATGTCATGGAAAAAGAAAAACCCCCGACTGGCATGATTAAATACGCCATCGAGAACAACTTTCATATTTCTGCGGTGGGCAGCGTCTAGTAACTCTTTAAAAGCTGGATTACCCCCTAACATCGGGTCTACTTGATAATAATCATGGGTATGATAACGGTGATTGCTGGCAGATTGAAATATCGGTGTGAAGTAAATAGCATTAACGCCTAAGTCTTGGATGTAGTCTAATTGCTCCATAATGCCCCATAAATCACCGCCTTTGTAACCTTGCAGTGTGGGCATTGCTTCCCAGTCTTCCCAACTGGCATTACGCAACAAGCGTTTACGGGGCTGTTGACTTCTGGCGAAGCGGTCGGGAAAAATTTGGTAGAATACAGCGTGTTTCACCCAGTCTGGTGTGTGTATTTGCATGATTTTTTCTTGATTGCTTTGATAATTATTGTGGCAAATTCTGAAATATTCGAGGTGTTAAGCAAAAAGGGAATAGGGAACAGGGAACGGTGAGGAACCAACCGTTTCCCGTTTCTGTGAAGCACTTGCTCAAGCCTTTGCAAGCCCCCACTTTTAAGCGGATTTAAATCACCTGCAAAACCTACACTGTTCCCGGTTGCCCGTTCCCTGTTCCCTTTTAAATGGTTTTGACCGAGCGATCGCCTACAATCAGACATAGGCGATCGCTGACTAATTATCGACATGGGCATACATCACAAGTAGGGTTTGTAAAATTCCTTAGACATAATCGTTGATCCCCCCTTACCAGCTGCTACATACAGTCCTAAACTGTAGGTGGGATTTGAACGGCAGTTGGGAGAAATCTTGTGAAAAAAGTCTTAGCAATTATCCTTGGAGGTGGTGCAGGTACTCGCCTGTACCCATTAACCAAACTACGTGCTAAACCGGCAGTACCAGTGGCAGGGAAGTACCGCCTAATAGATATCCCTGTCAGTAACTGCATCAATTCTGAGATTTATAAAATCTACGTCCTCACACAATTTAACTCGGCTTCCCTCAACCGTCATATTGCCCGTACCTATAACTTCACTGGCTTCAGTGAGGGGTTTGTAGAAGTGCTAGCCGCACAACAAACACCAGAAAACCCCAATTGGTTCCAAGGTACGGCTGATGCGGTGCGTCAGTATATCTGGCTGTTGGAAGAATGGAATGTGGACGAATACCTGATTTTATCAGGAGATCACCTCTACCGCATGGACTATCGTCTATTTGTAGAACGCCATCGCGAAACAGGTGCGGATATCACACTCTCAGTTATCCCCATAGACGAACGCCGGGCTTCCGATTTTGGCTTAATGAAAATTGATAATTCCGGTAGGGTAATCGACTTTAGCGAAAAACCGAAAGGCGAAGCTTTAGCTAATATGCGCGTCGATACCACCATTTTGGGATTGTCAGCCGAACAAGCCAAATTGCAGCCCTACATCGCCTCGATGGGGATTTATGTTTTTAAAAGAGACGTTTTGATCAAACTTTTGAAAGAATCTTTAGAACGCACCGATTTCGGTAAGGAAATTATTCCTGATGCGGCAAAAGATTACAATGTTCAAGCTTATTTATTTGACGACTACTGGGAAGATATCGGGACAATTGAAGCATTCTATAATGCCAATTTAGCCCTGACTCGGCAACCATTACCGCCTTTTAGCTTCTACGATGAAGAAGCACCCATTTATACCCGCCCTCGTTATTTGCCACCAACCAAATTATTAGACTGTCATGTGACAGAATCGATAATTGGGGAAGGTTGCATTTTGAAAAACTGCCGCATTCAACACTCAGTGTTGGGTGTGCGATCGCGAGTTGAATCTGGCTCTATCATCGAAGAATCTTTAGTGATGGGTTCTGACTTTTATCAACCTTACGTAGAACGCCAAAGCAGTTTAGAAAAAGGTGAAATTCCCATAGGTATCGGTGGAGATACAATCATTCGCCGTGCCATCATTGACAAAAATGCCCGCATCGGTCACGATGTCAAAATTATCAATAAAGACAACGTACAGGAAGCTAACCGCGAAAATCAAGGCTTCTACATCCGCAGTGGCATTGTAGTTGTTCTCAAAAATGCTGTAATTCCCGATGGCACTATTATTTAGTCATTAGTCATTAGTCATTAGTCATTAGTCATTAGTTAAGATATTTAACTAGGGACTGTTGACTATGGACTCATGACTAAACTACTGTTGCTGATTGGTCTTCCTGGTAGCGGTAAGTCAACTTTAGCAAAACAAATACTCTCACAATGCCCCCAGATGCACCTAATTTCTACAGATGCTATCCGGGGGCAATTATTCGGCTCAGAAGCTATTCAAGGGCCGTGGCTGCTGATTTGGCGGGAAATTCAACGACAATTGCAACAGGCTATTGTTACAAATAAACCCGTAATTTTTGATGCTACTAACGCCCAACGCCGCCATCGTCGGGAAATTATCACCCTAGCCCGTGAAATAGGTTTTACTCACATTACAGGGTTATGGGTGAGAACTCCAGTATGGCTATGTTTAGCAAGGAATAAACGACGCGATCGCCAAGTCCCCGAAGACATTATCTTACGAATGCACCGCCAACTCCGCGACGCACCCCCCAGCCTCGAAGAAGGACTAGATAACTTAATTTCCTACCCCATCCCCAGTCAAGAGTCCCCAAAGTACGGTAATCGCCCTCATGCCATCAGCAACAACCACACTTGATTTTATTGATAATTTGTTAATTTAAAATCAGAATTATTTGTGCTTGGCATTATACCTAGCAAACACAGAATCTCACATCTTAGAAAAAAACTTAAAGAAAATCGCTACAGGAGGCTGGTAGATGGCTGCAACCGACTTCAAGGACTATTACACGATTTTAGGAGTTAGTAAAACTGCCAGTCCAGAAGAAATTAAGCAAGCTTTTCGGAAATTAGCCCGCAAGTATCACCCTGATGTGAACCCAGGTAACAAGCAAGCGGAAGCACGCTTCAAAGAAATTAACGAAGCTTACGAAGTTTTATCAGATCCAGACAAACGCAAAAAATATGACCAATTTGGTCAATATTGGCGACAAGTAGGTGAAGGCGGCTTCCCTGGCGGTGCTGGTGTCGATATGAACGGTTTCGACTTCAGTCAATACGGCACTTTTGATGAGTTTATCAATGAATTACTAGGACGCTTTGGTGGTGGTGCGCCTCGCGGTGGCAGACAAAGCTATTCTTATCGTACCTCTACAGGTAGACCAGGGGGCGGTTATAGTGGGTTTGGTGACTTCGGTTTTCAAGATGTTGGTGCAGCTGGTGCAGGTGGCGCAGCAGATACAGAAGCTTCTATTAGTTTGACATTTGGAGAAGCTTTTGCAGGTTGTCAAAAGCGGTTTAGCTTAGGTAACGAAACCATAGATGTTCGTATCCCAGCCGGCGCGAAATCCGGTACTCGTCTGCGGGTGCGTGGTAAAGGACAATTCAACCCCATGACTCAACAACGTGGCGACTTATATCTTAAGGTAGAATTACAGCCACATTCATTCTTCCAGATTGATGGTGATAATCTTGTCTGTGAAGTACCGATAACACCCGATGAAGCTGCCCTTGGTGCGTCAATTGATGTTCCCACACCCGATGGTAGTGTAAATGTGAAGTTACCAGCCGGAGTGCGTTCTGGCCAATCTTTGCGTTTACGGGGTAAAGGCTGGCCTCTTTCTAGAGGTGGGCGTGGTGATCAGTTGGTGAAGGTGGCGATCGTTCCACCCAAAGAAATGAGCCAGCAAGAACGGGAATACTATGAAAAAATCCGCGCTATTCGTAGTTACAATCCCCGGAGTCATTTACAGCAAGTTAAATTGTAAAGTCATTAGTCATTAGTCATTAGTCATTAGTCATTAATGGTAGGGCGATGCACTGGCAACAATCCAAAATTCAGGGTTGGAGCGAAATATCAGCATTGCCCACCTGACTTTAATTGAACATATTGAGTAAAGTTTCAATACTGGCATTGTGATCTAAAAACGAAAATAAATGCTTGTAGCGGAGTTTTCCTTCTTTATCTAATACAAACTGAGCAGGTAAAGGCGCACCTAGGGCTTGTCCTACTTGATAAGTGCGAAATACTCTGCAACTAGGGTCACTCAGCAAAGGCATTTTTAAGCCTAAGTCTCTCACAACTATTTGGCTTTGCTTTTCGTCTGTACTGGTAATCAGTAAAACCTCTATATCACGCTGTTTAAATTCCTCGTAGTTCTCATTTAAAGCTTTGATATGAGGAAAGCAAAAAGGGCAATATTGCTTTTCGGTAAAAATTCGCGTAAATGCTAGTAAAACAGGCTGCTTGCCGGAAAAATTCGCTAATTTTACTGTGCTGTTGTTGGTGATATCCGGTAATTGAAAATCTGGTGTTTTTACATCCAGCCTTAATTCATTACTAGCTGGAATCGGCAGAAAATTACGAAAGAAACGCTCGTTAAGTAAGCCACTGAAATCTGTTGAGGTTAACATAAATAATTCAAAATTAAAAATTATAAAACCACAGGTAAACACTGCCAATAACACTGATTTTATCTCTGTGTTCAGCTATGTTCATCTGTGGTATGGTTGATTTTCTGTCTGAAAATCTTACCAGCACAAAGGCAGATATCAAACAAAGGTTAGAAAGTTTTTAGCATAAACTTTGTTCCCTTTTGCCTTCTGCCCTACGGGTTCGCCACTTGCTTATGCCGGGAAACCCGTCCACCGCAGTGGCTCACTTCCTGCTTTTTTACACAGCAGCGAAGTAAACTTTAGACTTCACTGGGTCAGGTGTCATGGTTTTGTCGCCGGGTTGCCAACCAGCAGGACAAACTTCATCGGGGTGAGACTGCACATACTGAATTGCTTGCAGTGTCCGCAGGGTTTCATCAACGCTGCGACCAAATGCTAGGTTGTTGATGGTAGCGTGTTGGATAACACCATCTTTGTCGATGATGAATAGACCACGTAAAGCAATACCTGCGGCTGGGTCTAGTACGTTGTAAGCGGCACTAATCTCTTTTTTAATGTCGGAAACTAAGGGATAATTGAGGTCGCCAACACCACCAGACTTACGATCTGTTTGAATCCAAGCTAGGTGTGAGAATTCGCTATCAACGGAAACACCAAGCACTTCAGTGTTAATTTTCTTAAATTCTTCGTAGCGATCGCTAAATGCTGTGATCTCAGTGGGGCAAACAAAGGTAAAGTCTAGGGGGTAGAAGAACAATACAACATACTTACCACGATAGTCGGAAAGTTTGATTGTCTTGAATTCCTGATCCGCCACAGCTGTTGCTGTAAAATCGGGAGCTTGTTGACCAACGCGCAGGCTTCCTTCTGTTCCGTAAGTGATGGACATTTACTATGTTCTCCTTCAACTTATATCCGTTTTCTAGCGTTGGAGTCGGGGTCAGGTAAATCTTACCCCTCCACGCTCTCTCACAGTTTGATTACGATCTGTTACAAATATATCATACTCATAACGATTGTGAGTAGCAAATGGCAGATTTAGATACAAGAGAATGGTTGCTGACTAATGGCTTGGGTAGCTTTGCCAGTGGTACGGTGTCGGATGTGCGGACACGGACTTATCATGGTTGGCTATTTGTCGCCACAAATCCACCGGCTGGGCGTACCCTGTTGTTATCACACTTAGAAGCTAGCTTGGAAGTTGGCGGGAAAGTGGTTTCACTGGGGACGAATATCTGGGGGACAGGTAACATTGAGCCGAGAGGCTACAAACTGCTGCACAGTTTCGAGATTAACCCTGTTCCCCAATGGATTTGGGGTGAGAATGACTGGCAACTGAGCAGACAATTGCTGATGCCGCATGGGATGGGAGGGAGTAGGGAAGAAAATCAGGCGGGCGACTCCCGAATGAGTGATGGGCTACACCCGACCGGAGGTCATCGCCTATTAATTCAATATCGTTATGAAGGTAGACAAACGGCAACCTTAAGACTGCGCTTGCTGATAGGCGATCGCGACTTTCACAGTCAACAAACCGCGACTTCAGACTTACAATTTTCCCAACTGCTGGGACATCAACAAGTGTGTTTGCAAGCCATTAAATCGGGGCATTTTGGTACACCTTGGCAATTGCGTTGGACACAAGGAGAATATCGAGCAGATTCGGTGTGGTATTGGAATTACGAATTTCCCCAAGAAACAAAACGGGGATTAGGCGATCGCGAAGACCTCTACAGCCCTGGTTATTTGACCGTCACACTCAAACCAGGAGATGCAGTCACTCTAGAAGCACGCATCGGTTTTCCTGAGCAAACACCAGATATTCTTACCACCGATACCTTTGCCGCATCTGTCGCCGCAGAACAACAACGACTATCTGAGATTTTTGGTTGGGGAGTAGGGGGAGATGAGGGAGTAGGGGAAGATGAGGAAGTAGGGGAAGATAAGGAAGAATTTCTATCCCCCTCATCCCCCTCATCCACCTCATCCCCCTCATCCACCTCATCCCCCATTTGGCGACAATTATTAAAAGCTGGTGATCAGTTCGTAGTCTATCGCGCCTCTATTGCTGGGCCTACGGTAATTGCTGGTTATCACTGGTTTAATGACTGGGGACGGGATACCTTAATCGCCTTACCGGGTTTAACCTTAGTACCTCAACGCTTTGACCTAGCAAAAGGACTGTTACGCACCTTTGGGCGTTACTGTCGTTACGGTTTGATACCGAATGCTTTCCCTGATGTGGACAGTGAACCGTTTTACAACAGCATTGATGCGGCTTTGTGGTGGATTGAAACTTTAGGGCTTTACTTAGAAGCAACCCAAGACTGGCAATTTTTGTCTGAACAGTTCCCTGTAGTCCAACAAATCCATAAAGCTTTTTTAGCTGGTACACGCTACAACATCCAAATTGATGCTACCGATGGATTGGTGGGATGGGATGCCAGAGGTGTGGCTTTAACTTGGATGGATGCAATAGTAGAAGGAGAACCTGTCACGCCTCGACCTGGCAAAGCTGTAGAAATTAATGCACTGTGGTATTCTGCATTATGTTGGATGAGTAACTGGGCAGAATGCTTGAGCCAGTTACAAGTAGGTGATACGGCACGTTTAGCAAAGCAAGCAGGGCGTTATGCTGAACAAGCCCAACAGGTAAAAGCTTCTCTGCAAAAATTTTGGAATCCACAGTTAGGCTATTTGTACGACACCATTGATTTTGACGATCGCCGCCATGCTCAAATTCGCCCCAATGCTGTGATTGCATTGTCACTTTCCCATTGTGGGTTTACTCAACAACAAGGTCGTCAAGTCATAGATTTAGCAACTTATCGCTTGCTGACTCCCTATGGACTACGCAGCCTTGACCCAGCCGATCCACAATATATAGGTAAATATGAAGGTAACTCACAAACACGCGATCGCTCTTACCATCAGGGTACAGTGTGGACTTGGCTAATTGGCCCCTTTATCCGGGCTTGGCAGCGTTTTTTTCCCGAACAACCCTTACCTTTTAATTGGCAACCCCTTTTACATCATTTCCTGAATGATGGTTGCATTGGTTCTATTTCCGAAATTTTTGATGGCGACGCACCACACCAACCCAGAGGCGCAGTAGCCCAAGCTTGGTCAATCGCTGAAGTGATTCGTCATTTCAAATAGTGATTTGAGTGAGCAAAGGTTAATCCTAATTGCTCAACTCACAACTTTTAGCTGATTAATTTATAATATGGCTCAGGTCGGATTTGAACCAACGACCCCAGGCTTATGAGTCCCTAAATAAAGCCAAGTACATTAGGAGCCTCTGCTTCTGACATCTTATTTCATAGTCAACTAATAGTCAACACCCTTACTCCAAAGGACTTATACCACCCCCTTGAGGTAAACTTGACATTCTAGAATTCCAAGCTTAGGATTGAAGCAGGCTATAGCTTATTAAAGCAAGTTGAAAATAATAGTTAGTAAAATTTGACTTAACCCGCATCTAGGGAAGAAAGCTTTATGTTAGTACACCTAGATGAACTGAATACTCAACCTACCTGGAGAGAATTGTACAGGTGAACTCTCCTATGGTTTTGTGCTGTCAATTTGGTTATCTTAGGGCTTTGTAATTTTCTTAAATATATTCAAATATATCTTCTCACAAAGAGTTACGTATATTTATTGACTTGCTATTATGTGCTTGGTATAGTAAGTACAGGTTGCTAGCGCAGCTAGAACTCCCTTTAGGGAGCAATCATTACATAACCCAAGGGTTGACTGTGATTAAGTTCATGTCCCTTGTGCCAACAGTGTAAAGGTTGATGTGATTAAGTTTGCGCCCATTACATTGTTACCAATAAAATTGATGTGTTGTGGTATCTAAGGAAACTACAGCCACAGATTGACTTGGGTAGATATGCTAAATTTAAGCATTCTCAGGCTTTTATCTCTCTAAGAATCTTGCTGGTTGGGCTGCACTGGTGAGAGCAGATTAAATTTTTATATCATAATCACAGGGTTTAAATAAATGGTGTCTCTAAGAAATACCAGTGATTTTTTAACAATAGTTGATTTATATATACAAGTTAAAATTACAAAATCTGAAGAAGCTGCATTACAGTTTACTTCGGAAAATGATGTTTCTATTGCCCTAAAAGAGAGTTACACATTATATATAATTCCTTGTCTCATAGGGATAAGAAAAAGCATTGAGGAAGTTTTAAAAGAATCAAGAGCCAATAAATATAATGCTAAAGAAGCATTTAATCGGTTAATATCTATTATTAAACAAGAAATTAATCAAATAGAAAATTTAAAACAAAAATGTGCAGATCCAATAATGTTAGCTGGGTTAAGTTTACGTCAAGGAATTTGTGCTGATGTAATAGAGGAAATAGAACCTATGTTATATCAAACTATAATTTCTGATAATAAAACCCAAGAAAACCCTGTACAAGAAGTTGGCCAAAAACGTTTAAGTAATCCCATTAACGAAACTCCAGTATCAACTTATGACTCATCAGCAGTATCCAAGCAATATAATCAGGATATAGTTAGAAATCCTATTCCTGAAACTGGTACTAATAATCAAACAGCCCTTCCATCACATAATATTTCTCAATTGTCTAAGAGAGTAATACCTGTATTAGAGATAATAATACTGCCTATAATAGGTATATTACTTAAAACAGATAACAACCCTTTTATATCTGGTATAGGTCAAGGTATATTGATTGCTCCAGTGATGAGTTTGATAAATTTACTCAACAGTAATAAAGTTGAAGCAAAAGAAATTACAGAGTTAAATTCTTCTACAAGTTTCACTATTACAGACAGACCAGATTTATTAAATAATCTAATACTTCAATCTCCTGCTAGATACATTTTTCTTTGCATCATTACAGGTGGTGTATACATTTTTTATTGGTTCTATAAGCACTGGATTTTTATTAAAAAGTTACAAAATCTAAATATTATTCCTGTATTATGTGGAGCTTTTCCAGGCATAACTATATATTCATTAACAAAACGTATTTTTGCAATAGCAAAAGAAAAAGGATATTCAACCAACAGTAAGCCAGTTGGTATTTTCTTTATGCAAATATTTATAACTATGGCAACAGGAAGAATATCTGGAATACTTGGTTTAGTACCATTACTCTTTACTTTTTACCCAACCATATACATTTACGATGCTCTTACTTATTTTGCAAAAAAAACTCATCCCAATTATCAAGATATAGGTTTCTTTTCAGGAGGAATGATTGGTTGGATAATCTTTGGGATAATTTTTTGGACTTGGATGCTTTCATAGGTTCTTACAATTAACTGATACATAGCTAGAAAAGGAGTATATATGACCTCATATTATGCGTGGTTTGTGCAAAGTTATTTACAAACTGTAGATAAAAAGAATTTCCATACCATAATTATTACTCTTTCCTCTTATTTTCCAAGAATAAGCAGCTAAAGCTAGTACCATAAAACAATTACTAGCTGATTTACCAAAAAATCAGGTTTATCCTATTCACCTAAAGTAAACAATAAAAAAGACCCCTCCAGAATGTTCTCCAAAGGGGGTTTACTATTGCTTATTGTCAAATAATATCTTTAATAAATTTTAAGAGCCTGCGCTTCTCTTCAAAACTTCCTATTCCTCATTTAATTATTTAAAATTCCTCAGCGAAATCAGAATATTATACTGATTAATAATATTTATAACTTTTACATTATTTGCTTGTATCACAAACTAATTTCTTAAATAAGGATACAGAAATAATCGTTGAACTGATTAAACTTTGTGCTTCCTGAAAATCAGCATCACCAGTAATAAAAAAATCTACATCTGCTGCAATAGCACAAGCTAAAAACTTTGCATCTTTCCTATCTCTAGGAAAATCAACTTCCACTTCCACATCAACTAGCGTTGTCACAGAATCAATTAAATTAACCCATCTTTGATATTGTGTCTCAGTTAGCTTTAAACGATGACGCTGTAAAACTTCCTTATACTCTGCTAAAATTTCTGCTGATACAATCCACTCATAATCATAATTACTGACCACAAATAAAATTACTGCCTCTGGATTTTTATTAGCCACAGCAGCAGAAACAACAATATTAGTATCAATAATAACTTTCATTCACCCCGTCTATAAGCATCAATTTCTGCTGCTATCTCTTCATCAGTTAATGGATTATCTGCGTGTGTTGCTTGTATTTCCTTAAATAACTTTTTGATTTCTGTGGCTAAAGTTTCCCTTTGATTATCCTCTGCTAACATAATTACTTCAACTCTTTGTCCTGGTTGAAATGGTAAATCAGATAATATTACCTGCTTTGGGTCTTCAATTGTGATATAGGTTTTATAAGAGTCCATAATCTATGCTCATACTTAAGGGTTTATCTAACTCTGTTCTAACAGTAAATTAAGCAGAGTAGAGAACCTAGCAGCATCAGGTAATTACATTACACCCTTAGAGGATGTTTGAAAAGTATTGTTATTAACTTCAAAGTCTCTCTGACCTATCCCCCCAGCCCCCCTTCCCTACAAGGGAATGGGGGTTTCAAAGCCTCTCTCCTTTTAGGGGAGAGGTTTGGAGAGGGGTTTTTAGTATACTTTGCGACTTTCCAAACATCCTCTTAGCTTGATAGTCTGCTTTAGCAAAAGTATCCAACCGACACTTGCATGAAAACCTGAGAAAGTAAAATATGTCTAGCTAACTCAGAAATTAGCTTTTTTCACTATTATTTATTAAATGGCTCAGGTCGGATTTGAACCAACGACCCCAGGCTTATGAGTCCCGTGCTCTAACCAACTGAGCTACTGAGCCTTGTTTTTCACACAATTCTTAATATAGCAGACAAATTTAGATTTGGCTAGTGTTTTGCTAAAAAAAATTTTGGGTTATCGATAGCCCAATTACATCATAACCTTTCAGCCTTGCTCAAAAAAACGCAGAGGGCGACCCCTCGGACGTTAGTCCGCAATTTTCGATTCAGTCGCTTATCCTGAAATTGGGGTCTTTAGCTTCCTTGCGGTTTCATTTCCCTGCTACCATTGCTGGTATCAACACATGATCAATAACGTGGATGACACCATTATCAGCCACGATATCTGTTTGGGTGATGTTGGTATCGTTTACCTTAATCACACCGTTAGTAGAATCAATCGCCAACACAGAACCTTCTAATGTTTCTGCTTCTTCTATCTGCACCAAGTCCTCAGCCCGGACATCTCCGAAGGCTACATGATACGTCAAAACTTTTTTCAAAGTAGGGATATCTTTCTGTAGTGCATCTAAAGTTCCATCTGGTAACTTAGCAAAAGCTTCATCAGTAGGTGCAAATAAAGTGAAAATATCAGCACTTTTGAGGGTGTCTACGATTTGGGCAGTTTCAGCCAGTTGTAACAGCTTATTGAACTTGCCAACTTTGGCAGCAGTTTCCACAAGATTAGCCATAAGATGGGGTTAATTAATTAACTTCCTTACCCACTAAGTTATAAATAGTTAAAAGTAATCAACCTCTATCAACAGAAAGGTTGCCAGCAATATCACCAAGTAGAACATTGATTGAGTGCTGCTAAACTAGGGTATGTCCCCAAGAACCAGTTACTATGCTCAAGCGTTCTAAGTTCGAGACAACCCAATCTCAGATTATGCACCGTGCTGAGGATTTAATTAGTGCAGCGTCTAATCGCTACCGCATTACGGTTCAGGTGGCAAATCGTGCTAAACGCCGACGTTATGAAGACTTTGATAGTGCGGAAGATGCAATGATGAAGCCAGTGCTGAGGGCAATTATTGAAATGTCCGACGAACTGACACAACCAGAAATCATTGGTGAATTATAAGCGGGTGTGAGAGAAGGTAGGATGAGCAAACATTTATCGTTAATTCATCCCCGACTCCATCCTTGGCAGACACTCACTGCTTTGATAGTGGTGAGTGTAATTGTTTTAGGTGCGGGCGTGGATAGATTTACACCAACTACACCCACTAATTTACTCAGTATTCAACCAGCACAAGCCCAAAGGATTAGTCCTAGCGATGTGTGGCAGTTGGTATATCAGCAATTACCGGACTTGCCCAAGGAAAACCAATACATCAGCAGAGAGTCTGGGAAGGTGGCTGAGAATAACACCTTGGCTAGTCGCTTGATTCGGTATCACATTTATATTAAAGAACGCGCCCCCAATTATCGCCTAGATTGGAAGCTGACTTTAGCTGATTATTTGGATGCTAACGAAGTGATGTATGAAAACACCTACCCAGGTAATGATACATTACGACAGAATCCCTTAGCAGGCGATCGCGCCACCATTAAACGCCTCACCCGCCAACAAAGAAATGCGCTAGCACAAGTCCTCACCAATATCTTTAACCCAAACCCTGATGGAACGAGTAATTAAAAGCGGTGATGGTTGGCGCATCGGTTGGAACCCCAATGCAGTTGAGTATCAAGGTTTAGTAGGTACTGATGACTGGGCGATAGAGTTAACCGCCGCCGAGTTAGATGTTTTTTGTCGGTTGTTGGCACAGCTAGCCGACACGATGAAACAACTCACAGCCGAATTAATGGACGAAGAAAAAATTGCCTGTGAAGCCGAAAGTGATTTATTATGGATGGAGGTGGAAGGCTATCCCCATGAATACAGTCTGCGCTTTATCCTAAATTCTGGACGCTGTGCAGAAGGTAAATGGCAAGCCTCTGCTGTACCTGGTCTGTTGCAAGCTGCTGGGATGCTAAAAGTTTTTTGAACTTACCCCTTGATTATCCTTCAGCTTTGCGTTATTATAGTAAATCGTGACCGGGGCGTAGCGCAGCTTGGTAGCGCGCCACTTTGGGGTAGTGGAGGTCGTGGGTTCAAATCCCGCCGCTCCGATTGATAAAATCCCTAACCTGCTAATCTTCATGAAAGATTGGTAGGTTTTTTCATGGCTTTGACTCTATGTTTACTTATTGTTGATTTTATGATGGGTAACATGAGTAATCAACCAGAATACAACATATAAGTAAAAGCTTTGTGTAGACTAAATTTCCCTATTATACACTTCCATTTTAGTCTGTTCTAGAATAGATAGTTATTAGGGCGCGTCAGAAGAGATGATTTGGCAAAAACTACCATATTTCCGGTATCTGATGCACCCTACTAATTTACTGATGAGTTACGCGCTAACTCTCAGATGAAGCCAAGGGAGTATTCTGTTCCTGTATTGGGTTTAAACCCAATTTTGTTGTTAATTAAAAAGAACTATAGCAAAACTGAATTGTGAAAATACCAGAAAATATCATAATTCCAGAAGAAAAGATTACCCGCTATCTTTTAGTTCCCCGGATAAAAGATGATAAATCAAAATTTTTAGCCCAAGCGGGATTTACACAAACTAACCCAGAAGAATTATTAACAGCTATTTGGCAACTCGCAACCACCCATGAAGTAGTAGAAGATATTACTAATGAATATGGAACGTTTTACACTATCGAAGGAAACCTACAAGGAGTAAATGGTCAAAATTTAGCAGTAATCACAGTTTGGCTACAATCAAAACATGGCGGCAACTTTCGCTTTATTACCCTAAAACCAAAAAAGGACTAAATTGGATGAAATTAGAACTATATCAGTATGTTGCTCTCAATTGTGATTTACCAGAATATAATCTCAAACGGGGCGATGTTGCTATGTTAATTGATTATGTGACTCATCCTCATGGTGGTGAAGATGGTTATGTATTAGAAGTCTTTAATGCAATAGGTGACTCTATCGCTGTTTTTACTGTTCCTATGTCAGCAGTACAAAAAATGCCTAGCGATGCAGTATTGGCTATTCGTCCATTAGCAGAGTTGAAATAGTTTCTTTAACAATCTATTAGAGTTTTTTATAAATTAATAAAAAAATATAATAGTGGCGTGGCAAGGCTAAGATAGTGAATTAGAAGTAGGTTGGGTTAAGCGCAGCACTTAACCCAACCTACTTCTATCTGTCGCCTATCAACTGTCGCCCATACTCTATTGACCTGTCTGCAAGTTAAAATCCTGTATGAAACTAAAAACTTGCGAGAAGAACTTATGCCACTAAAAAAAGGTAATATGGTGCGGGCTGTCCGTGAGAAACTAGAAAATAGTGTGGAAGCAAAAGCTAGTGATACTCGCTTTCCGGCTTATTTGTTTGACTCTAACGGTGAAGTGGTAGATATTAAAGGTGATTATGCCTTGGTGAAGTTCGGAAAAGTACCCACCCCTAATATTTGGTTACGTTTAGATCAACTGGAAGTGTCTGAATAAGCCTTTAGGCTGGGGATAAGTGCTGTTTATCCTTTGGTAGAATTTGCTTGCACTACAAAATTGTAGGGTGGATATCTTCCATCCTACATAGTGAATTTTCTAACTCTAGTGACAGGCGATCGCAATCCTAGCTGTTAACCTGAGTGGTGTAAAGATTGCATTGTCTAGCAGAATTATGTCTTCTTCTGTTGTCTCCCCTATTCTGTCTCGTTTACCGCGTGTCTCTATCATCGGTGCTGGTAGAGTTGGTAGCACCTTAGCGCAACGCATCGCTGAGAAAAATCTCGCTGATGTCGTATTATTAGATATTGTTCAAGGAATGCCTCAAGGTTTAGCTTTGGATTTGTTGGAAGCTAGAGGCATTGAGTTACATAATCGTGAAATTATAGGCACAAATGATTATACTGACACGGCTGGTTCACAAATCGTCATAATTACCGCCGGACTTCCCCGCAAACCAGGTATGAGTCGGGATGATTTGCTCAAAACTAACGCGAAGATTGTTGTAGAAGCAGCCAAGCAAGCGATCGCCTACTCTCCCGATGCTATTTTAATTATTGTCACCAATCCCTTAGATGTAATGACATATCTAGCTTGGGAAGCCACGGGTTTACCTCGTCATCGTATTATGGGTATGGCTGGGGTTTTAGACTCAGCCAGATTTGAGACTTTTATCGCCTTGGAGTTGGGTGTATTACCTGCTGATGTCAAGGCGATGGTGTTAGGTAGTCACGGTGATTTGATGGTTCCCTTGTCGCGTTATGCTACTGTTAACGGTATTCCCATCACAGAATTATTAGATGCAGATACAATTGAACGTTTGGTAGAAAGAACCCGCAACGGTGGCGCGGAAATTGTTGAATTAATCCAGACTGGTGGAGCATTTTTTGCGCCAGCTTCCGCTACGAGTGTGATGGTAGAATCGATTGTATTAAATCAGTCCAGGTTGTTACCTGTGGCGACATATTTGCAAGGTGAATATGGTTTAAAAGATGTGGTGATTGGTGTTCCTTGTCGCTTGGGTGCGGCTGGAATTGAGAGTATTTTAGAGTTAAATTTGAGTGAAAGTGAAAGAGAAGCTTTGCATATTTCAGCTCAATCTGTGCGGAAAAATATTGCGCGATCGCAAGAAATTTTAGGGGCAATAAGTTCTATATAGTAATAATTGATAAGCGTGATTGGTAGACGCGATTTATCGCGTCTTTACAAGGGGTTTATTGATGGTTATTCGTCGTCCTCATCATCGTAGCGGCTTCTGCGGGAACGGCGCATACTACCATAATCTTCTTCTTCATCTTCATCATCATAGCGGTCTTCACGGGAGGGTGGAAAGTTGCGATTATACTCCTCGTTTTCTTCGTCTTCTTCCCATTCTTCCCGATCTTGGCTTCCCCTACGTCCCCGATACTCCCGATAATCAGTGTCTTCCTCTCTTTCTTTGCGTCTTGAACCACCGATAAAATCCTTTGCTTTTCGCAAAAAATCATCTACCATAATCTCTTTCCTCCCTGAAACACAGGAGTAGGATACAAGTTAATTTTGAGAAAGGTTGTATTCACCCTCTGCTATGATGAGGCGATTTTTTTAGTCTTCCGTCCTACTTTTGAAAGAGTTTGCATTACTCCCCAGAAATAGATTTTTAGTTAGGTGATTTTGGCAGAAAAATAGTGAGCGATCGCTTATCGCTTGCAATTTCACAGATTGCATTAATTCTTACCCTTCTCTGTATCTGTATGCTTAACTCCCAAAACTTTCGCTAAGAAAAGTAACAATAACTCAAGCGCGATCGCCTGTTATTTGCTTCACTATTTGAGTTTTTTTTAAGAAAAATTACGTAATATTACTATTTTTTTATGCTGAAATTTTGGGTAATGATATTTACAAAAAAATTAAATTTAATACTGTAGATTACCAAGTCTATAGTGATTATACTGAAAATTATAAATAATCTTACTCATTCCTAATTTTCAGGAAAAATGAATCATGTATTACCAGCTTTGGAATTTCTTTCTCAAGGAGCAAGAATATTTAACTTGGAAAGAAAAGATAAAAAACCATAGCCAATTCAATAAGTTTACATGGCAGAAAATCAAAGACTTTTTAGTATTTGTCGAGCAAAATGTCTGCATCAAACACCAACTAGGTGAAGCTTATAACCTTGAGGATTTTATTAACATTGCCAAACAAAACGGTTATATTTTAACTCCTGAAGAACTAGCTTGGTTTGTAGTGACAAGAAAGCAGATTTGGGAATTCCTTGATTTAGCACAAAAAACACCAGCACTCAAAGATAAATTGCTAGCAGCGAAAAACCCGAAGCAGTTCATCAATATAGCCGCTAATTATGGTTATTCCTTTACTGTAGATGAATTAGCTTGGCTCTTAACTGACATCAAAGCATCACCTGAATTAGTCCCCATCAATAACAGTGTTGGGGAAATAGACACCGTATCAAACTACGGAAAAATAGAAATCGGATATTGGATTTGGTTAGCGGAAGAATGGGGACTTGTACGACCATTTTGCCACAAAGATCAACCCTTAGTTTTCCTATCCCAATATACTGATGATCCTTTCTTACTTGATCGATGCTTTCTACCCAAAAGCTACTTTATGCAACACTTCGTCAGTCAAAACCTATAGATAGGGAATAGGGAATAGGAAAAAGTTGATTAAGTAGGTCAACATAATTAAACATAAAATGATGATGGCATATATCCCCGACTTCTCAAAGAAGTCGGGGATATGGGTATTACATTTTTTAAAGATAAAATAAAGCATCCTAAAAATTAGGATGCTGGTAAAAATAAATCTTTGTTGAACAATACCGTGATAATTCAGTGAGAGTTTCAGCCCAGAGAAACTTTTAAACTGCTGGGTTGTGCAAGATTTCCCTGGAAGACTACACCGCGTTGATTAGCTTGCAAATGACGCAGAATTTTGTAGATAGCTTCAACTTGATCTGCCGCACCCACTTTGTTGGCGATTTCTGCCAAAGATAGGGCGGTTTTTTCGGTTTGCAGTAATTTTACTACTTTGGTTTGCAGATCAAGAATTGCCGCCGCCGCTTTTTTACCAGCTTCTACCCCTGGTTGATGGTAGGCGTTGATGTTGACTAGGCTAGCATATAAACCCACAGCACGGTCATACAAAGCAATTAACGCGCCGACAGTGCGGGCGTTAACTTGGGGAATCGTGACTGTAATCGAATCGCGCTGATTTTCATAAAGGGCTTGACGAGTTCCTTGCAGAAAACCAGAGAGATAATCACCAGATGTTACACCTGGTTCTACTTCTGGAGATACACCTTGACGGTCTTCTAAAACTTCGATTAGAGTAGCAAAGAAATTGGGTACACCTTCACGCAACTGCTGTACATAAGCGTGTTGGTCGGTTGAACCTTTGTTACCATAAACAGCAATACCTTGATAAACAGTATTACCATCTAAGTCTTTCTCTTTACCCAAGGATTCCATCACTAACTGTTGCAAGTAACGGCTGAACAACAGCAAGCTGTCTTTGTAGGGTAAAACAACCATGTCTTTTTCACCCTTACCGTTACCAGCAAAATACCATGATAAAGCCAGCAACGCCGCCGGGTTGTTTTTCACATCAGCGACACGGGTAGCGTCATCCATTTCTTTGGCACCGTCTAGCATGGCGCGGATATCAATCCCTTGCAATGCGGCGGGAACTAAGCCCACAGTGGACATTTCGGAAGTACGTCCACCCACCCAATCATACATGGGAAATCTTGCTAGCCAACCTTCAGATGTTGCTAATTTATCCAGGTTACTATCAGCACTGGTGATAGCTACTGCATATTGAGCAAAATCTAAATTTTGTCCAGCATAGGCTTTTTTGACTTCAATCATGCCGTTGCGGGGTTCTGGTGTGCCGCCAGATTTAGAGATAACTAACACCAAAGTGCTAGAGAGATGATTTCTTAGTTGAGTAAGAACTCGATCTATACCCGCAGGATCGGTATTATCGATAAAGTGAATTTTCAGGGGTGGAAATTCTGAGGCGAGGGCTTCAGCGACAAATTGAGGGCCGAGGGCAGAACCACCAATGCCAATAGATATAATATCGGTGAAGCGGCTGGCTTTGGGGGGATGAATCGCACCTGTGTGGATTTTTTCCGCAAAGGCTTCGATTTGTTCTAAGGTTTGGACAATTTCTTGTGTAATTTCTGGAGTGGGTGCTAAGTCTGGGTTTCTTAGCCAGTAGTGTCCAACCATGCGGTTTTCATCAGGATTAGCGATCGCACCCTTTTCCAATTGAGCCATATCCGCAAACGCCTTGTCAAACTTCGGCATTAACGAATTCACGAAGGCATCATCAAAACGCATCCGACTGACATCTAGATACAGTCCTAATCCCTCGTGGAAATATAACCAATCTTGGTATCTTTGCCAAAGTGCCTTCGCATCCATAGGGAAATCTCTTGTAAAGTGTCCTTCAAACACCAGTTTAATTTAACGGTAGACCCATCCCTGCTTTGTCTTATACAGTTTTAAGTCTGGAGAAACTCCTCACCCTAAACATCTGGCATAGGTATAACGCGAAGAAATTTGACAATCTCACCCCTAATTTCTATGCCAATCAGATAATTATCAATAGTAAACCGATGAAATATTCCTTCCTCATCCAGTTGTCGCAGTTCTGGTAGGGAATGCAAAGGCCACTTTTCAGCAAACTCATTAAACACAAACTCATATACTCGCTGATACGCAGCAGGTTCTAAATTTTTCAAGTCTACTAAAAAAGACATAGCATAGCGCATTTCTAGATTCACTAAACTCACCTTAGAAAGTCAGAGGGATGAGAGGGATAAGGGGGATGAGGGGGATGAGGAGGATGAGGAGGATGAGGAGGATGAGGAAGCAGGGGAAAAATAACTTTTACCCAGTACCCAGTACCCAGTCCCCAATCCCCAGTCCCTATTCCTAAACAAACATCAACATCCTAACGGCTTCATCATAAGTTAATATATCCCACGGTTGCAGCGATCGCTGGGCTTGTTGTATAGCTTTACGCATATAAAAGTCACAATGCAACGCGTGGATATCATGCCAAACGCTTTCCAGTTCTTCATCCCCTAATTGTTCAATTAAGTGATGGATTCTAATTCTTAGCAAGTTCATCTACTCTTTACATTACCCACAACACAAAAGTATTGTTCCCAAAAATTGGCAACTGTTAACGGCGATAAATGAGTCTCATCAAGCTAATGTATTGGAAAGAGTAAGGAGTAGGGAGTGGATAGTGCAGAAGCAGAGGAAGCGGAAGAGGCAGGGGGGCAGGGGGCAGGGAGAAAAGGAAATTCTTCTCCCCCTTGCACCCTGCACCCTGTTCCAATTCCTCTTGTATGCCCAATGACTAATGACTAATGACTAATGACTAATGATTGAATATCTAATTTTCTTGGCAATTTCTACAGCCACCTTTGCCCTGTTTAGTTTAGGACTGAATTTACAATGGGGTTTTACAGGGTTAATTAACTTTGGTCATATCGCTTTTATGACCTTGGGGGCTTACACTACTGTATTGTTGAGTTTACAGGGTGTTCCGTTATTGATATCCGCGATTGCTGGGGCAGTAGTTGCTTCTTTGCTGGGCTTGGTTATCGGTTTGGTAACGTTGCGTCTACGGGAAGATTACCTAGCGATTGTCACCATCGGCACAGGTGAATTGATTCGTTTGGTGGTGAATAACCAAGAATTACCTGTAGGTAATACCTGGGTATCTGGGGCGTTTGGTGTCCAAAGTTACCCTATTCCCCTATTGACACCGCCTAATTTGTGGTTTCGGTTGGTGATGATTGGTTTGCTAACGCTGTTGTTGGCGATTACTGTGTTTTCTTTGTGGCGGTGGATTCGTACCGCCCAAAAATTACGGTTTGCTGATCAGACTGCTAGAGTCGGTACTAAGGGAGAATTTACCACTCGTTTAGTCGTAGGCGGTGTTTTAGGTTTATTGGCAACGGCAATTTATATTTCTGGAGTAATCACACTGTATAACTACATTCCCAAAGCGGGTTTAATGTTGTTATCGCTGTTGGTGTTAGCGTTTGTGTTTTGGCGGTTAGAGTATTTAGTGCGATCGCCTTGGGGTAGAGTTCTCAAAGCTATCCGTGAGGATGAAGAAGTCCCCAAGGCTGTGGGTAAAAATGTCTTTTGGTACAAGTTACAATCTTTGATGTTAGGGGGTGCGATCGCCGGTGTCGCTGGTGCTTTCTTCGCTTGGCAAATCAGCGCGATTTACCCGGATAATTTCCAGCCCCAGCTAACTTTTGACGCTTGGATTATGGTCATTTTAGGCGGTTCTGGTAATAATGTCGGCACTATTTTAGGTGCTGTCATTTACTTTGCCTACGATGCCATTACTCGTGAAGTTTTACCAATAATTATTCCTCTGGATCAAGCGCGTTTAGGTGCATTCCGCATCATGGTTATTGGTTTAATTTTGATGGTGCTGATGATTTGGCGGCCTCAAGGTATCTTAGGGAAAAAGGAGGAACTCACCCTTGGTAAATAACCAATCATCCCCACTTCCCCTGTTAGCAGCTAGTGGACTTTGTAAAAACTTTGGTGGTATCAAAGCTGTGCAAGAAGCACACATTGAAGTCGCTAAAAGTAGCATCACAGGCTTGATTGGCCCCAATGGTGCTGGTAAAACTACTTTATTTAATTTACTCTCAAACTTTATTCGTCCCGACAAAGGACGGGTAATATTTGACGGTGAACCGATCCAAAATCTGCAACCCCACCAAATCGCCCAGCAGGGTTTAGTCCGCACTTTTCAGGTAGCCCGCACACTCTCCCGCTTATCGGTGTTAGAAAATATGCTGTTAGCAGGGCAGAAACAAACAGGAGAGAATTTTTGGCAGGTACAGTTTCAACCGCAGGTAGTAGGGAAAGAAGAAAAGCAATTAAAAGAAAGAGCAATGTTTTTGCTGGAATCTGTGGGATTAGCCCATAAAGCTTACGAATATGCTGGTGGTTTGTCTGGTGGACAACGTAAGCTGTTAGAAATGGGTAGGGCTTTGATGACTAACCCGAAGTTGATTTTGTTGGATGAACCAGCCGCCGGGGTGAACCCTAGGTTAATCGATGATATATGCGATCGCATTCTCCAATGGAACCGTGACGACGGCATGACCTTTCTGATTATTGAACATAATATGGATGTGATCATGTCCTTGTGCGATCGCGTTTGGGTATTAGCTGAAGGTCAAAATTTAGCCGACGGTACTCCCGCAGAAATTCAAACTAATCCCCAAGTTTTACAAGCTTACTTGGGACAATAATTACATAAATCTAATTAGACATACTGCTAATTAGATTTATGATCAATCCAGAAACACTATTAGAGTTTTTAAATCTCTATCCCCTTAACTAAACTGCTCACCTACATCTAAATTGAATAACATTTGTAGGGTTTGCATACAGCGTCTTCTAGCTTCAACATCTTGTTGCGCTCGCAACTGCACCATCGGGTCATGTAAAATTTTATTAACAATACCTCTTGTTAAGGCTTCTATTACCTCTTGATGTTTGTCGCCAAATTCTGAACCTAATCTGGACAAAGCTTTTTCTAATTCTTGTTCCCGTATAGTTTCGATTTTATTCCGCAGACTGCTAATTGTAGAAACTGTTTCTAGACTGCGCCACCAAATATCAAAAGCCTCTATTTCTTCTTCTAACAGCCGTTCAGCTTCTTGAGCCATTTTTCTGCGGCTTTCGTAGTTTTGGGCGACTACCGCCTTTAAATCATCCACGTTGAACGCATGGACATTAGGCAAATCATTCACGTCTGAGTGGACATTTCGCGGTACGGAAATATCAAATAACATCAGAGCTTGGTTAGGTGCTAAAACCATCTCTAATTTAGCCCGATCTAGTATTGGCTCAGTCGCGGATGTGCTAGTAAATACCATATCACTATCGGAAATTACTTCCATCATTTCCGATAGTAAATGTGTGCGGATGGGTTGTTCAGAAAACTGCTTTGCTAATTCTTGGGCGCGATCGCGGGAACGATTGACAATACTAATTTGTGTAGCACCTTTAGAAATTAGGTGTTGTACCAACAGCCGGGACATCTTACCAGCACCGAGAATAGCCACTCGACAGGCAGCTAAATTTTCTACCTTTATTTGTGCTAGTTCCACAGCCGCCGAACTAATAGAAACAGCACCAGTACCAATGCTAGTTTCTGTACGGACACGCTTACCAGCTGTAATTGCTTGTTTAAATAATCGATTCAAAATTGTTTTTATACCGTTATATTGCTGCCCCAGTTTGTGAGTATTTTTCACCTGAGCCAGAATCTGTCCTTCTCCCAGGACTAAGCTATCTAAACCAGCAGCAACCCGCATCACGTGCATGACTGCATCTTCATGCAGCAGTACAAATAAATGTTGTCGCAGAGAATTTACAGGTAATTTGCTGTATTCAGATAGAAACTGAGTGACTTCCCGGATGCCATGATCAGTTTCAGCAGCAACAATGTAAATTTCTAAGCGGTTACAAGTGCTGAGAATTGCAACTTCATCAATGTGGGGATAGCTGGTTAGGTGAGCGATCGCGCTTTCTGTTTGTGGTTCTGGAATACTCAGCTTTTCCCGAATTTCAACTGGGGCTGTTTTATGGCTTAACCCCACCACTGCAATATTCATTTCTTATCGGTAATTAGTAATGGGTGATTAATGATTGGGGATTGGGGATTGGGGATTGGGGATTGGGTACTGGGGATTGGGGATTGGGCGAATGGCATGGGATTTTTCTTCCCCTGCCTCCCCTGCCTCCCTTGCTTCCCTTGCTTTCCATGCTTTCCCAGTCCCCAGTCCCTAGTCCCTAGTCCCTAGTGCAGTTGGACAACTTTGGGTTGCTCGAACATGTGAATGGTGTCTACAAAGCGAGCAGTTTTAGACTGACTGGAAATAACCAGACTTTGAGTTCTTGCGCCGCCGTGGAAGAAGCGCACACCTTGCATCAGGTTTCCAGAGGTGATACCGCAAGCTGCGAACAGAACAGTTTCGCCAGATGCTAGTTCATGAGCATCATAGACCTTATCGGGGTCAGTAATACCCATAGACTTCAGACGCTCAATGTTGGCTTCTTTGCTTTCGCCAATCAAGCCAGTTTTGACTACTTCTGGATCGTAGATCAGTTGACCTTGGAAGTGTCCACCTAAAGCACGCATTGCGGCGGCGGAAATCACACCTTCAGGAGCAGCACCAATACCCATGAGCGCATGAATATTAGTACCAGCAAAGCCGCAAGAAATAGCAGCACCTACGTCACCGTCGGAAATCAACTGTACTCTTGCACCTGCTTCACGGATTTCTTTGATTAAATCGTTATGGCGATCGCGCTTCATCACAACTACTACCAGTTCTTCAATAGCGCGGTCTAGACACTCAGATAGAATCTTGAGGTTTTCCGTGGCTGACTTGTTGATGTCTACTTTACCCTTAGCTGCTGGTGGTGCGGCTAATTTCTTCATGTAGAAGTCAGGAGCCGCGAATAATCCACCTTTTTCAGAAATAGCCAGCACAGCCATTGAACCAGGCTGTCCATAAGCTACCAAGTTTGTACCTTCGCAGGGGTCAACCGCAATATCAATTTCGATTAATTCATCGGGGTTACATAAATCTTTAGCATCTGGACGGGCGCAGATACCAACTTCTTCACCGATGTACAGCATGGGCGCATCATCACGTTCGCCTTCACCGATGACAATGCGACCACGCATCTGAATTTTATTCATCCGCTCCCGCATTGCTTCCACTGCTACCTGGTCAGCAGTGTTTTTCTCGCCTTTACCCATCCACTTCGCAGATGCGATCGCGGCTTGTTCTACTACCTCAATAATCTCTAATCCAAGTGTATTTTCCACAGAGTCGCCCTCTCAACTGCTTGACTTTTGTGTCTTTTCATCTGGCCATTTCAGTTCTTAAGTCTACCAAAGGGCGGATACCTGTGGAAAATAGTATTCACTCACATAAGTGTTAAGTTTTGCTGCTAATTTAGATTAGGGAGGCTTGAGCAGAGGATTTGCCCAAATGCGATCGCTCTTAAATTAATAAAATTAACCTTGAGTGGTAAAACAAAAATTACTGACTCATTTACAATCTTCAAAAAACCATAAAATAAAAACCTATGTTTGACTTCCTCAATCCTATACTTGGTCGCCATCCCGAACGAATCAAAGCCAATGTAGAAATCTATACTTGGCAAACTTGCCCTTACTGCATTAGAGCCAAAATGTTGTTGTGGTGGAAAGGTGTAAATTTCACCGAATACAAAATCGATGGAGACGAAGCCGCAAGAGCCAAAATGGCCGAACGTGCCAACGGTCGCCGCACAGTACCCCAAATTTTCATCAATAACCAACACATTGGCGGTTGTGATGACCTTTATCAACTAGACACCAAAGCTCAACTAGACCCGATGTTAATACAGTCAGCTTGAGTGAGTGCTGAGTGTTGACTACAGTGGTCTAAGTCAGGTGGGCATTGCCAACAACTTAAAACTTAAGGTCTTAGCAACTGGCAAGCAATGCCCACCCTACAAATATCTAGTTTTGAATTTTGAATTTTGAATTTTGAATTTTGAATTGATTAGTCCCCAGTCCCCCGACTACTCCGAATATTTAATTTACCGCCACTGGATGAACCGAGCCTTAGAGTTGGCAAAAATCGCTGGGGATGCGGGGGAAGTTCCTGTAGGTGCGGTAATTACTGATGCTGATGGTAATTTAATTGCTGAAGGGGAAAACAGAAAAGAGCGTGACCATGACCCAACAGCCCATGCAGAAATTATCGCCATTAGAGCCGCCACCCAAGCCTTACAAACTTGGCGGCTTCATAATTGTACTTTGTACGTCACCTTAGAACCTTGTCCTATGTGTGCAGGGGCGATAGTACAAGCACGTTTAGGCAAGCTAGTCTATGGAGTGGACGATACTAAAACTGGCGCAGTTCGTACTGTTATCAACATCCCCGATAGTGCTGCATCTAATCATCGTCTGCAAGTTGTCGGAGGGATTTTAGAATCAGCTTGTCGCCAACATTTACAAAGTTGGTTTGCCACTAGGCGACAGGATAAAACTAACGGACAGAGGTAGAACTGTCCAGTGTAATCACACAAATTCACAAAGAAACTCTACGGTGTGATTATACCAATCATTTATCGCCTTATTCTACCGCTTAAAGCAGCTACCGTCATGATCGATATTTACTCTGTGTCTCATCCCTGCACAATCAAACCCACAGAAAAACCTATAAATTCCCAGGTGGCTGTTAGTAGTGGGCGAATTTCACCTTGGTTAACTCCTCTAGCCTATTTTTTGGGATATCACATCGTTTTACCCGGCTATTTTGGGCAAATTCAAGTTACGGGACAAGAAAATCTCCCCCTGTCTGGGCCTGTAATTTTAGCTCCCACCCATCGCTCACGTTGGGATTCAATACTTTTACCCTATGCCACAGGTCGTTATGTTACGGGTAGAGACTTACAATTTATGGTAACTCTGACTGAATGCCAAGGGTTACAAGGTTGGTTGGTACGTCGCATGGGCGGATTTCCTGTGGATACCAAACACCCGGCGATCGCAACTCTCCGTCATGCGGTAGAAGTCCTACATCAAGGACAAATGTTAGTCATTTATCCCGAAGGTAATATCTTTAGAGATGGCAAAATCCACCCCTTAAAGCCCGGTATAGCTCGTTTAGCTTTAAGTGCAGAATCCCATCATCCCGGACTGGGGGTAAAAATTCTACCAGTTGGCATCAATTACAGTCAGCCTTATCCCAGTTGGGGTACAGATGTCAGCATCAACATTGGTTCCGCCATTGATGTGCAAGATTATATCAATGGTCAAGTCAAACAAAACGCCAAACGGTTAACAGAGGATTTAACCAGGTCGCTACAACAATTAAGCACTCAACAACTAGCTGTGAGTCATCATGCTTTGGCAGAACTTCCCAATTCTTGATGGTATTAGGGACTAGGGAAGCGGAGGAGAAAAACTAATGACTAATGACTAATAACTAATGACTAATAACTAATGACTAATGACTAATGACTAATGACTAATAACTAAACCCCTAAACTCAATTCCCAACTGTTGAGTTTACCGACATCTTGGGGTGCGTAGTCAATTAGCCATAACTGCCAAAGTCCTTTAGCAGACTGGGATAGTAACTGTTTGAGAATGGGGTGCGATCGCAGTGTAAATCTAGTATTTAACTGAGTCCGACATCCCAAAGTGCGATTTTGCAGCAACACCTGTTGATGATTCGGAGCAATTAAATAAATTTCTAAATCACCTAAAAAATCGTGCTGGATATTAACTGTAACTTGAATATCTTTAACTGCACTCGTTTGAGAAATAGCGATCGCACTCTTAATACCCTGTCTATTATTATCTGGTATCTCTATGGGGCGAGTATTACTCACCTTAATTTGTTGACTAGCAACTGATTTATTCGGCTGCATTTGCAAAGCAGCTTGTACAGCCCTAGCCGCATTCACCTTACCGTAACCGAACCACTGAGAATGTCCATTTTGGTTGTAAGTTCCTTCACGTAAACCCAACTGCGGGTCAGGGTCAAGGTCTATAATTTTATCTGCCGTTGTTTCTAAAATGCGTTTGACTTGTCCGGCTGTTAAGTCAGGATTTGCTGATAAAACTAACGCCGCTACTCCTGCTACTACTGGCGTAGCACTAGAAGTACCACCAAAGTTTTCTGTAAAGTTCCCTGGATCATAACCTGCCGCGCCGATTTGATCAGTTGTCAACATTCCCCTTCCCATTAGGGAACTTTGGATCATGGGTTGCGTATACAAAAAACCCTTCTCTGGAAATGACATACCCGGAGGAGCATTGTTACTAGGCGCACATACAGAAATATTAGCTCCCCAATTACTGTAGGCGGCTTTTTTGTTCATGCTAGTGGATGCCGCGACTGTCATCACATCAGGATGCACCGCAAAACCACTGAGCCAATCTGTTAAACCTCGTAAAACATTATCCGGCCAATTCTGCTCATACACAGTACCGCTAATTGGGCGGTTGGCGTTACCTGCCGCAAATAAAACTACACAACCTTTACCATTGCGTCCTTGTGTAGCGGCTCTGGTAATTGCCGCCCGTTGACGCAACGATAAGGGAAAGTAAACAGCAGCTGCCCCCCAACTACAAGAAATCACACTCGCACCTTTTTCAATTGCCCAGTTGAATATCTGCTCAATTGACTCATCATCTAAAAATCCTGTAGTACGGATGGGCATCAATGCACAACCAGGCGCAACGCCCACAATTCCCGCACTGTTTTCTTCAGCTACCGCTATCCCTGCACAGGCTGTACCGTGACTATTCGCCTTACTACCATCAGGCAAAGGTAAAAAGTCGTTTTCTCTTAAGTCTCTGGGCGCGACAATTTTACCACTACCTTGAAAGTCTGGGTGGTTTAAATCAAAAGAATCATCCACCACAGCCACAACCACAGAACGGACACCGCGCGTCATATCCCAAGCCTGTTCTACCGCGATATGAGAACCCGCGCTTAACTCATAACCACCGTTATGATTGAGATACCATTGCTGAGTGTAAAGGGTGTCACGGGGTTGGTAATGGGGTTCTGTTTGTATAAGTATATTCGGTTCTGCTACTAATACTTCTGGGATACCTTGCAATTGATTAGCGATTTTAACGGGGTTTGCTGTGGCGTGTTTACTCACCACAAAGACAAAAGCATTGGGTAAACCCTGGATGGGTTGATGTTGGATGAGGTGGAATGTAGCAGCAATCAGATTAATCTTGACAGTATCTACTCCATCGGCAAATTGAATTGTAATTTGGTCGCTTAAATAAACGTAAGTTCCTGGGTTATGCTGGAGAGTGTAAGCATGACTGGCAAAAGCTACATTCTCATCAGCACGAGCTTGGGCGATCGCCTCCTCGATGTGGTCAGGCGTTACCTGATATAGTTCTAGTCGAGCTTGGGTAATACTGCGCTGCCAAATACCCCAACTAACCTGCGATAATTGTTGCACAGGAAAATCGGGGACAAAACGGACGGTGAAGCAGAAGACAGCTTTCTCTAAGATTAATTCTTCCCCACCCCGTTGGAGAACTAATCCCAAGCTACTTGCTGGTACACCTGTGGTTGAAGAATCAGAGGAGTGATTGCGAGGGTTCATGACGATTCTAGTAGTTGCAGAAGCTATGGGAACTCTATAAAACCGATTTTCAGTCTAAATCACAGAAACTCAGTACGTAGCTTCGTTTTGTGAAAAACCAAAACAGAGTTAAGATACCCGAAGTTTCTCTACCTTGTTCTATTTTTTAATAGTTGTTGCACAAATTCACCCCATGAAAGTCGCTGCTCCTGCTTCTTTAGTTCGTTTAACTTCTCTATCGGTGATAGCAGTTCTTAGTCTGCTAACTCCTGTCCATGCTCAGAACCAAGTACAGCCTATCGATCCTAATAGTCCGAATAACCTACGTCCTACTGCTCAAAATGACAGCCTGTTGAGCATTGCTGGTGGAGAACGTTTGATGAAAGAGGCGGAGCAAGCTGTGGCTGCTCAAAATTACACCTTAGCTGCTAAAAAACTGCAAGAAGCACGTCAGGTTTATAATCAACTATCCAATTTCTACCAAGATTTAAACTCTAGCTTCTCTGGGATTGATATTCGCGTTTCTGATTCCCAACGTCAAAAAGCTCTCATGACTGCCCAAAAGCGGGATGAGGCAACCTATCAGTTAGCATTGGTACATCGCGCGCAAAATCAGCCAGAATTAGCTGTACCTTTGTTGATTCAAATTATTAAAAGTCAAAACCCTACACGAGAATTAGGTAAAAAAGCCTATCAGCAATTGTTTGAATTGGGTTTTGTTGATGCTCCCTATCCCAGACAAGGCGGTAGTAGTTCCTCATCCCAAAGGTAAGTAAGTCAGTTCTGTATCATTTTCTGGCTGACTGTACAAGTGGGGATTTTCTCAACTGGAAATCCTTTCCCCAGCAATTTCGCATCAGCATCTGTTCTATGATTTGCTAATATTGACACTCTCACCGCTAATTGCTAAAGCAATGTAGCGGGAGATTCTTGTTTTTCAGAAACACGCTTTTTGGCACAAGTACCAACGAGTCTTACTGTTTCTCCACAAGCTTGAAATTCTGTGTGTCCCACAGTATTTGTTGTTAGTATTCTTATCCCTTCTGCTCTCAAGTTCCGTGAAGCATTTTCATCTCTGTCATGGGTTGTTTGGCAACTTGGACAAATCCACTCACGGATACTTAAGTTCAGCAAATCATTCTTATATCCGCAACAGAAACAAAGCTTTGTACTGGGAAAGAATCTGTCAACTTGGATAAATTTACTCCCCTCTCTCTCTAGTTTGTAGCTAATGAAATTAAGCAGTATACCAAAACCAGCATCATGTACAGTTAAAAAATTACGTTGAGAAACAAGAACAACCAAAATAATGATTCGCTGCGCTCAATTTTTATGTTGGTCGCAATTCATCATCCCGTTAAGTCTAGCGACTGTAACGGGAGTCCTCTTGCTCCATTAAGATAGAAAAGTAAGTTTTTCAGGAATTGCGATGATTACTCCGCAGCAGGTTGAGACAATGATCAAAGCGGAACTGCCAGATGCTCAGGTTCAAGTGCAAGACTTGACTGGTGGTGGTGATCACTATCAGGTGACAGTCGTCTCATCGCAGTTTGCAAGTAAGGGACTGGTGCAACAGCATCAGTTAGTCTATGGTGCGTTGCGTCAAGCTATGTCTACTGAAGCTATCCACGCCTTGGCATTAAAAACCTATACTCCCGAAGCTTGGCAAGCAACAGCCGCTTCCTAGAATCAATAGTCCAATATTCCAGTTTGATCGCTGAAATCTCGACTATTGACTATTTATGCTCTTGACTCTTGACTATTAACAAAACTAGGAAACACAAAAGCCATGACACCAGAAACCAAAGCGAAAATTGATAACTTAATCGCACAAAATAAAATTATGGTTTTCATGAAGGGAACCAAGTTGATGCCTCAATGCGGTTTCTCTAACAACGTTGTGCAGATTCTCAATACTCTGGGAGTTCCCTTTGAAACCTTTGATGTCCTTAGCGACTACGACGTTCGTCAGAGTATTAAAGAATATTCCAACTGGCCGACTATTCCCCAAGTATATATTGATGGTCAGTTCATCGGCGGTTCTGACATCATGATTGAACTCTACCAAAATGGTGAGTTGCAACAAATGGTAGAAGTCGCACTAGCTTCATAATATTTTTTATGGACGGGGAACTCTTAACAGGACATAGGGAACAGGAGATATCTGTGTAGACACGCATAGCGGGGCTTCTCTTAGAGATGGGGGTTTAAATCCCCCATCTAGACTTGCCGCCTGTGGGTGGTGACTCTAACCCTAGCCTGGGGAGAGTTAACTTCCCTTGCCACAAGTTTTTCCTTCCAACCCTATTTCTTCTCTGTTCCCTGTTCCCTGTTAAGAGTTCCCTCTCGCGCAGGGAGATAACTTTTTGATTCCCAAAATTCACACTAGCGTAGTGCTTGACCTGTGCAGATAATATGTTATAATCATCTGCGGCTAGAGAGGTGATTTACACCTTTGAGTAGCTGTTAATAATAATCAGGCTGTGGTTGTGGTTGTACCATGACGAAATTTGAAGCATCGTACAGGTAGCGGCTAGCTTCTTCCTCCAAACGGTGAATCAGATAAGGTTCAATCACGTTACTGTGTCGCAGCGCGGCTAGATATCCATCCAAATACATCCTCATGTCATCCGTGCGATAACCGCGATTCCATAACTCGACGAAGGCATCGGTAATGCGTTGGTAGTAGCGGATGGTTTGTGTGTCTTGGAGCATAACTGCTTTTTGATCTCTTTGGAATGAGAATTGTAATTGATTCAGACTAAAAAGTGAAGTGTTATTTATTCTTGGAAATCGATAACAATTGTTTGGATCTGCTTGTGGCAATCTCTCCAGCAGCTACAGTATAGTTAAATCCTATTCCATAAAAATCGCAACCAGATGTTGTCATAAGGTATTTTTATAGTTAGTTTTGGTACAGTAGCCAGAGTGAATGAGACTGTGTAAGTATTAATTCATTCAGAGCGCAGTTAGCTCTAGAATGGCAAAGATTGGCTGGGCTTATAGTAAAGTTTTGGCAAATTGTCCTCATTCAAAAGTAGGATGTTTACCGGAAACAACCTTTGATTTAGTCTAACAAAAATTGCCGAATATGACTAACTCAGTCTTGGGTAAGAGATGAATTCACCGAATCACCAACACTTCTGATCAGGAAATGTCAAGGGAATTGCACTTGGAGTAACAAAGACTACAAAACCTTGAGCATGGGCTTGTTACTTTGAAATTCATCGACGCTAAGGGATTTTGCAGCCGTGGGTTCGGTTTGTATTGAAATCGTAGAGGGGAATCCCCATCTAAGGTCGTTGCTGGGCTGGCACTTGCAACAGTTGGAGTATAGGGTACATCAAGCAGCTAGCATATATCAAGCAAGAGAACTGTTTTTAAGCCATCAACCGACTTTAGTTATTTTAGATGCTGATTTGCCAGATGGCGACGGCATGGAGTTTTGTCGTTGGTTACATCGCCAACAACAGCCTTTAATCTTAATGCTATCTGCTCGGAGCAACGAAGCGGATATTGTGGCAGGTTTAAAAGCTGGAGCCGATGACTATTTGAGTAAGCCGTTTGGAATGCAGGAGTTTTTGGCGCGGGTAGAGGCTTTAATTCGCCGTAAGCGCACACCAACAGCACCTGCTTATTTGGATTATGGGAGTTTGCAAATTGATTTAGTGCAGCGACGGGTTCGTTTCCAAGGGGAGTTTATTGATTTAACGCCCCAGGAGTTTAGTTTACTGTACGTTTTGGCGCAAGCTGGAGGAGTGCCGTTAAGTCGCTCGGAACTATTGCGCCGTGCTTGGCCGGATGCTATTGATAATCCACGTACCATTGACACTCATGTTTTATCGCTACGCAAAAAAGTAGAACTTGATCCCCGTCAACCTAGCCTGATTCAGACTATCCGTAACGTGGGATACCGATTTAACATGGAAATTTTGAATGCTAATCTTCCCCAAACACAAACTAAGTTAGCTAAGGAGAGGTTTAGTAATCCACGCTCGACTTTGAGTGGACAAATATCATAGAAAAAAACCGTCAATTGCTGCGCCCAGGTTAATTTAAAATTTCAAGGTCAGGAGGCAAGAGATTTTTGCATTTTTAAGTTATCTGCACATTCGAGATTACCAGACTAGAAAATTGCCAAAAAAATCAGCCTCACTGCTTGTGAGTTTTAAATGTTGAGTGTTGGGACTAACTCCATTCTGCATCTGCTTGCGCTGTGGCGTGCATCAACCTTTGTCGCAAGTCAACCCAGTCAATGTTAGCGGCTGTTTGATTTACTAATACACGTCCTTGCTGTAGGTATAACAGCCGATGACAAAACATCTGGGTGAAGTCGAGTTGGTTATTCACCATCAAAATTGTTGTTTGATGGGTGTGTGTGAGTTGGGTTAAGACTTGCATCAGATGGGAGGCGGTATTGATATCTAAAGCAGAGGTTGGCTCATCTAACAGGAGAATTTTCGGTTGAATGACTAAAGCACGGGCGATCGCTACTAGCTGTCTTTGTCCAACCGAAAGTTGTAATTCAGTGCGTCCTAACCAATCATGGGGAATTTGCAGTTGTTCTGTCCAGTGATTGACTCTTTGCTGAATTGTCTGTTTAGGTAAACCACGCAAAACTAAAGGATAAGCCAAGGCTTGCTGAACTGTCATCCCCAGTAGCCTTGGCTCTTGTAATACCAACATCACCATCTGGCGCAGTTGAACCGCCGGGATTTGGCGATATTCTTGATTTTCTAGATAAATTTTGCCGCTATTGGGTTCACTGAGGCGGTTAATTAATCTTAATAAAGAAGTTTTACCGGCACCAGTAGGGCCGACAATGGCTAAACGTTCTCCAGATGATACCTCAAAGGAAATATCTTGCAATATGGGGTATCCCTGGAGTTGAGTTTTGAGCTTGGCAAATAAATTAACTTGCTCTAGCTGTATTTGGGCTGTCACGTCGCTTCGCTCCGAATTCAAAATTCTCTCATTCAAAATTCAAAATGAAAGTCTGGTGTAGGGTGCGTCAGCAGCGAGAATTGGCGAAACAATCACAGATTTTCTACATCTGACGCACCCTACTAATGTGCCAGTGGCGTAAGTCCTGGTTTAGCTGAAACTATTCCTAACTGGAGCGAACCAAGCTAGAGATTGCTTGCACTAAATTGTTTGGCTCTATTGGCTTAGAGATATGCTTTTGGAAACCAGCTTTTAATGCTTGTTGCTGATTCATTTCCCCGGCGTAAGCAGTCAGAGCGATCGCTTTTATCTGCCCACCTTGCTCTGATGACAATTTTCTCACTTGCTGGATGAACATATAACCATCCATATCAGGCATTCCGATGTCACTCAGTAACACATCAGGTTGAGACTGTGGCAAAACCAGGAGTGCTTCAGATGCGGAAGACACAGATGTGACACTCGCGCCATAATTCTCCAACAGGATAGCAATGAACAGTCGTGTGTCGGTATCGTCATCCACTACTAAAACTTTTACACCACTCAAATCTAGAGATGGATCAAGTAGTTTACCATCCTGGTTGATTGTCGATTGAGTAGGCATTAGGGGTATGCGGATTGTAAAGGTTGCGCCTTGCTCAATACCGGGACTTTCTGCCTGAATTGTTCCACCATGCAATTCTACCAAGTGACGGGCGATCGCTAACCCTAATCCCAGCCCTCCAAACTTTCTGGTAGTAGTAGAATCTGCTTGGCGGAAGTAGTCAAACACGTAGGGCAGAAATTCAGCATCAATACCCTTGCCTGTATCGCTGACGGTAATTTGAGCATAGGAGGATGTAGAAACAGGGAGGCGTGTTGAGGCGGAAAGTTTTTCTAGATTCGCGTCTTTAATTTGTTCCAAGCGGATGCTGACTTCTCCCCCTTCAGGCGTGAACTTCACAGCGTTTGAAAGCAGATTCCAGATTACTTGTTGTAGCCGAGTCGAATCACCCGCCACCTTACCCACATAGGGTTGAATCTCTGCTTGCACCTTGATTGATTTAGCTTGGGCTGCCACTTGTACAGTTTCTACAGCCGCAGCGATCGCAGTTGCTAAATCCACCGGAGCCACATTCAAGCTGAGTCTGCCCTGTAAAATTCGGGAAACATCGAGAAGATCCTCAATCAGTTCCGATTGTAACTTGGCATTGCGTTCAATGGTTTCCAAACCTTGCGCTATCTTTGCTTCATTCAACTTTTGTCGGCGAAGTAAATTAGACCAACCCAGAATAGAATTAAGGGGGGTGCGTAACTCGTGGGAAAGTACCGCCAAAAATTCATCTTTGACACGGTTTGCCGCTTGGGCTTGTTCCCGTAGTGCTTCTGCTGCTGACCTTGCTTGCTGCTGTGCTTCGTATAACCGGGCATTCTCAACGGCGATTGATGCCATCTGTGCCAACTGCACAAGAATAGCTTCATCGGTGGCGTTAAACTCACCTTTACATTTATCTGAAAGCTGAATCAAGCCGATATTATGCCCGTCTCGTCCCATCAGGGGTGCTGCCAGCAAGCCCCGCAGAGGCGGATGATGTTTGGTTTCCTGGCCGAAGTCTTCCCACAGGGGATGAGCGTTCAGTTCGGCTTGTGTCATCCGCATCGGGCGATTGGAGTGACAAACACAGCCGTAGATTCCCGACCCGTTTGGCTTTTCGTGGTAGTCTCGCCAATGTGCATACTTATCAGACAGGTAAACAGCGTTAATTGCCTGCGCCCAATTTTCGTCAATAGTCATGCTAGTGACAGCTTGGTGAGTGCCAATAATTGATGCTGCCTGATCGGTGATTACTTGCAAAACTTCTTGAATAGAAAGAGCCGAATTGATTGCCAGCGATGCTTTTGTCAATCCCTGCAATTGGTTGGCATAATTTCGTTCACGGGCAAAGAGTTTTTCGCGCTCGGCTTCTGCGTGTTTGTGGTTGGTAATGTCAATAAATAACCCATCCCATACGTCTCCTTCTGGTGTTGGCACAGCACGGGAATTGCCCTGAATCCATTTGGATTTACCTGATGGCGTGATGATCCGCCCTTCCCACCGCCAGGGTAGGAAGTGCTGGACAGCATAATCCACAGAGGTTTCAAATGATGGTAAATCCTCTGGATGAATTAAGCTCACAAAGGAATCGGCATCTTGTAAAATGGTTTCTGGCTCTAGTTCCAAGAGTTCACGGGAGCAAGAACTCACAAAACTAAACCGATGCGGAGTATTCGCATCAACTTTAGGCGAGTAGCGATATACCATACCTGGCACGTTTGCCACCAGTGCCTCAAACCGAGTTTGACTGTGTTGCAGTGCTTCACGGATGGCTTTCTCTTGAGAGACAGCTTTCATAGCCGTTTGGCGTAGATGCTGCATACTTTGTAAGGCGGAGGCGGTAAATCTCGCCAAACTGTTCATCAGCCGATGATCCTCAGCATCAAACCGTCGTGCCTCATGATGGGAACAAATCCACAGCACACCCAATGGTTGCTCCTTGACAAATAGCGGAATTAGCAAACCTTCAACAATGGGAAACTGCGGATGGTGCAGATAGGTAAAATAGCGTTCAGGATAGGTGTAAAGTTGGGTCTGTTTAGATTGAATTGTGCTACTACAAGGACTAAAGTTACCTGGTATGATAGTTTGTTCTAGAAACTCTAATGAGCCAGCGATCGCTACCCAGCAAAATCTAGATTCACCATTGGGTACTGTTTCCAGTAAGCTGACTCCGGCACTATCAGCTTGACATAGCTCTACTGCAATCTCCACAAGACTTTTAAGTATAGATTGCGGCTCATCCATCAGTTGTTGAGCAAGCCTATGCAGGGCTTGATTTTCAACCGCTAAATCTGCCTGTCTCGCTGGACGACTAGCTAGTGCTGCTGTAATCAAAACGTCAGCTTCCGTAATTCCCGAAATATAGTTTTGGGATAAACGCATTAATATATACGCAACCCGACTGCGTTTAACTGAAATAAAAACTTATAAGTAATTATTATGATAGCAAGTTAATTCCTACATATTCGGATATTATGGAATTATCTTTGGTTAAAAAAAATTAATTTAGTTAGTTTGTTAAATTATTTAATATTAAGTTTTTTCAGTTTCAGAGTATCGTAGACTCCGCGCTCAACAGGAGTAGCGCGGAGTAGTTGACTAGATAGCTAAAGCTGTGGTGATAGTCCAAGCATCAACCAACAACAACAGTAATGTAAATCCTAGTAAAATTAGATACATCCAAGGTTGCGCCAACGGGCGAACATCTGTAGTATCTATACCTGTTTTAGCTTGGACTATATTTACTAACCGGGCAAATCCCGCTACTCGCATCGGTAGTAAATAAGCCTTGCCATCTTGACTGAGAAAATAATAAACTAATCCTCCTTGACCAGTAGAACGAGGTTTGATTTGTTTTATCTCTGACCAAGGTAAAAACCAACCCTTGCGGAAGAAAGAAGGAACCCAAACAGGGTAAGCAACCTGTATTCCTTGTTCATCTAAAACTACTCGTTCCGTCAACACTGCATATAAACCCACAAAACCAATGCAAATTCCCACCCATAACAAAGCGGGGGGTGTGGGTGCGGCTGTGGCTTCGGCTAGAAAAGGTAATGGTACTGTGAGTGCTACATAAAGACTCAACAGTGTAATCCGAATTAAGGGAGATAAACGAAAAATAGACGCTGAAGCATTAGCTGAGTTTACTGTCACGGCTCAATCATCAATTATAAGCTTTTAACTTCAGTCTAACTAGGAAGTGGGCAGTTATTAGTCATTAGTCCCCCCACTCCCTCATCCCCCTCATCCCTCTGCTCCCCTGCTCCCTCATTTCTCTCAAGGTAAATACTTTTGTACTACACTCCAGCCAGTGAGTGACACCCAAGCAAAGCCCAAACATAGAATAATATTCACACTGACGTGTAAACGTCTAGCCCAAGGGCGACTAGGACTAATTTGTGTTGCACTCACAGCCGACACCAGAACTAATACGACGACGGTTAAACCAGCCGCCAAGTGTGGCGAGTGTCCTAATGAACCAAAGTGACCTAAAGTACCAACAATACCAATAGCTAGGAGTAACAGCACTAAACTAACCATGCTGATACCGATGATATAGTGGAGCGATCGCCATTCGCGTAGCGTCCCGCAGGGAAGGCGGGGCGCAGCCCATCGCACTCCGGTTCTATTAACCTGCCAAAAATTACTGACATTGTGATCATTTCTCACCAGCCACATCCAAACGCCTGTAACTGCTAACAGCAAATAAGCCAGTATCGACAATCCCATCGACCAAGCAGCTATTTTCCACAACCAGAGAAATGAAGGTAGGTGCATAAAGTTTTATTTTACAGGAAACTGGGGACTGGGGACTGGGGACTGGGGATTGGGGATTGGGGGGACTAATGACTAATGACTAATGACTAATGACTAATGACTAACCAATAAAAAAGGCTGCTGAATTCAGCAACCCTTGAATGAGCAAAACTATTTTGTTAATCAATTGATGATAAACCAGCTGTTGTTAAGGGTTTCGTTGTATCACCGAGTTTTGTATTTTTTGACGGCACAATCGATTGTGTACTAATCGGGTCTGCACCTATTGTATCTGTATTAAACTCACTACTGCTCGGCTCGTCAATGATCAGGCGATCGCACGGGATGGTATCTGATAAAATCGCACTTGCCATCATTCCCGTATGAATCTCCATCTGAGCATCTAGAGGAGCTTCAAACACGAGGCGTTGTCCAGGAAAAACCACCCTTTCAAAATACCAGTTTGGAATATTGGAGATGCGAGCCACCTGAATTTTGCTCGTGGCATTAACGTAGCAGCAGAGAATTTTCCCCGATTGCTCAGGTGGTAGAGGGTCTAATATTTGAGCCATAACTGCTGAGGAGCTTTACGCCACAATTTTACATTACACCAGCAAAGTTAACACTTGCTGATCCCCATCTGCTGTAACTCCGACTACCAACTGAAAATTTCTACGTTATTTCTATCTAAAGATATGTTCAAGTTATGAAATTTTTATACAAAAAAATTTATTCCCAATAATTATACACTATAACTGAAATTTTGTTGAATTTTCTGACTGAATTAAGCAACAGTTCATTCCCACTCGCCACTATTGAGAGTCGATATCGTGATGATTTGTTTTTATCTATCCCACAACAGAGGAGCAGGGATCATCGCTTAACAAATGAACTCAATGTTATGGTAAAGATATATGAAAATTTTCCTCATCAGACCTCATCTATATTAATGATGTCAAGCAAATCGCATTATCAGGAATCTGCCAAAAAGTCAAGCATGACTGAAGCAACTGGCACAACCAACCCATACTCAAGGAACTAATTCTTGAGACTTTCCCCGACAACTGGCAAGATGGAAGTTAAAACACCGATGATGGAAAATAGAATTCTCTATGTTCGCCTTCCTTGTAACCCCATCTTTCCCATTGGGGTTGTATATTTGAGCGATCATGTCCACAAAGTTTTTCCCAATATCGAACAACGGATTTTTGATTTGGGAACTGTACCACCTTTAGACTACGGCTCGGCACTAGATCGTTGTATTGATGAATTTCAACCAACTTTATTAGTATTCTCTTGGCGGGATATACAAATTTATGCCCCAGTGGGTGGGCGTGGTGGCAATCCTCTACAAAATGCGTTTGAATTTTACTATGCCAAGAATCCCCTGATTAAATTACGGGGAGCATTGGGTGGTTTACGTATCTTTATCGCCTATTATGTAGAGTTATGGCGCAACCTAGGATTAATTAAACGCGGCTTAAAACGCGCCCGCCAATATCATCAGGATGCCCGTGCTGTTGTCGGTGGTGGTGCAGTCAGCGTATTTTACGAACAGTTAGGTAAAAGCTTACCCGCAGGAACAATCATTTCTGTAGGTGAAGGTGAAACCTTGCTGGAAAAATTCCTCAGTGGCAGAGAGTTTCGTGACGAACGTTGTTATGTAGTGGGAGAAGATAAACCACGCCCTAGACTTATTCACGAACAACCCACCCCACTAGAAAAAACTGCCTGTAACTACGATTACATAGAAAGCATCTGGCCAGAGTTCAACTATTACCTGCAAGAAAAAGACTTTTACATTGGTGTACAAACTAAACGCGGTTGTCCCCACAATTGCTGTTACTGTGTTTACACCGTTGTCGAAGGTAAACAAGTACGCATTAATCCAGCCGACGAAGTGGTGGCGGAAATACGTCAACTCTATAATCGCGGGATTCGCAACTTCTGGTTTACTGATGCCCAATTTATCCCGGCGCGGAGATTCATCGACGATGCTGTAGAACTATTACAGAAAATTGTCGATTCCGGCATGACAGATATTCATTGGGCAGCATACATCAGAGCCGACAACTTAACACCAGAGTTGTGTGATTTGATGGCAAAAACCGGGATGAATTACTTTGAAATCGGTATTACTAGCGGTTCTCAGGAACTCGTGCGAAAAATGCGGATGGGGTATAACCTGCGTACCGTCTTGCAAAATTGCCGAGACTTGAAAGCAGCTGGTTTTAATGATTTAGTTTCCGTCAATTACTCCTTTAACGTGATTGATGAACGTCCCGAAACTATCCGCCAAACCATCGCCTACCACCGGGAACTAGAAAAGATTTTCGGCGCGGATAAAGTCGAACCAGCGATTTTCTTCATCGGATTACAACCCCACACCCATCTAGAAGAATATGCCTTCAAAGAAGGGATACTCAAACCAGGGTATAATCCCATGAGTTTGATGCCGTGGACAGCTAAAAAACTGCTGTGGAATCCTGAACCCCTGGGTTCATTCTTTGGTGAAGTTTGCTTACAAGCTTGGCGACAAAACCCCAATGACTTCGGCAGGGAAGTCATGAAAATCTTAGAAGAAAGATTGGGATGTGCCGATTTAGAAGAGGCTTTGTCAGCACCCATTCAACCGAAAGAAAAACAGTTAGC
>NZ_CAWMSA010000035.1:0-46340 GCF_963870205.1 Anabaena sp. CA = ATCC 33047 | reverse complement strand
GACTGGTGACTGGTGACTGGTGACTGGGTAAAAGTTTTTCTTCCTCTGCTCCTTTGCTCCTTATCCCCCTCATCTCCCTCATCCCCCCTTACCCCCCTGCTTCCTCTGCTGTTCTTGCCACTAAAGCTTATGTTAGAAGGTTCGATTTTACAACAACTGGAAACAGCCCATCGTCAAAGTATTAGGCCGATTCGCTTGGGGGTGTATTACAAAAATACCCTGGTTTCTTTGTGCCATGCTTTAGAAGACCATATATTAAGCGATGACAGTACACCGTTGGTAATTACTGCCTTCCAACGGGGAAAGTGGTACTTGCAAGAAGCAGAAAGATATGCAGACATTGCTAAGTCTAGCCGCCAGATTGTGATTATGGCAGCACCGGAGACAGGCTTTGCTGAACATCCTACTAGCCAATTGCCAAATGTGGACTTGGTAGGATTAGATGAGGCTGATCCGGTAGCGCAGGAATGGCATTTAATTATTCTGTCGCCGAAATACACAGCTATGGTACTTTGTCAAGAGTTATCGGCGGCGGATTATGGGGTAGGGGGTGTACCTAGTTCGGATTTAGAGCGTAAATTCTATGGCTTGTGGACATTTGAGCCGGAATTGGTGAGAAAAACGGCGGAGTTAGCGATCGCCCACATTCAGCAGTACAATCCAGAATTAGCGGCAAAACTGACAACTTTACACCAGGCAATTTCACCGTCTGTAATTACCTCACAAGACTTGAGTACAGTTGTCTCCCGTGTTGTGGATTATCTCCAGACAGGGCAAGAACAATTATCTATACCCACAGCAACACACCAGCACGCCCTAGATAAAAACTTGCTTTCCAACGAAGTACAAGCATTTTTGCGGATGGCTCAGTTGATGGATATGGCAGATGTCAACAACCCAGCCGCCGCCGCAGAAGTCGCCGCCCTAGCTGAAACAATGGGGCAACTTTTAGATTTACCTGCATGGCAAATCAAGCGACTAAAACTAGCAGCATTATTACACCGCATAGATCCACTCCGCACCACCAAAAGCGTGCTGACTCCCGGTACATCCAAACGCCACGACGAAACAGCCCCCAGTTTACCCTTGAGTTGTCCTTTAGTACCAGGGGCGCAAGTTTTGCGAACGATGCCCAGACTGCGGGCGGTGGCGCAAATTATCACCCATCAAACCGAATGGTGGAATGGTACAGGAGAACCAGCCGGGTTAGCTGGCGATGAAATTCCTCTAGAGTCGAGAATTTTGGCTTTAGTTGCCGAGTTTCAGGAGAAAGTTCATCAGAAAAAATCTTTACAACTGAGTCGAGAAGAGATATTTACCCAAGCTTTGGCTGAATGTAGGCAACAAGGCGATCGCTTTGATCCTAAACTGGTAGATGCCCTAACTGTATTAGTAATGGGCTTGCAACAGGGACTAGACTTACCCCTAATGACAAGCAAAGTCAGCACAGGTATGTGGTTGTTAGATTCCCGATGGGATAGCCAAAACCAGAGAAATCAAGAGATTAGTAATTACCGCCAATGAATATAGAAGCCATTAGACAAGGAAAAATTAAACAACTGCCAGGGGCTAATTTAGAAGATGAAGAACTATCTCAATTAGATTTAAGCCGCATCAATTTAGCTGGTGCTACCCTTGTCGGTACTAATTTTGCAGGTTCTAAACTCGAAGGCGGACATTTAGAAGGCGCGAATTTGATGGGCGCAAATCTCCAAGCTACCGACTTACGGGCGAACCTCATGGGAGCTAACCTGATGCAAGCCGATTTAACAGGCGCAGACTTAAGAGGCAGCAACTTGAGAGGTAGCAGCTTAATGGGCGCGACACTCAGCGAAGTGTCTTTAGCTGGTGCATTCTTGAGTGGTGCGAACTTAATGAATGTTAACCTACAAGGCGTTGACTTGCGTGGTGCTGACTTAAGGGGTGCTAACCTCACAGGTGCTAATCTCAAAGGTGCAGACTTAAGCCGTGCTGACTTGCAAGGAGCGTTGTTAAGTGAAGCTAATTTAGAAGAAGCTGACTTACGCGGCGCGAATTTAGCAGGAGCAAATTTAACAGGTGCTAACTTACTTTGTGCAGAATTAGAAGGCGCAAATTTGAATGGTGTTAATTTAGCAAAAGCCTGTGTAGTAGGTACGATGCTGGAAAAAGTTTCTTAACTCAGTAGAGAGATAATATCTGGTATCTTTGGAAATTCCCACAAATGCTACTATTATTGGTTATTTCTCAGCTTTTCAGCCAAAAAAGCTCAAGTATAAATACTTGAGCCTCTACTAAGTCAAATTAAGTTCTTGAACTAAATCTGTAAACCTTAGTAACGGTTACGTCCACCGTAGTTACCTCGGTTGCCACCAAACGAACTTCTATCTTCCTTGGGTTTAGCCTTGTTTACTTTTAAGTCTCGTCCCATCCATTCCGCACCATCAAGAGCGTCAATGGCGGCTGTTTCTTCAGCATCGCTACTCATTTCCACAAAACCAAAGCCGCGTACACGACCTGTTTCACGATCTGTAGGTAACTGAACGCGCTTTACAGTACCATATTCTGCAAACACAGCGTTAAGACTATCTTCTGTAACTTCGTAAGAAAGATTGCCTACATAAACTGACATAGATTGTCTCCGAAATCATAAATGTGTAGAGATTTAGGTTTCGGAGAAAAGTTTGTAAATACCAAAAACAAAAAGCCTGTCAATACTAAAAACAAACGCTATTAACCGAATTAACTCTCATCTCCTATAATGACATAGCAGAGAAAATTCTGGGGGGAAATTCAAAAACTTTACATAAATTCATATAAACAAGTAACACTTAAGTATCAAAGACTATTTGTAATTTTTTGGTAGCGAATAGTTTGTTTATACTATTTTCACTACAAAAATCGGCGTTGCTCCCATCAGACAACTACTTTTTGAAAAAACTACAAATCACTTCACCGGGACTATTCTGAGTAAATTGAATTACCTTGCCATCTTTTTGCAGCTTAAATCTACCGCGACAATTATAAATTTCAACAGGTGTTTTCACACCATCAACACTTACAGATGCCTGATATTCCCAATATTTTTTGGCACTACGTTTGATACTAAGAATACAAATTTCATGCCCTTCATAATTGCGGCACATCATCGCCCAAGCTGGAGATGTCCAAGAAACAGAAAATACAAATATTAGTAAAATTACCATATATTTAATCATAATTAACCTTTAATTGTTCTCCCGCGCATCCATAAAGCTAATATACTCATAAATAGTACCCCCATTAACCCTTGTAGGGGATTATTATTGACTCCAGTTACCCAGTCAGGAACTTGTCCCGAATATTTAATTAATCCTCCCACATTAATCATGTAGTAACCCCAAACTAACCCACCATGTAAACCTATGGGTAAGCCTAAACGTCCCCTGCGCCAACGCTTTCCCCATACTTGCGTTAAACCCAGCAATACTAAAGCCGGAAATTGGGGAAGGGTTTGGATAATTGCTGCTAGTGGTTTGATGAAATGCAACGCTGCAAACACTAAAGCATCTGTCCACAATGCTACACTTTTGCGATAGTCCCGTTCTAATTCATCCAGCAACCAACCGCGAAACAGTAATTCTTCTGCAAACCCGACACCTAAACCGACAAGAAACCCTTCGACAATTATTTTTATTAATAAGATGGTTGGTTGTTGCCATACTAACCAACCTAAAAAACCTTGTACACCAAATAAAATTACAATGTTAATCAATCCTATAGCTAAACCACACAGCAGTTCTACGCCATTACGCCGTGTGAATTCTAAGCCATAATCCCACAAAATTTGAGGTTGCTGATAGACATTTTTACCCCATAGCCTCAGCAGTGTAATAAACTCTGCATATAAAATCACCATTGTCAAGATACTGACTAAGTTAGCATCACGCACTAACAGATAAATTGGTGCGGCTATGGGCAACCACAACAATAATAAGGTGAAAATGAAACAACCCAGCCGGATAGGGGCAGGGCGTTGACCTAAATTGACAAGATTAGTTTTCATGATACGTTTAGTTAAAAGTCATAAGTCAATAATTCCAGATTATGACTTATGACTCATAACTATTCTTCAGGTTCTATTGTGCTGCTTAAACCATGACTTTTTAACGTTTCACAATAAAACTCTGCGTGTTCTTGGGCGCAAGTAATGACGAGGGCTAACCCGTTAGTGTGGGCTTCCATCATGATACTAACAGCTTGGGGCTGGGTAAGGCTCGGCACTGTAGTTAGTAGTACCTGCACAACATACTCCATAGAGTTGTAGTCGTCATTATGGAGCAAAACACGATACCGAGGCGCAAGCTTACGGGATGTGGAACGCTTCTCAATGGTTTCGACTGACACAGCTTTTGCTCTTTATACTTTTGATTTACTACAACAGAGTTTCTGCACTAGCGATCGCTTAACAGTTATTTACCCATTTTATAGCATGATCACCAAAACTTTATAGCCAATCCAAATTTTGCTGCCGCTAGTCAACCACTTTCTTGGAGCAGACCGGACTCTCACTTTTACAATAAAGGTACAGGAAACCGCAACATAACCCGTGCTATTACCCTGACTAGCTGATGATCAACATGAGTGTCGAATTTCAACCAGGACAAATTGTCTCTTTAGAGCATAGTGACAGGAATCTATATGCAGAAGTGATTCAATTTGTGGTTTCCCGCCAACTATGCTGGGTACGCCCACTGCTGTTAGTCACTCATACCCCAGAACAGCCCATAATTACCGACCTGCGAGATGGTTCTGATTTATTATGGCCTAGTGAGTTATTTCGCCCAGCCCTAGATACAGAAGTGATTACTTTGTTAACTCAGATTTTGGTGAAAGAACCAAAGCCTGAATTACACGCCCTAGCCAAGCAGCAACTTCATCAGTTTATTAACCAACTTTGGCAAGCATATCAGGAGGGAGTGGGGAGAAATTAATTCAAAATTCAAAATACCCTACGGGAAGGCAAGCCTACAAAATTCAAAATTAAAGAATTGTGGGGAAATGGGGATGAGGGGGATGAGGTAGAACTTGTTACCCAATTGCCCAATGCCATAACGCCCTATGCCTAAGCATAGCGAATTCCTGCTTGTTGCATTCGTTGCATGGCTGCTTGTAAGCGTTCATCGGGGATGGTGAGGGCGATTCTAATATAACCTTCTCCTGATGCGCCGTAACCATGACCAGGGGGAACCATAATACCGCATTTATCTAGGAGCAAGTTGGCAAATTCGGTTGAGGAATATCCTGGGGGAACGGGAACCCAAATGTATAAGGTGGCTTTTGGTGGTGCAATTTGCCATCCTAAAGCTTGTAATCCTTGAATCACTATGTCCCGTCGATTTTGGTAGACTGACATCAGGCTTTTTAGTTCGGCTGCATCAGTCTGATATGCTGCGATCGCCGCTTTTTGAATGGCTTTAAACACCCCTGAATCGACGTTAGTTTTGACTTGGCTTAAACATTTAATCCCCTCGGCGTTACCCACCACAAACCCAATCCGCCAACCTGTCATGTTATAAGCTTTTGACAAACTGTGAAACTCAATTGCTACATCCTTAGCGCCGGGAACTTGTAACACACTCGGCGGTTTGTAGCCATCGTAAGCCATTTCTGAGTAAGCATGATCATGGCACAGCAAAATATCATATTGCCGACAAAACGCCACTAATTCCCCAAAAAACTCTAAACTCGCGACAGCCCCCGTGGGATTATTCGGGTAATTAATCCATAATAGTTTGGCTTTCCGGGCTACTTCTTCAGGAATCAGATTTAAATCTGGTAAAAATTGATTTTCTGCCTTCAGAGGCATTGTGAAAGGTTCGCCCCCTGCGAAAATGGTCGCAGTGCGATACACAGGATAACCCGGATCTGGTATCAGTACATAGTCCCCCGCTTCTACGAAGGCTAAAAAAGTATTATGTATTGCTTCCTTGGAACCGATAGAAGATATCACTTCTGAATAGGGGTTTAATCCCGTTACCCCAAACCGTCGTTCCATCCACTCAACTGCTGCTTCCCGAAATGCTGGCATACCCTGATAAGGTGGATAGTTATGATTGGCAGCGTCATCAATCGCTGCGTGCATTGCCTGGAGAATATGAGCAGGAGTTGGTTTATCAGGATCACCCACTGCCATATTAATGATGTCAATTCCTTGGGCAACAAGTTCTTCTCTTTTACGGTTAATTTCCGCAAATAGATAGGGAGGAATTTTTTCTAAACGTTTAGCGGGCTGCATGGCGACTTGTTACTAATGCAAAAGTGGATGCTCATTAGCACAGTTTACGGCACACCATGTAACTAAATACTAAACATCACAGAAAAGCACCGGCAATCAACACTTGGCTTGGACTAAGCATTGTCCCATAAGCAAAATTCAAGTTGTTTTCGTGTAAATACACCAATTTTGACGTAATTTAGTATCCCCAACTCGGAACCAGCTGCACCCGCCCGGCATCCATCTCTGCCATTAATAATTCCAGGGCTTCGTAATCAACGTCAGAGATGTAACCCTGTTGAGTCAGTTCTGAGTTGATTTCATTTTCTATCTCTGGAGTTAATTTTTTAATATCAAGTGCTTTTTCTACCAATTGACGAATTACGTATTTAGTTCTCATAACTAATGAACCTGCATTCAGTAATACTAAATTATCTCAGATGGAACTAAGTATAAAATGTGATGTAAATTTTGTAGTACCAGTGATTTAAATCACAATTTAATTCGGTAGATGATTTCTGATGAAATTTGCCAATCAACTGCGCTCAATACACCGGAACTTTTGCGGAATGCTGGCTGAATCGCTTGTAGTCCTAGATTAGACTGACTTTTCAGCATAATTGTGGATGACTTTTGCGCTGGCTTGTGCTTCCGGGCTGTCTATGTCGATTTTTTGGGAACTCAAATGAAAAAACAGTATATACAAACACAATTCATCCTAAATTTAGGACAATCTTTAAACACACCCGGTAAAAAAATAAAGATTTAGCAAAGAGACTTAGGACGTATGGTCGATGTGAAACCAAAAAGTTTATGTTCAAATAAATTCCAGCTTCACGGTTCAATAACTCTGATTAGGATGTTGATATGCCAGCAGTAATAGAGAGTCCGAACATTGCAGTTATTCGTCCTCAAGGTTATTTGAATGCCACTAATGCCTTAGAATTGGAGCGAGACTTGTCTACAACTTTGTCTCAAGATGAGGTTGCCAGCTTGTTAGTAGACTTGTCAACGGTAGAATCTCTAGATAGTGCCGGACTAATGGCTTTAGTATCTGCTCTCAAATCAGCGCAGAGTTTAGGCAAAGGTTTCCGGCTGTATGCGGTTCCCCCAGCTATTAAAATTATTTTTGAGTTGACCCAATTAGATCAAGTTTTTGCAATATCTGAAGCCAAACTTGAGTAGGCAGTAAGATAATTCTTTGCAAATCTGGCACTGTATACTAACACGAGCTACGCTTTTGAGGCAAGGGAGTGTAAAGGAGTTGTAAGTTACGGCAAGAAATCCTACCGAATGAGCGAATCAATGCTAATGTTGGAGGTGAGTAGCTGTAATTAAAGTAGCTCGAAGTTAGCACAGTGGCTGTTGCATTTGAAAAATTAATCACATCGGATATCTTGAAGCCAGCACGTTATTTGGGTAACGAACGGCTGGCGGTACATAAACCTTGGGATACGGCAGTAATACGCTGGGTATTAACTTACCCGGAGGTATACGAAGTAGGAGCATCAAATTTAGGGCATATCATTCTGTATAACATTTTGAATGCCCAGCCCAGACAATTATGCGATCGCGCCTACCTACCCGGTACAGACTTAGCTAGCAAACTCAGGGCAACAAACACGCCCCTGTTTGCGGTTGAGTCGAAGCGCGAACTACAAGAATTTGACATCTTAGGTTTTAGTCTCAGTTATGAACTAGGAGCAACCAACATTCTGGAAATGTTGGATTTAGCGGGAATACCCCTCACATGGCAAGAAAGAGCGCAGGGTGATTATCCGCTTATTTTCGCCGGAGGACAAACAGCAACGTCAAATCCTGAACCCTACGCCGATTTCTTTGACTTTTTCGCCTTGGGAGACGGTGAAGAACTCCTCCCAGAAATCGGTATGGTTTTGGAAGAAGGTAAACAAGCTAAATTAAGTCGGGAAAAACTCCTGCTAGATTTGGCGCAAATTCCTGGCGTGTATGTGCCGCAGTTTTATGACATCACAGCAGACGGTTCAGTACAACCGCTACGCTCAGATGTTCCCCCTAGAATTTTGCGGCGAGTTGCTACCCCCATCCCGGCTTATTCCATTGGCTTAGTTCCCTACGTCCAAACGGTACACGATCGCCTGACAATTGAAATTAGACGGGGTTGTACCCGTGGCTGTCGCTTTTGTCAACCGGGAATGCTCACTCGCCCAGCTAGGGATGTAGAACCAGAGCAAGTGGTGGACGCGATCGAACAAGGGATGAGAGCCACCGGTTATAATGAGTTTTCACTGTTGTCTTTGAGTTGTTCCGATTATTTAGCCCTCCCTGCTGTGGGGATGGAAATCAAAAATCGGTTAAGAAATGAAAATATTTCCCTGTCACTTCCTAGCCAGCGTGTAGATAGGTTTGATGAAAATATCGCCAACATTCTCGGTGGTACACGCCAAGGTGGGTTAACCTTTGCCCCCGAAGCCGGAACTCAAAGAATGCGGGATATCATCAACAAAGGTTTAACCAACGAAGAATTATTACGAGGTGTAAAAACCGCTTGGGAACAAGGTTGGGATAAGATAAAATTGTATTTTATGATCGGCTTACCCGGTGAGACGGATGCCGATGTTTTGGGCATTGCCGAAACAGTTAGCTGGTTGCAAAGGGAATGTCGAGGTAAAGGTAGAAGACCGCTTAACTTTAATTTGACGATTTCTAACTTTACGCCAAAACCCCATACACCATTCCAATGGCACTCAGTTTCTACTGCCGAATTTCAGCGTAAGCAAGACCTATTAAGACAAGCATTCCGCCGGATTCGGGGATTGAAAGTTAATTTCACCGATATCCGCATTTCGGCAATGGAAGACTTTATTGGTCGAGGCGATCGCACTTTAGGAAAAGTAGTCCGTCGCGCCTGGGAATTGGGGGCGGGGATGGATTCTTGGTATGATAGTTTAGACAAAGCTTTTGCCGCATGGGGTGAGGCGATCGCACAAGCCGGTCTAGATTGGAAATACCGCCAAGTCGAAAACGGTGAATGGAATCTGTTCTCAGCACCGCAGCAAGAGAGCGGAGGCAGCACAGGAGACAAGGAAGAATTTGTTACCCAGTCCCCAATCAAGAGTCCCCAATCCCCACTCCCTTGGGATCATATAGATACAGGCATTGATAAACAATGGCTGATCGATGACTTAGAACGCGCTCTAGAAGCAGCAGTTGTTCCAGACTGTTCTTTTGAAGGTTGTTCTCACTGTGGCGTGTGTGGTACTGATTTCGGTCACAACATCGTCATAGAACCACCAGCTATCCCAGAATTTGCTGGTGAGTTTGTCCCCAACACAACTAAAACCCAAAGATTAAGGGTGTGGTTTGGTAAACAAGGTGACATGGCTTTGGTTAGTCACTTAGATTTAATGCGCTTGTTTGACCGAGTAGTGCGGCGAGCCGGCTTACCAGTAGCTTATACAAATGGATTTCACCCCAGCCCCAGAATTGCTGTAGCAAGTGCTTTAGCTTTAGGGGCTACCAGTAGCGGTGAAATTGTTGATTTTGAGTTAACTGAGCCAATAGCAGTTAACATCTTTCATGAAAAACTCGCCCAAGAACTACCACAAGATATCCCTGTATATCGTGTAGAACAGGTAGACTTAAAAGCTCCCGCCGCTAATAAAATATTAGAACAGGCAGAGTATTTGATTACTGTCACAACCCAAGACGAGGTAACACCTGCACAATGGCAAACTTGGATTGAGGCAATTAAAACCGAAGATGAAATTTTGGCGGAGCAAACAACCAAATCAGGGAAAACTAAAATCGTAAATCTGCGCTCACTGTTGTTTGAGCTAGAATTAGTATCAACTGATAATCATGACGGAGAATCAACAGCTGTTCTACGTTATGTTGGTAGTTGTCGCCAAGACGGTTTGTTATTGCGTCCTGAACAAACCCTGTCTATGCTAGAAATAGTCGCTGGTGAAGTTCCCCACCAAAGGAGTCACCCCACTCCCCCCACAGATGCAGAAGCATCAACGAACTTCACAAAATTTCATCTTTCACAGATCCACCGCAATCAGTTGCTTTTAGCTGTATAATCCCAAAGGGCAACTTGCTAGTAGTTGCCCTGTTGTAGCACATCATGGGAATTGATTTTTAGCAAGGTTGCGTTAGAATAGAATCAAGAGAAATTTTCTGGCGCTGCATTGAACAAACTGGTTCACTACTACCCTGGTAATCAGGGAGCAAGAGCAAGATATTAGAGTGTAATTTCTAGGATCTTATCCCAGACAAACTAAGGCGAATTAAAAAACACTCTCTCGATAGCTACCTTGTGAATCAGTGATTAACAGCAGGCTAAGTCGGCTTCTCTATCTATGCTTTTACAACTGCTGAATGCCTAAACCCCGGAGGGTAAAGGTATTACATCAAAAATCAACCAAGGACGGTTGATTTATTTGCTTAAACAATATGCAGCCGTTCTGGAATAATCAGGCGTGTCAACGCAATTCCATAGTCAATAGCTCTTTAATTTTGAAGCTCTGCTTCACAATTTTTATTACTAACAGCGTCTTTGGAGGCTGGCAGGGGCGAGAGGCATAACAAACCTCCAAGCCCGTTGACGCTGCCGATTTTTGAGGAAATTGAATGCCAAAACAAATTATTATCGCGGAGCAGCATCAGATCGCTGCTGTGTTTTCGGAAGATCAAATCCAAGAACTGGTTGTAGCCACAGGCCATCATCAAATCGGTGATATCTATTTAGGTGTAGTAGAAAATGTATTACCTGGGATTGATGCGGCGTTTGTAAATATTGGTGATCCAGAACGTAATGGCTTTATTCATGTTACTGATTTAGGGCCTCTCAGGCTAAAACGCTCATCTGCGGCAATTACAGAACTGTTAACACCACAGCAAAAAGTGCTGGTGCAGGTGATGAAAGAGCCAACGGGAACCAAAGGGCCGAGGCTCACAGGTAATATCACTATGCCTGGACGTTATGTGGTATTGATGCCCTATGGTAGAGGCGTAAATTTATCCCGGCGAATTAAAAGCGAAACTGAGCGTAACCGCTTACGGGCATTAGCTATTTTAATTAAACCCGCAGGAATGGGTTTATTAGTGCGGACAGAAGCAGAAGGCAAGCCAGAAGAAGCAATTATTGAAGATTTGGAAGTGCTGCAAAAGCAGTGGGAAGCTATTCAACAAGAAGCTCAATCCACTCGTGCGCCAGCGTTACTCAATAGAGATGATGATTTTATTCAGCGCGTACTGCGAGATATGTATGGCGCGGATGTGAATCGAATTGTGGTGGATTCCAGCACCGGGCTGAAGCGTGTAAAACAGTATTTGCAGAACTGGAGTGGTGGACAGACACCGCAGGGATTGTTGATTGATCACCATCGCGATCGCTCACCAATTTTAGAGTATTTCCGCATTAACGCTGCGATTCGCGAAGCCCTGAAACCAAGAGTAGACCTACCTTCTGGTGGTTATATCATCATTGAGCCAACAGAAGCCTTAACTGTAATTGATGTTAACTCTGGTTCGTTCACGCGATCGGCAACCGCCAGAGAAACCGTATTGTGGACAAACTGCGAAGCTGCAACCGAAATTGCTCGTCAACTGCGTTTAAGAAACATAGCTGGGGTAATCGTCGTTGACTTTATTGATATGGAATCACGGCGTGATCAATTGCAGGTTTTAGAACATTTTAATAAAGCCCTGAGAGCAGACAAAGCTCGCCCCCAAATTGCTCAACTAACTGAGTTAGGTTTAGTCGAGTTAACCCGCAAACGCCAAGGTCAAAACATTTACGAATTGTTTGGTGACACTTGCCCCACCTGTGGCGGTTTAGGACATACAGTCCGCTTACCTGGAGAAACTGAAAGCCGCTTGCCTACACCCGTAGAAGTACCAGATAGATTTGTATCTTTGCCACAGCAAAGAGAAAGAGAACCCCGTTTACCTGTGAATCGCCTCACAGATATGCGCGAAACCTATGATGGATTTGGCGAAGGATTCGAGGGTGAGTCTGATTTGGGTGCTTTAAATCTAGTTAATCATCCCAGTTATCAAGAACTCAACGAACAAAACAAACGTCGTACCCGCACCCGTCGGAGTCGCATTGGCATCAATGGTACAAATGGCAAAGACGAAACCCGAATTATTAACAGTCCCTTGGGTTTCATGAATGACTCAGATTTAGACTTAGATGGTGATGTAGAACTGGGTACAACACCAGAACTTCCAACTCCGAACTTAAGCAAATCTAGTTGGACTGAAAGGGCGGAACGTACCAAAGTCATTAAAACAGAACCAATTAAACCTGTGGTAGAACCACCGGAAATTAAAACTGTAGAAATGTCGCAACCAGAACAGGATATTTTTGCCTTAATGGGGGTTTCGCCGCTAATTAAGTTAGATCAGGAGGTAAAAAATCCTAAATCTGTCATTATTAATGTTGTGCAGCCAGGGCAGAAATCAACAGAATCTTCTGAAGTAACTCCAACTCCAACTCCTGTGTTGAGAGAAAGCACAGAAGTGAGTACACCAGAAGTGAAGTTAGTCAGGAAAACCTTGCCCACTCCTAAAGCTGAACCAAAAACTGTTGTAGCTGATACGGCAGAACGCTTCACTAACACTGAAGATACTGAAGCCAATACCGGCACTACTATTAATCGTCGTCGTCGTCGTCGTTCCTCTGCATTGGAGTCAGACAACGGCTCTACAGAGGACAGTTAATCTGTCTGTATGGTTAAAATGGAACGTACTGCTGAATCACTCCTGGATGAAACTGGTTGGCTAGAGTTTTCCTCGGCTTTTGCAAAGATTCCAGGGTTGATAGCAGGGGTAGATGAAGTAGGGCGGGGCTGTTTGTTTGGCCCTGTAGTCGCAGCAGCAGTTATACTACCAGCCTGTGCTTTGCCGGAACTGATAGCAGCTGAAATTAGAGATAGTAAAAAGCTGTCGAGTTCTCGCAGAATTTTGCTAGCGCAACAAATTTGTACGCTAGCAACAGACTGGAAAATTGGTTATGCTTCCACTGCGGAAATTGACAAAATCAATATTTTGCAAGCTACACTCTTAGCAATGAAGCGGGCTGTACAAAAGCTAAAGGTACAGCCTGAACTTTGCTTGATAGATGGTAATCAGTTGGTGAAAGATTTAGCCATACCACAACAAACTATCATCAAAGGAGACGAGCGATCGCTTACCATAGCAGCAGCTAGTATTGTGGCTAAAGTTTGGCGTGATGATTTAATCATGCGTCTAGCTGCTAAATATCCCATGTATGATTTAGATAATAACAAGGGTTATGGCAGTAAAAAGCATCTGTTAGCCTTGCAAAAGTACGGCCCTTCATCTCTACACCGTAAGTCTTTTCGTCCTTGTCAAGTCCGATAAGTAGATTAACTAATTAATATTTTGGTGAGGTGTATTCTACCGAACAAATAATTGAACGCAGATGAACGCGGATGTAGCTTGCTTCTCTTACGAGACGCTACCGCGAACCCGAAGGGTACGCAGATGAATTTGGATTCTATCCGGTTGCAATCTGCTATAGCTCACTTGTAAAAAATTATTCAATATTCAGCATTGGCAAATTAGCACCCTCATCAATCAAGCTTTGGTCTTGAGTTTGTAAGATGACCCATTGACGATAATCTACTAACAGTTGGTGCATTAGTCGCTGCTTAACTGTTAATAATACACTCTTGAGTAAACCATTACCAGTTGCTTCGATAATTGGTTTAGGAGTCAGAGAAAAAGGTGGGGGTAGTTCAACTTGCACTTCTAAATCGGCTCTACCTTTTAACCGGGTATCATTATTTACTTGATAGGGCGATAAATGTCCTTGTAAGTTTAAAGAAAATCGCTGGTTAATGTACTCAAAACCCAGAATTTCACAACCAACAGATCGCAGATAAATTATGCCGTTTGATTCTGCCCAAACTCTCATATCTACAGTCGGCTGAATACTGAGTGACATAAAAGCTAAGGGACGCATTTTCAAGCGAAAAACTTCTTCAGAAAGCTGCTGAATGCGCTTTTGATCAACCAAAGCATTAACTAGGCGTTGCGGCTGACGTAAGTAATGCTGGATAGGAATAGGCTGATGTGGAACAGCAATTTCTACCGATTGGGAGGCTGTAAACTTGGTAGCCATGAGTTATGAATACTAATTGTTTGTTAGCTTTACTATTGATTTAATTACGATTTGATTTTTTGATTGATTCAAAATTATTGCAATGCTACTTCATAGATTATAAAAATATATTTTTTTATGGATATGATTAATTATTAAAATGATTGCTAATATTATATTTTTTGTGCTTACGTATATTGATTATATCTTAAAACCGGATGTTTTCTGCACAAAAAAAGTCTAACTTTTTGGTGAGGTGCGACTTTAGTAATATTTAAGACTGTTGAATTTAAAACAACAAATACATCTCAAGTGATGCTTGATGACTAAGAAGCCTGAAACATCGGCATGAAATTTATTTTTCCTCACCGAGTCTAAAGTCAGTAATTACCCTATAAAGTATGTATGATAAAACTCTAAGTTGCTGTCATCGATAGGGCAATTTTTTTGACAAAATTACTACTCAATGCCTGAATGAAGAACAAATATCACCTATTGCTACTGCTGCTATGGTTAGCTATTGGTATAAGTCTACGCTTTTGGCGTTTAGAAGTCTTGCCCCCTTGGACTGATGAGTGTGCCACGATGGTTTTTAGCTTGGGGAATAGTTTTCGCATTGTTCCACTCAATCAGATAATTAGTTCAGATGTTTTATTACAACAACTCGTACCTACGCCCTTAGTAGGGTTCACTACGGTAATTCAACATTTGTTAAATGAGAGTACCCATCCACCTGTATATTTCGTACTAGCTCATTTGTGGATGAAAATCTTTTCACCGACTGGGGAAGTTGCTTCTATTTTAGCAGCGCGATCGCTCAGTGCTTGTCTAGGCATTTTATCAATTCCTGCCATGTTCTGGTTTGCCTATGTGGCTTTTCGTTCTAAATTGGTGGGGCAAATAGCCGCAGCGATGATGGCAGTTTCACCTTACACTATTTTTTTAGCAAGAGAAGCCCGTCACTATACTTTAGTCATGTTGTTGGTGATTGCTTCTCTGTGTTGTTTAGTCAAAGCTATCCAAAAAATTTATACTCAGCAATCTCTACCCATATCGCTGATGTTTGTTTGGGTGATAATTAACTGTGTGGGAGTAGCAACACATTATTTTTTCATGCTGACGCTTTGCGCTGAAGGTTTGGTACTGCTAGCAAAGATTTGGCAATCAAAACAACAGCATAGCACTTGGTGGCGCATCAGCATAGTTGCTGTCGGTACTTTGGTGGGATGTCTGGTGTGGATACCCAACTTACTGAATATACCAGGAAGTGATCTCACAAGTTGGGTAGGGGGTAGTAGTCCCCATACTAGATGGTTAGAACCATTAGGAAGATTACTACTGTGGCTGATGAGTATGCTGTTGTTGTTACCTTCGGCTCTCACATTACCATTAGCGGTGATAATTCTGTCTGGTGTGGTGACTTTGGTATTTTTAGTCTGGAGTCTACCACCCATGATTCAGGGATTGAAAATTTACCAAGAAAATCCTGATACCCATCTCACCATACAAATTTTAACTGGGTATGTATGGGGGGCGATCGCTTTATCTTTGTTTTTCACCTACGGTTTAGGAAAAGACTTAACTTTAGCCGCCCGTTTCCAATTTTTTTACGCCCCAGCAATCATTTTACTCTTAGGTGCAGCCTTGGCTGGCTGTTGGCATCAAGTACAGCAATTGCGGTTTCTAGTTGATGGTAAAGTTGCAGTCAGCATCATTTTATTGATGGCGACTTTAGGAGGTGTAACAGTTGGTGGTAATTTGGGTTATCTACAAAACCAACGTCCTGATATTCTCGCCGCTATTATTCAACAAGCCTCTCAGAATAATATCCTAATTGCCACAACACACATCCATCACGGACAAACAGGTAGAATGATGGGGTTAGCTTGGGAATTACAAAATTTACCTGCCAAAAATTTGCAATTTTTCTTAGCTGGTAAAGATTCAAAAACTCAGAATTATACTCAAGCCCAGCAAATATTAACACAACAACTAACTCAACTTCAGCGTCCTTTAGACTTATGGTTAGTCGAATTTCGCACCCCAATTGATGTGGAATCTCAAAACTGTGTTCTTGATAAGAAATACGGTAACTTTGCTGGTGAATATAGTTATAAGTTTTATCACTGTGTCGCTCAAACCAGTACCAATTAAATTTTTATTCGGACAAAATATGGCGACTAAAAAAAACTGATTTTCCCTATGATACAGTCAGAAACATCAGAAATAACTAAGGACTAAACGCTGTGACTTTATCAATTGCCCATTTAGGGCCGCCAGGAACTTATGCAGAACAAGCGACTATTTTTTATGTTCAATGGCTAAAACAACATACAGGTATTGAAACTGTTTTATGTCCCTATCCTAGTATTGCTCAATCATTAAAAGCCGTTGCCCAAGGACAAACCCATCTAGCTGTTGTACCTGTGGAAAATTCGATTGAAGGCAGCGTCACCATGACGATGGATACTTTATGGCAGTTAGACAGTTTGCAAATTCAATCAACTTTGGTGATGCCTATTGCCCATGCCTTAATTTCCTGTGCGCCTAGCTTAGATAAGATTAAAACTGTTTATTCGCATCCGCAAGGGTTGGCGCAGTGTCAGAACTGGTTGGGAGAGTTTCTCGCGAATGTACAACTGATTCCCAGCAATTCTACCACGGAAGGGTTAAAAATTTTACAGCAGGATTTCACAGCCGCCGCGATCGCCTCTGCTAGATCTGCTCAAATTTACAATTTGCCAATATTAGCGCATCAGATTAATGATTATCCCGAAAACTGTACACGTTTTTGGGTAATCAGTCAGGAAGACTCAGAAATTACGCAGCAGCTACCCTTACATACGCCCACTCATACGTCTGTGGCTTTTAGTGTACCTGCTAACGTACCAGGAGCATTGGTTAAACCACTACTGGTATTTGCTGAACTAGGAATCAACCTCAGTCGGATTGAATCACGTCCGACGAAGCGATCGCTAGGAGAGTATTTATTTTTTATTGATTTAGAGGCTGCTGTCAACACACCTAAAATGCAATCTGCACTGGTAGAACTCAGTAACTACACAGAAGTTCTCAAAATATTTGGTAGTTATAATGTCGTACCAATCAGTACACAGGAGTCTTGACGGCTTAAGAGTTTTGATTAAAGGTATCTTTCAGCACAGCACGAGCCGCCAAGTGATTACGAGTAGTAGTCAAAATTTCTGCTTCTCGTTCTAAGCGAGCCGCAGTATCTTGCATTTCTAGTAATGACTGCTGCTCATCAGCCACACCGTAAAGATTACTCGCCACCCAATAAGATAACTCGGTGGGCAAATCTGGCAACTCTTCGGGAAGTTCGATATTTTGTTCTGTTAATTTAGCTGACAGTCGCACCACATCCCGCAGTAGTTGTTCTACTTCCGTAGCCAAGGGGCGTAAATCTTTACTTGGTGGCTGGTCTTCAATCCATTCCACTAAACCCACACGATAGGGCTTTTCTCGCACATACTCTAATACGCGAAACCTTTGTTGTCCCAAGGTGAGCATTTTCATGCGGTCATCTGGTAGACGCTGGTAGTGGATAATTTCGGCACAGCAGCCGACATTGGCAATTGTGCCTTGAACTGGGTCAACCATCAACACGCCAAACCTGCGATCGCTTGACAAAATCGTGTTCATCATGATTCGGTAGCGAAACTCAAAAATGTGCAGGGGTAGCGGTCTAGTAGGAAATAGAACTACTTCAGGTAACGGGAACAGAGGTAGTTCACGAACTGCAATTCTAGAAGAAGATGTCATTTTTACCTAAGTATAAATTTAATCCTAAAAGATTTACTTTTCTCTGCTTTTCCCGTATTTTTTTTACATTTTAACATTTGTTTCACAGCTAATAAAAAGCCCTGAGATAAATTTCTTCAGGGCTTTTATAAAAATTACACAGTATTCACTAATTAAAGTTTGACTTCAATATCCACACCTGATGGTAAATCGAGCTTCATCAGGGCATCAATAGTTTTAGATGAAGGTTGGTAGATGTCAATAATCCGGCGATGGGTGCGGGTTTCAAAATGTTCGCGGGAATCTTTATCTACGTGAGGCGATCGCAGCACGCAGTAAATTTTACGTTTGGTGGGTAAAGGAATCGGGCCGATAGCTGTAGCGTTAGTCCGGTTAGCCGTGTCTACAATCTTCTCGCAAGATGTATCCAATAAACGACGGTCAAAAGCTTGTAAACGAATTCTAATTTTCTGCTGCTGTAGAGTTGCCATCTTCAGTTTTCCTGGTTCGGATTAATTTGGGGATTGGGGATTGGGGATTGGGGACAAATCAATTCAAAAGTCAAAATTCAAAATTCTTTAATTCTGACTTTTGACTTGTTTGATGCCATAACGCCCTATTCCCTCAGATAAAAGAGCAGAGAGGCATCTTAGCATCTCTGCTCTTGGTTATTAGGTTACAAACGTACTATTTGAGGATTTTGGCGACGACACCAGCACCGATGGTGCGACCACCTTCACGAATCGCGAAGCGCATACCTTGCTCAATTGCGATGGGGTTAATCAATTCTACGGTCATTTTGATGCGATCGCCGGGCATCACCATTTCAGCAGCACTGCCGTCATCAGAAGTGAAGGTTGTGATTGTACCGGTTACGTCGGTTGTCCGCACGTAAAACTGAGGACGGTAGCCAGGGAAGAAGGGTGTTTTCCGACCACCTTCTTTTTCGGTGAGTACGTATACTTCACCTTCAAATTGGGTGTGAGGAGTGATAGAACCTGGTTTGGCGATTACCATACCGCGTTCAATATCGGTTTTTTGGATACCACGTAGTAGTACACCAGCGTTATCACCAGCCATACCTTCATCAAGGCTCTTCTTGAACATCTCAATCCCGGTGACGGTGGTGTTGCGGGTATCTCTGATACCAACCAATTCCACTACGTCGCCAACCTTGACTTTTCCACGCTCAATCCGGCCTGTTGCCACAGTACCACGACCAGTAATAGAGAACACGTCTTCTACAGCCATCAAGAAAGGCTTGTCAATATCGCGCTCTGGATCAGGAATGTAGGAATCTACTTCATCCATCAATGAGTAGATTTTGTCTACCCACTCATTTTCTCCACGCTGAATTTTGGAGTTCTTGGTCATTGCTTCTAGAGCTTGCAAACCTGAACCTCTGACGATGGGAATTTCATCACCATCAAATCCGTACTCACTCAGTAGTTCACGAAGTTCTAGTTCTACCAGTTCCAATAGTTCAGGGTCTTCCATCATGTCTTCTTTATTTAAGAAGACTACCAACTTGGGAACGCCCACCTGACGTGCTAGCAGGATGTGTTCACGGGTTTGAGGCATAGGGCCATCGGTGGCAGCTACTACCAGGATAGCTCCGTCCATTTGCGCCGCACCGGTGATCATGTTTTTCACATAGTCAGCGTGGCCGGGGCAGTCTACGTGAGCATAGTGCCGTTTATCGGTTTCATACTCAACGTGAGCAGTATTAATGGTGATACCCCGTGCTTTTTCTTCGGGTGCGTTATCGATTTGGTCGTAAGCTCTAGCTTCTGCTTTACCCAAAGCAGCCAAGGTCATGGTGATAGCTGCTGTTAATGTAGTTTTACCGTGGTCAACGTGGCCAATAGTACCGATGTTAACGTGGGTTTTAGTTCTTTCAAACTTTGCGCGTGCCATGTATGCTCGTTTCCTTTTTTAATTATGCGTTCCCTTTGCTTTTTGCGATGATTGCCTCAGCCACGTTGCGAGGCACTTCGTCGTAATGGCTAAACTCCATTGAGAAGATTCCCCGACCTTGGGTTTTCGACCGGATATCGGTAGCGTAGCCAAACATTTCTGCCAAGGGGACTTTAGCGGTCACTTTGGCAATACCTTGTTCAGATCCCATGCCTTCAATTTGCCCACGACGGGAATTGAGGTCGCCCATTACATCCCCTAGGAAGTTTTCGGGAACTTCTACCTCAACTTTCATCATAGGCTCTAACAGGACAGGTGAAGCTTTGCTAACAGCCTCTTTCATCGCCATTGAGCCAGCGATTTTGAAAGCCATTTCTGAAGAGTCTACATCGTGGTAAGAACCATCAACTAATGTTGCTTTCACATCAATCAGTGGATATCCAGCTAATACGCCAGATTCACAACATTCTTTCATTCCCTGCTCTGCGGGGTTGATGTACTCTTTAGGTACAGCACCACCCACAATTTTGGAAACAAATTCAAAACCACTACCGGGTTCGCCTGGTTCGAGGTCAATCACAACGTGACCATATTGACCTTTACCACCGCTTTGACGGATGAATTTCCCTTCAACTCTGGTGACATTTTTACGAATAGTTTCGCGGTAAGCTACCTGTGGCGCACCAACGTTAGCTTCTACTTTAAACTCGCGTAACATCCGGTCTACGAGAATTTCTAGGTGTAACTCTCCCATCCCAGCAATTACGGTTTGGTTGGTTTCTGGGTCAACACTGACGCGGAAGGTAGGATCTTCTTCTGACAAAGATTGCAGTGCCTTTGACAGCTTATCCATGTCGTTCTTGGTTTTGGGTTCAACCGCTACCGAGATTACAGGCTCAGGGATAAATAGAGACTCTAATATGACGGGAGAGCCTTCATCACATAAAGTATCACCTGTCAAGGTGTCTTTCAATCCTACTGCTGCACCTAAGTCACCTGCTCGCAGTTCTTCAACGTCTTGGCGTTCGTCTGCTTTCAACACTACGAGGCGAGAGATCCGTTCTTTCTTGCCTTTGGTGGCGTTAAGGACGTAGCTACCTTTTTTCAGCACACCAGAATAAACGCGAATGAAGGTGAGGCGACCATAAGGGTCAGCCATAATCTTGAAGGCTAAAGCTGACAAGGGTTCATTATCATCAGCCTTACGCTCTACAGAATCTCCACTAGGCAATGTACCTTGAATTGCTGGTACGTCAATTGGTGCTGGTAGATAATCAACTACCGCATCCAGCATTAACTGTACGCCTTTGTTTTTAAATGCTGAACCGCATAGTACAGGCACGATGGTGCCAGCAATTGTACCTTTACGCAGAGCTGTCCGAATTTCGTCTTGTGTCAGTTCTTCGCCCTCGAAGTATTTGGCCATCAAGTCGTCATCGGTTTCCGCTACTGCTTCAATCAGCTTGGTGCGGTATTCTGCGGCTTGCTCTTGCATTTCTGCCGGAATTGCCGTTTCTTGGATATCCGTGCCTTGGTCGTTGTTGTAGATGAAGGCACGCATTCCCACCAAGTCGATAATGCCTTTGAATTCGTTTTCACTACCTATGGGCAACTGAATTGCAATGGCATTGGCACGCAAGCGATCGCGCATTTGTTCGTGAACTCTGTAAAAGTTCGCGCCTGTGCGATCCATTTTGTTGATAAAAGCAATCCGAGGTACTTTGTAGCGGTCTGCTTGTCGCCACACTGTTTCAGATTGGGGTTGCACACCACCTACTGAACAAAATACCGCGATCACTCCATCTAACACTCGCATGGAGCGTTCTACTTCAATTGTGAAGTCTACGTGACCTGGAGTATCGATAATGTTAATTTGATGATCTTTCCAACTGGTACTGATCGCAGCCGCAGTGATGGTAATTCCCCGCTCCCGCTCCTGATCCATCCAGTCAGTTACCGCAGTTCCTTCGTGAACTTCACCAATTTTATGAATTATCCCAGAGTAAAATAATATTCTCTCTGTTGTTGTTGTCTTGCCCGCATCTATATGCGCCGCAATACCGATATTGCGTACTTTTTCTAGCGGGTTGGTACGTGCCACAGTAGCCTCCTATGGTTTTTGCCTCATGATATCTTGTATATTACTCTTTGTTAAGATTCTATACTTTTACGGAAAACCGTCTTTATTTTACTTTTTTGTAAGTCGGCGATATACCCCTTTTTCAGGCATGATATATCGCTGCTCTGCTTAGTAACGATAGTGTGCAAATGCTTTGTTAGCTTCTGCCATGCGATGTGTTTCTTCGCGCTTACGGATGGCATTACCCGTTTCATTGGCTGCATCCATTAATTCATTTGCTAGTTTGCCAGCCATTGTGCGCCCTGGTCTAGAGCGAGAAAATTGTACTAACCAACGCAATGCTAGGGTAGTACCCCGTTCTGAACGCACTTCCATTGGTACTTGGTAGGTTGCACCGCCAACTCGACGCGCTTTGACTTCTACTAGAGGTGTAGCATTACGCACTGCTCTTTCAAACACTTCCAGTGCATTATTGCCAGTACGTTCCTCTATCGTCTTCATAGCATCATAAACGATGCGTGCTGCTAATGATTTTTTGCCATGACGCATTATCCGTCTGATGATCATGCTCACCAGACGACTATTGTACACAGAGTCAGGCGGTACTGGACGCCTTTGAATAACACCTCGACGAGACATAATTTAACCTTAATTTTGGATTTGGCGACGAAATTATATGCTACCAGACTGCGGCTTTTCTGCGCTTTTTGGCTACAGATCGGATGCCGTAATCCTTGGCTCTACGTTTGCAGTGACCTAATTTGTAGACTTTTACTGCCACTGAGAACACAAAGGAAGTTGATTCTTTGCCATCTCAGGTAAAAAATCAATGCTGCTGCCGCTTACAGCATTTTTGATTCTACCTACACTTGCTCGCTGAGTAGTAGGTTTGAGCTAGAAGCTTGAGCAATTTCTGAAAACAGAAATTTTATAAATAATTAATCCTGTTTCAGAACCAGTGCCTTTGATAATTTGTTATTCTGGCACTTTTTGGTCAAGCGACCAATCGTATGATTTGACGATTAATCGCTATCCCTACTTTTTAGCTCCTTCTTTTGGACGCTTGGTTCCATATTTGGAACGTCCTTGTTTACGGTCTTTGACTCCAGCTGTATCCAAGGTGCCACGAATGATGTGATATCTCACGCCGGGTAAATCCTTAACCCGACCACCACGAATCATTACTACTGAGTGTTCTTGTAAGTTGTGACCTATTCCGGGAATGTAAGCTGTCACTTCAAATCCAGAGGTCAGTCTTACCCTTGCTACTTTACGCAGAGCCGAATTAGGCTTTTTAGGAGTCGTCGTATATACTCTGGTACATACCCCCCGACGCTGAGGGCATTGTTTAAGAGCAGGAGACTTGGTTTTTTGACGCGCTTTTTCGCGTTCGCTACGGATTAATTGCTGTATTGTTGGCATGAGTAACAGCGCGTGAAGCTGCTTGCTAAGTCTAAGTTTTAACAAATCCTGATTATATCTTTTTTCGTGGTTTTATGTCAAACTCACATATAATTTTTATTTTTTTATTTAAACCACGGTTGGGGCGGTGGTAGAAAAGGAATTGCCACAGCCACAGGTAACAACAGCTTGGGGATTATGAAACCGAAACCCACCACCCATCAAATCTTCGGAATAGTCTATTGCTAAACCATTCACATAATCCCAGCTAGTGGCATCTATAACCACTTGCAGACTGGTCACTTCAACTAGGCGATCGCCTTCCTTTACCTGTTCATCAAAAGACATATCATAAAACAAACCGGAACAGCCACCTGGTTTAACTGTTAACCGAAAAAACTTGTTTGGCTGTTGCTTTGCCCGTAAGCGAGCAATTTCAGTTGCTGCTGCTTGGCTTACATGAATCATAACAATAGTTTAGCCAATTGAAAACACCATACTTAAGTATTACAGAAGGTTTGCCGACAAGAATCAGCAGTTAGAAATTAAAGGGGAAGGTTGATGGTTGACTGTTGACTGTTGACTGTTGACTGAGTAAAAGTTCTTCTCTCTCCGCCTCCTCCCTTCTTTGCGTGCCTCCGCGTTTCCTCCGCGTTCCTCTGCGTTAAAAATCAAACATTTGGGAAACTCCCAACCATCCAAGCATCTGAAAATATTTTAGTCCCCACTTATACTGAGTAGGGACTTAAAAACACTGGACTGAGTGTAGACGGTTTGCGAATTATATTGTTAGCTCAAAGCCATAAAAGCCCGATTAGCTGATTAATTGGGGGTACGGGCATAATCATCTTGATAGCGAATAATATCATCTTCACCGAGATATTCGCCATTTTGGACTTCAATCAGTACCAAAGGAATCACACCGGGATTTTCTAAGCGGTGAGAAGTACACTGAGGCACATAAGTAGACTGATTATTACTCAATAAAACTTCTTGCTCACCACACACAACCTTAGCAGTACCAGAGACAACAATCCAGTGTTCACTGCGATGATGGTGCATTTGTAGACTGAGGCGGTGTCCAGGCTTAACCTCAATGCGCTTAATTTTGTAACCGCGTCCTTCTTCCAAAACGGTAAACGAACCCCAAGGACGCAGTTCAGTTGCCGCAACACTCCGGTTAGCGATCGCAGTTGGTAGAGGCAAAGTATTAGTTTTTGTAGTTTCTTGATGTTGAGCCATATTTACCTCACTTAAAGACATAACAAACCGTCATTACTTTTAACTCTTAACCATTGATGGAAAACTTATGAGCAATCTGACAACCGTGAAAATCAGCAATTTAGTTTGACTTTGCTAAACATAGCAAAGCGAAACTTTGACCTTTGGTAAATTTTGGCTCAAATTTCCACACTAAACCAATTCTTCATGAAGCTGAAAGGTAGCTTATTATCAGCTTTAAAAAGGGGACTGGGGACTGGGGGAGAAGAGGAAGATGAGGAAGCAGGGGGAGTAGGGGAGATTTTTTCCCAACAATTCTTTAATGCAAGAATTTTGAATTTATCTGCGCCATGCCCTATCCCCAATGCGATTACCTAGACTGTAAAAAAATGCCAATACCGTTGTGTACACGAGCCGCAGTGTTAGGATAGCGGTCAAGTAGTTGTCCTCCTAGATAAAGACTGGTTGAACTACCACCGTCTAAGTTGAGGGCATTGACACAGCCTAAACGCTGCATTAATTGGGCGTGTTCTGCCAAAGTGGGGCCGGGGCCACCGGCGCGATTATGTACAGCAGCAAGCATTAAATTACCGTTGGCTGTGGTGCAGATAGCACTACGACTAGCTTTTTGAGCGATGAAGGCTTTACTAAATTTTTCAGCTTCACCATCCAGCACAATTTGATTATTTTGCAGTAGTAGAGGCCCAGCACCAACGATGTGGGGATAACGGTTAAACTCAGCAGGTGTAGTTTTACTGATGACTCGAACACTAGAACCTACAGATAATTGAGATGCTGTATTGGTGGCAGTACCACGTAAAGTTAATAAATATCCATCTTTGGGAATAGGAAGGTTAGTTTGACCGGCTTTACCACCTGCTAATTGATTGGTGATTTGGTTGTTTTGGACAAACAGAACAATTTCATTGTCTGTCAGGGGTGTATAGGTTTCCCCCCACACCGGGGTATAACGGGCAATACCGCTTTGGACATAGCCACTGTTGAGAAACAAAATTGGTAGTTGCTGGTTATTGGCAGTAATTAAAGTTTCTTGTAAACTGAGACGACCAAAGTAAAATTGTCCCGAATCATTCCAGGCGATCGCACCCCGGTTGAGAATGGGACTAGATAACCACTCACCATTCCGACGCACTGCACCCAAGGGTAATCGATTATTCCGGTTAAAATAACCGGCATTAATGGCTGCTACAGCTAAATATCTTTGAGCCGTTTGAATTATCGGGGCTGTCCCTACCATCGTTCCTGTATTCGCCACCATCGGTTTTAAGGTTAGCCCCACAGTCCGGGGATTGACTTCTAACCAAACCACAGGAAAACGGTCTTCACCTAAATTCACTAATTGTTGTCGCCAACGTAAACCTCTAGCCCAGGTAATATCTCTTGTATTCAAAGCATCAGGTTTTAGATCAATCACTAGGCGATGGGGATTAGCTGTAGTGCTAATCTGTGGAGATAAATCCAAAGGAACGCTGAGACTAATCAAAGTTTGATTATTCACCACCTCCACTTTTTGAATTAATGGCTCAGACTCTTGCGTTGGTACTTCTGTTTGTTTTAATAAGTTTGGTAATAATACAGGTGAGGGCGTATATCGCTGAATTAAACTGGCATCAGCAACAGCATCTAAGACAATTGTCCATTCTCTGTTAACTGGCGCAGATTTGTTAGGACTGGGGGTGTTTGGATCATCCAGTAAAGTTTTAATTGGTAATCCTTGTCTGACTTGCCAAGGTGTAGGACGGTCTAAATCCAAAACAATGCGATTTGTCGCTACCCCAGGTGCTTGACTCTGTGGAATAATATTTCTGACTTGCGCCGTTGGTGTGGTAATTACTAATGTGTTACCTTGGGCTTGCATCTGCCACCCCACGGTTTGGGCTAAGTTTGTCACGTCTAAATAGCGGTATCCTGCCAATAGAGCCGTAGTCAACACCAATGATTGAGTATGGGCAGAAAACCACTGTATTGGTTGTCTGGCTGGGTTATTGCTACTTAAAAGGTCTACTCCGATAACTTGTCTGAGAACACCATCACTAATGTAGGTTTTGGCTTGATTTGTCCCGGCAAATTGCTGTAACCACGTTCCTGGGAAAGTGCGACCATTCAGGGAAATTTGCCTACCAGAAGCTATGTTCTGCCTTGAGGTAGATGTGGCAGATTGTGCAATCAACTCTGAAGCTGCATGAGCCTGGGTTGGTGGTGTTTGGGCGGTAGTGGCACTAATGGCAGACAAACACAGTGATATTACCAAGATTGGCGATGCAGTGATTGGCAATAAGCGATCATTGAATTGTTGGGCAATTGCACTCAAGTATTGTTGCTGACAACTATTTAGTATGTTTACCATAGCTTATATAGGTAGTATTGCAATCTCTGACCTAAACTCACAGATTAACTAATTGTGGGGAAATCTTAAAAAATCACGATTCAATTTTTGCAGAAATGTGATATTGTGTATATTGGCTCTTTATCTCTTGATAGCCATAACCAATAGACTGGCGGCTAAAATCACTGTGACTAAATACTTTAACTAGCAATAGTAATCACCAAACTATTAACAGTAGTATTGGTCGTAGAATCTGAATTCAGATATTACATCGTGGATGTAAAGTATTTTCTGTCGCTACTGATAGTCATTAGCTAAACAGTAGTCACAACAGTGGCGTTAGTTGATTAGCGAAAATCTCAACCCTAACAAACAAGAATTAGGAAATGTCAAATGGGCATATAGTGTAATACGCTGATTTTGCGATGAAATCAGGATTAATGAGTTTGGAATACTGTGAAGCATTAATCTGGTTTTTTGTTCCTCGTCACCAGATAATGTAGCCTGAGCAAAAAATATATTTAATCTGTAACAAAGAAATTGAGAAGGTACACAGATTCACGATATAAATAAAAGGCTGTCAGGCAAAGGTATTTTGTCAAACAACAGGATAAATACATAAGCAATAACGTAAACATTTTAACGAGGGCGATTTTGAACGCCGAAGTTAAAATTTTTTTTCCCTAAATTTTGGCGATTTGTGTATCTACATAGGACGAAATTGCAAAAATTTGCTCACAAATTCAGTGGCGAAAGTGACTCAGGATCTCAGGAACAGGCTATGACTGATAAATCGATGAATCAAAACCCAGAAATCACAGCGAAAATGAACTCAAGAGATACCTACCAGGGGCAAAGGTGGTTAGTAGAGGAACGAGATGCCTGTGGTGTAGGTTTTATTGCTCATCGTCAAAATCATCCCAGCCATGAAATTGTGGCAAAAGCTTTAGCTGCTTTGACTTGTTTAGAACACCGAGGCGGTTGCAGTGCAGACCAAGACTCTGGTGATGGTGCGGGGATTTTGACTGCAATTCCTTGGGAGTTATTACAGCAAGAATCTACCTTTAGACAGATAGACTTTTCATCCACTAGCAATATAGCAGTCGGGATGCTCTTTTTGCCACAAGACCCTGAAGTTGCAAAAACAGCTAAAGCAATTGTTGAGCAAGTAGCCACTGAAGAAAAATTAACGGTACTGGGCTGGCGAGTAGTACCAGTAAAACCAGACACTCTGGGGGTACAAGCACGAGAAAATCAACCCCAAATCGAGCAGGTTTTATTAGCATCTGATAAAACTGGTGATGACTTAGAAAGGGAACTGTATATTACCCGTCGCCGCATAGTTAAAGCTGCGAAAAATATCTCTGAGGAATTTTACATCTGTTCCCTATCCAGCCGCACAATTGTCTATAAAGGCATGGTGCGTTCCGCAGTTTTGGGTGAATTTTATCAAGATTTACAAAATTCGGCGTATAAGAGTGCGTTTGCTGTCTATCATCGCCGCTTTAGTACGAATACCATGCCGAAATGGCCTTTAGCGCAACCAATGCGACTGTTAGGACATAACGGCGAAATTAACACCTTGTTGGGTAACATTAATTGGATGATGGCCAGAGAAGCGAGCCTTAATCATCCAATTTGGGAAAATCGCCTGGAAGAACTCAAGCCTGTTGTCAATATTAACAGTAGTGACTCTGCCAGCTTGGATAATGTGCTGGAGTTATTAGTGCGTTCTGGCAGAACCCCAGAAGAAGCATTGATGATGATGGTACCAGAGGCTTACCAAAATCAACCATCTTTGCGCCAATATCCCGAAATTGTCGATTTTTACGAATATTACAGTGGTCTACAAGAAGCATGGGACGGCCCAGCACTGTTAGTATTTAGTGATGGTAAAAAAGTCGGCGCAACCTTAGACCGCAACGGCTTAAGACCGGCTCGTTACCTGATAACCAAAGATGACTATATTGTGGTCGCTTCTGAGGCTGGTGTAGTGAATATCCCAGAAGCCGATATTATCGAGAAAGGTAGACTCGGCCCTGGGCAAATGATTGCTGTGGATTTAGTCAACCATGAGGTACTGAAGAACTGGGAAATTAAACAGCGTATTGCCAAGCAGCACCCTTACGGCGCATGGTTAAAACAGTATCGTCAAGATTTGCAACAATTGCTTGACAGCCCAGCAGCTAATATTAACGGTAATGGTAATGGTCATCGAGTAGCAGAGAACGAAACACAGCCAACTAATACCATTGACAAACAAAGCTTATTGCGTCAGCAACTAGCTTTTGGTTACACCACCGAAGATGTAGACATGGTGATTCAACCAATGGCTAGCAACGGTGCAGAACCAACGTTCTGCATGGGGGATGATATTCCTTTGGCGGTGCTGTCTGACAAACCCCACTTGTTGTATGACTATTTCAAACAACGGTTTGCTCAAGTCACTAACCCTGCAATTGACCCCCTGCGGGAAAAATTGGTGATGTCGTTAAAAGTGGAGTTGGGTGAAAGAGGTAACTTATTAGAACCCAAGGCAGAATACGCGAAAAGGCTAAAACTAGATTCGCCAGTATTGACAGAATCAGAATTAGATGCTATTAAGCTGTCAGGATTGGGTACGGCGGAATTATCAACGCTGTTTGCGATCGCCAACGGCCCAGAAGGGTTACAAAAAGCAGTTGCAGCCCTACAACAACAAGCGGCTGAGTCAGTCCGCGCAGGGGCAAAGATTTTAATTTTAAGCGATAGAACCAACGGCGGCATCAGCAGCGAATACAGCTATATTCCGCCTTTGTTAGCGGTGGGTGCGGTGCATCATTACCTGATTAGTCAGGGTTTGCGGATGAAAACATCCCTGGTTGTGGATACCGCCCAGTGCTGGAGTACCCATCACTTTGCTTGTTTGTTAGGCTATGGGGCGGGTGCTGTGTGTCCTTACATGGCTTTGGAAACCGTGCGCGATTGGTGGTTTGAGCCGAAAACCCAAAGCTTTATGGAACGGGGTAAAATTAAAACCCTCACCTTAGAGGAAGCTATAGCTAACTATCGCAAAGCTGTAAATTCGGGTCTGTTGAAAATTCTCTCCAAGATGGGAATTTCCCTGCTGCCTAGCTATCAAGCGGCGCAAATCTTTGAAGCAATTGGTATTGGTGGGGATTTATTACAACTGGGTTTCCGGGGGACAGCTTCCCGCATTGGTGGGTTGAGTGTCAGCGACTTAGCCCAAGAAATTTTAACCTTCCATAGTAAGGCATTCCCAGAACTGACGATTAAGAAGTTAGAAAACTTAGGGTTCTACAACTACCGTCCTGGTGGTGAGTACCACATGAACAGCCCAGAATTGGCGAAAGCACTACATAAAGCTGTTGATGGCAAGAAATACGACCACTACGAAGTTTACAAGCAGTATCTTCAAGGTAGACCCGCAACGGCGTTACGGGACTTGCTAGATTTACAAAGCGATCGCCCATCAATTCCCGTAGAAGAAGTAGAGTCAGTAAGTGATATTGTCAAACGCTTCTGTACTGGGGGGATGTCCTTGGGTGCATTGTCACGGGAAGCCCATGAAGTATTGGCGATCGCCATGAACCGTTTAGGTGGTAAATCTAACTCTGGAGAAGGTGGCGAAGATCCAGTCCGTTATAAAGTCCTCAATGATGTGGATGAGTCGGGACACTCCCCCACCCTTCCCCACCTGGGCGGTTTGCGGAATGGTGATACAGCTTCCAGTGCCATTAAACAAGTTGCATCAGGACGGTTTGGTGTCACACCTGGATATTTAGCCAGTGCCAAACAAATCGAAATCAAAATTGCCCAAGGTGCAAAACCAGGGGAAGGCGGACAACTACCAGGGGCGAAGGTAAGTCCTTACATTGCGATGTTAAGACGTTCCAAACCCGGTGTTACCTTGATTTCTCCCCCACCACACCATGACATCTACTCGATTGAAGACTTGGCACAGTTAATTTTTGACCTGCATCAAATTAACCCCAAAGCCCAAGTATCAGTCAAGTTAGTGGCAGAAGTGGGAATTGGCACAATTGCTGCTGGTGTAGCTAAAGCCAATGCGGATATTATCCAAATTTCTGGCCATGATGGTGGTACAGGTGCATCACCACTGTCATCGATTAAACACGCGGGTTCACCTTGGGAATTGGGTTTAACCGAAGTGCATCGTGTGCTGATGGAAAATGGCTTGCGCGATCGCGTGATTTTGCGTGTAGATGGCGGTCTCAAGAGTGGTTGGGATGTAGTCATCGGTGCATTGATGGGTGCAGAAGAATTCGGCTTCGGTTCTATCGCCATGATTGCTGAAGGTTGTATCATGGCGAGAATTTGCCACACTAACAACTGTCCCGTCGGTGTTGCTTCCCAAAAAGAAGAACTACGCAAGCGGTTTACAGGTATCCCCGAACACGTGGTTAACTTCTTCTACTTCATTGCGGAAGAAGTGCGGAGTCTGCTAGCAAAACTCGGCTATCGTTCTTTGTCGGAAATTGTTGGGCGTGGTGATATCCTGCAAGCCAGACAAGACGCACGCATCACCAAAACCCAAACAATTAACCTGGATTGCTTACTGCAACTACCAGATACAAAAACTAACCGTAGCTGGTTGTTGCATGAAGAAGTGCATAGCAACGGGCCAGTTGTAGATGATCAACTGCTGGCTGACGCAGAAATTCAAGCCGCTATTCGTAATCAATCAACTGTGGCTAAGAGTTTAGCTATAGTCAATACTGATAGAACAGTGGGCGCGAGATTAGCGGGTGCGATCGCTTCTCAATACGGTGATAGTGGTTTTGAGGGACAAATTAACCTCAACTTTACAGGTAGTGTAGGACAAAGTTTTGGAGCTTTTAACCTGCCTGGAATCATTCTCACCCTAGAAGGAGAAGCCAACGACTACGTAGGAAAAGGGATGCACGGTGGAGAAATTATTATTAAACCACCAGCAGATGCTAAATTTGACCCATCACAAAACGTCATAGTTGGTAACACTTGCCTTTACGGTGCTACAGGTGGGGTGTTATTTGTCAATGGTTTAGGCGGAGAACGCTTTGCGGTGCGAAACTCTAAAGGTGTAGCGGTGATTGAAGGTACTGGGGATCACTGCTGTGAGTACATGACTGGTGGCACAATTGTCGTACTGGGTAAAGTAGGACGCAACGTAGCGGCGGGGATGACTGGTGGACTAGCTTACTTCTTAGATGAAGATGGCTCTTTACCTGAGTTAGTGAACCGTGAAATTGTGAAAATCCAACGGGTAATTACACCAGCCGGAGAGAAACAGTTACACGATTTAATCACAGCCCATGCAGAACGTACTGGTTCAGCCAAAGCTAAACACATCTTGCAAAATTGGCAAGATTACTTACCTCAATTCTGGCAATTAGTACCACCTTCTGAAGCTGAAAGTCCAGAGACAAATCCCCAAGCTGTACTAGAAAAACATCTGAGTTCAGTTTAGTGATTAGTCATTAGTCTTTTCAAGCCTCTCTCCTTTTAGGGGAGAGGTTTAGAGAGGAGTTTTTCAATTCGTTATAGATCCCCGACTTCTTAAAGAAGTCGGGGATCTGAGTATTATGTTTTTTAAGTTGAGCTACTTAATTGTTCAATCGGATGATTACTTTTTATTAGCAATTAACTTTTGGTGTTGCTCTTGCATTTCTAAAAGTTCTGGAACAGTGACAAAGCTATAACCTTGACTGCGAAATTTAGCAATGATTTCTGGTAATGCTTGTACAGTTTGGGAGCGATTACCACCACCATCATGTAAGAGTACGATCCCGCCAGATTTTGCTTGTCTGAAGACATTGTTGACTAACCTTGGTACACCTGGACGGGAATAGTCAATTGAGTCAGATGACCACATAATAATGCCGTATTTTTTATTTCTAGCATGAGCCACCAACCCATTGTGCATCATACCTCCGGGTGGCCGAAACAAATTTGTTTTCACACCAGCAACGCTGTAAATTATGTTGCTTGTATTCTCAATTTCGTAAGCAGCTACCTTGGGATTCATGAAATGATACCAATGATGCCATGTATGGTTGCCAATGACGTGACCTTCTGCAACTACTCGCTTAAGTATATCTGGAAAGTTTTTAACATTGCGTCCAACGACGAAAAAGGTAGCTTTAACATTATTTTCTTTAAGAATATCTAATACTTGTGCTGTAGTTTCAGGCCAAGGGCCATCATCAAAAGTCAGCGCAATCACTTTTTTATCTGCGCCCAGTTGTGCTGATTTAATGGTTGCACCTTGAAAGCGTGGCGGTAAAGCATAAGATAAACCTTTAACTTGTGCTTCTTGCTGCCAACTGTTGAGCATTGTGGTTTTTAATCCTTCAATGCGCTTCTGCGTACCTCCTTGCGCTGCATTAGCAACATTAGAAACATTTATACTTTGTCTACTCTGAGCATCTGAAGTATTTGGTTTGATTAACATCATTAAACCAACACTCAAACTAGCACTTAAAGCAAACAGCACAACTAATATTCCTTGAGGCCACACCCACGACTTATTATTTTCCACTTCATAGCTCCTTTGAGTTAAGTTTTATTAGTCACTGTTTGATGATGATATTCCCAAGATGGAACATTGGATAATTTATATACCTAGGCAATTTCGGTTAATCCTGAAATTAGGCCGACTGATTTACAGAAATTAATTAGAAAATTTGAGTTCATAGGTGTTATAGATTGAACTTTCAGCTAGAGGATAGTAATTGTGGATGCTTAACCACAGCAAAGCCACTAGGGTAGGCTAAAAGCCCTCTCCCACTTTCTTCAGAAAGTTAGTTTGGCGAAGCCTTTACAGTCAATTAATTAGCAGTAAAACCTGCTATGTATCTGGGTATGAGACTTAATTTTTGTGCTGAACTCACCAGTCAACTGCTTTATTTCTATAGCATTTATAGAAAACAACAGTATGGAATATTAACTATACTGATCCAAATCAGATAATATTCTAGTTTTTACCTTTGATATCTAGCTATCAGGACATCACAATAATGTGATTCACTGTAGCATTAAAACTAATATTTTGTGTAACTCTTGCTCAGATAAATTAACCTCATCTATGATGGGAGTTGCTACAAAAAATGTTCCATACAATTATTGATTGCGGTAGTTTGTCTACCAGAAGTGGCAGAAAACTGTCAATTTTCAACTTGAACATACATATTCTAATGCTGACTCCCATTGTTACCTTGGAAAGAAAAAATTAAATTTTGAGCCGCTAAATACCAGCCTTTGCCTAATATCCAGCACATAGACGACACTCTGCTCAGGATAGTTTCTCATGAACAAGTGTCTGTGATTAGTTAAGTCATATACTCTTTCAATCCTGAGCATAAAACTATGTTATGAAAGGCTGAATTTCGCTTGTCACCATAGTACCGCTACGTGGTAGTTAAAACTTACAATACTGATAGTATGTGATTGGGCGGTTTAACTATTGGCACTTTTAGCTTTATTCTCGCCGTGCTGTACTAGATATTTCCGAGATGAATTAACCACAGCTTAACACTTGATATTGATGAAGTCTCAAATCAATGTAGGCTATTATATTATTAATATGAAAATTTAATATATGTGTTTACAGTATTTTTACGGAAATTAACTATAAACTTAAATTTTTGGGTATGTGCATTGAATGATTCCACAATTAACAGATTCAATTTGAACTTTTGTATTATCTATTACTTTAAATTTATAAGTAATTACTGCTATCAGGTATGTAAGTATAAAAACATTTCAATAAAATTCGTATTTCTTCAATATCAGAATCAGTTCAGTGGTTGAGCGATCGCTCAAGTTGAGTCTCAAGTCTCAGTTAAGCAAATCACACGCAATATGTAAGAGATAATTTTAGCACCAGTTGGCACAGTTAAGTTTATTTTCGCCAAACGACTAATATCACTCCCACCACAATCAAACCTAAACCTATTAAACGGGTGGGATAAATAGGTTCTTTCAAAATGAAGTAACCTATTAACACAGAAAAAACATAACCTATTGAGATAGATGGCCCGGCAACGCTCAGATTAACTCTAGTTAACAGCAAAATATAGGCTATAGCACCTAAAGCATAACAGCTTAATCCGATTAATAATTCAGGGGTAGTTATAATACTCAGAATGTGAGTAATAGCATTTTCTATATGAACTTTGCCTAATTTCAACGCTCCTATTTTTAAAAAAAACTGTCCGGCTACACTAATCAGCACTGATATTAACAATAAACTAAATTCTTGTGGAGTCACAAAATTACCTTTTTGATTTAATAAAAAGACTAAGTTTTCAGGAAATTAAATTTTCAACCTCTGACGAAATATTATTTTGGCGATACTTCTGAAACTTTCATCAAACCGCCAGTTTCTTTTAAAGTGTAGATAGGGCGACCTTTGACTTCTTCATAAATCCGTCCAATATACTCACCTAAAATACCAATAGAAATTAGCTGTACCGAACCCATAAAAAACATTGCAACTGTAATTAAAGTAAAGCCTATCAATGGCGAAGATGGGTCAAGCAATCGCCAATATAAAACTAATATTATCATTAACAAGGCGATACCTGCTGATAGTAAACCTAGATAAGTTGAGATTTTTAAAGGTATCGTAGAAAAAGCAATTATGCCATCCACAGCTAAAGCCCAAGACTTGCCAAAAGTGTACTTAACTTTGCCAGCAAAGCGAGGTTCTCGTTCAAAAGTAATCGCAGTTTGACGGAAACCTACCCAAGCCCGTAAGCCACGAATATAACGATTCCGTTCCGGCATAGTGTTGAGGATATCTACTACTTGCCTATCCATTGCACAGAAGTCTCCTGTGTCAGCAGGTATATCCACATTAGCCATCAGCCGCAGAAATCGATAAAAAATATAGGCAGTTAAGCGTTTTAGCCAACTTTCCTTTTTGCGAGATAAACGTTGAGCATATACTACTTGATAGCCTTGTTGCCACTTAGCAATCATCTTTAAAATTAACTCTGGAGGATCTTGCAAATCAGCATCCATCACGATGACGCATTTACCTTGCACAAAATTCAAGCCGGCTGTGACGGCAATTTGATGTCCAAAATTGCGAGCCAAACTTAAATAACGTACCCGACTATCATGATGGTGTAGTTCGCGGATGGCATTTAAAGAGCGATCGCTACTACCATCATCAATCAAAATTAATTCTACTTCGCCATCTAACTGTGCCATAACATGAGTCAAACGGCGATACATTTCAGTAATATTTTCTGCTTCGTTATAAATGGGTATTACTAAAGAGTAAATTGGCTGCTCCACAGGGTTTGTCTATATAAATGTAAAATTGATATAAATTGTTATATTTTCAAATTAACTGCACAATTAAAAATAATTTCCTGATGTGCAAATGAATAAAAAAAATTATATAGCGTTTCTTGTGTTATTGAGTAAGTCTTGTTAATGCCAATTTATTTAAATTTTCACACTATGCGTCTAGTCAAAGACAGAGAATGGATACTGAGCTTATTAGGGTTGTCTTTACTACTATGGCTGATATTTTTGGGCAACTCTCCTTTAAGAGATTGGGACGAAGGTACTATTGCACAAGTGGCGCGTGATATTTGGCGTTCCCCACTTGGCTCAATGCGTTGGCTGTATCCTACTTTAGCTGGTGAACCTTATCATAACAAGCCACCTTTAATACACTTATTAATTGCTGGGACTTACTCACTTGCTGGTGTTAATGAATTGACAACACGTTTACCTAGTGCGATATTAACAGCTTTGGGTGTACCTTTACTGTTCTTGGTAGGAAGATTATCTTTTAACAGCAGTTTACCAGCCTTATTTGCGGCGTTAGTTTATTTAACCATGTTGCCTGTAGTGCGTCACGGCAGACTAGCAATGTTAGATGGTTCGCTGATGACTTTTTTCTTAGTGGTGCTTTGGTGTTTACTGAAAGCGCGTCATCACCAACGCTATGCTTTGGGTGTGGGGTTTGGCTTGGGTTTAATTGCTCTGACTAAGGGAATGATAGTTTTATTGTTGGGGGGAATTGCTGGTTTATTCGTCTTAGTAAATAGACAATTGAATTTATTGAGAAATCCCTATTTATGGGTGGGGATGTGTTTAGGAAATGCTCCGGCGATCGCTTGGTATGTGGCACAATGGTTACATTATGGCGACAGCTTTTTACAAATCAATTTACAATCACAAACTTTTAACCGTTTGATAGAACCTGTTGAGGGTAATAGCGGCGCACCTTGGTACTATTTAATCGAAATCTTGAAATATGGTTTTCCCTGGCTGTTATTTTTGCCAGGGGGGTTATATCTAGCGTGGAAAAAACGACAGACTACTTGGGGTTGCTTGGTGCTTGTCGGGACAATTATATATTTAGTGACTATTTCCGTGATGAAAACCAAGTTACCTTGGTATGTGATGCCTATATATCCATTTTTAGCCTTAGCCATTGGTGCTAAACTAGCGGATATTTGGCAGCATGGTTATTTTCAACCGAGAATTTTGACAGGATTATTTATAGTTTTTGCGATTGCAGGTTTAGGAGGAGGCGTTTACTTTGCTACGAGTGATCCCCAGCCTGTGCTAATTGCCATGAGTATGGTTTTAGCTGTGAGTATGGGGATTGTAGCATGGTTAGTTAACAAGCGCGATCGCCGTTTTATTCCTGTGTTATTTTCTGGGATGTATGTAGTTTTAATTTTACTAATGAGTTCCCAATCTTGGATTTGGGAATTAAACGAAAACTTCCCAGTCAAACCCGTAGCGGAATTAATCCGCGCCCATGTTTCCCCAGGAACTAAAATTTATAGTTCTATTGCTTATAGTCGTCCTAGTTTAGATTTTTATGGCGATTGCCAAGTCATACCTGCAAGCATACCTGTTTTACAACAAATGTGGTTAAATAAATCTTATCTACTGTTAGATTCTACATCATTACAACAATTAAATCTTCCGATTAATCAATCTTTAGGAGAGGCAGAAGGCTTGATATTAATCCATCAATAAATAAGAATATATTGGTGATACCGTTTCTTCATATAGCTTGCGTGGCGTAGCCATAGATGCACTTTATTCTGTAATGTAGAGACTAGCCATGCTTAGTCTCTACATTATTTATTTTATGCAACTTCATAGATAATTGGTATTAGTTTTTGAGATTTATTTTCTCACAAATAGATATACATCATCACGCTGATATTGCAAATTAAAAGCTTGATGATTTTCCAACTTATTAACCAGGTTAGCTACAAACTCTTGATTATTTGATAAACCAGGGTTGCGAATACTTAGCAATATATAACTAAACTTGTCTAACTCCACGTTAGGAACAGCCGGATTTATTAACTCAATGATTTTTCTCTGGCTTAAATGAGTAGCAATTTCATCTGTAGTTAAAACGCTACCTGATGTTTGTACGAGATTGATAGCTGAGTGTGTAGCTTGCCAAGTATCTAACGATTGTAAATATTTACCTCCAAAATAGGTAAACTTTGCTAGACACAAAAATGTCACCAATGACCATAATATAATTGCTCTTTTAGTTTTTAGGAATACCCGACCTGCTGCTAAATTATTAATTACAGTTAACAATAAAAAAGGTAAAATTGGTAAAGAATATTGATGTAATAAGTCTTTTTGTAGTTGATAGTCTGAGAGTAAGTTGATGGCTAAACAGGGTATAGCACTTACTAAAGGAGTCATTCCTTGGGGTGAAATTCCCCAGGCTACAGGTGCAAATAGTAGCAATAAGTAGCCTATATTGTCTAATGAGAACAGATTTTTTAAAACAATTCCTGGTTGTAAAATTATATTTTTAGTTATTTCGGTGAGGGAGTTTCCTAAATAGCTGAATCGTGAAGCATAACGTTCTATAGTTGCGGCTTCACCACCGATTACAGGAATTATCCATTTATTAGCAATAATATACCAAGCAATACCACTAATAAGAGCGATCGCACCACATAAGCGTCGTTTTTCAAAAACAAGTAACCACACCCCCAAAGCAGCAACCGTCAGGGATAATATCGCCTTGCATCCCAACACGAGGAAGATACAGCCACAAAACCACCAAAGATTACCACTACGAGCCATCAACACTGCTGTTAAGAATGCAGGTAAAGCAATGACTTCTGGATGAAAATCAAACAAATTAACATTAAAGACTAAGGGATATAACAGATATACTACCGCCACAGCGATCGCTTGACTCTGTTTAAGTCCAGCTTGCATAGCTAAATACCATGTTGGCAAAGCACCTATAGCTAAAGCTATGGCTTGTATAGCTAATAGCCAATAAACACTAGGGTAGATTTTATATAAAATAGCTAGAGGATACCATATCCATGCTGCATGGTCTGCCAAAATATGGTAATTCGTAAAGGAAGAAATAGGCGGCTGTCCTTGACTAATTAAATAAGTTCCTTGATCAAATATTCCTAAATCAAAAGCAGTAGAATAAAACAGTATATGTCGTAAACTACTACAGACAAATAAAATCAAAGCACTCACCCCAATCATCCAATTGATCACATTGGGGTGATTAAGTTTTTTTGTCATATTATTTTTCACTAATTTGTTTATTCTGATTTTCTAATTGATTTTATACATACAATCGTGTATTTTCTCAATTATCTTTCATGACTTGGCAAAGTTTTTTGTGCCACCAATAAAATAGAGACACCAAACGGTAAACCAAAGCGACCCATCAAATAACGTTCACTGGCAAATAAAAATGTTAAAAATTGGTTTATAGGTTTAGTAGGTAATTTTAAGTCACTGCTAGCATCCTCAGAACTTTCCAGACGTAACCAATTCCGCAATAAACGCACAGTTGCCACAACAGGAAACAAAAAGATATTAAAGTAGCTACTGTAATGTACACTGTAGCCAGCTAACTTGACGATGTGTTTTAAACTCCTCAAAATATAGCGACGTTTATGATGATTTATTTCGTCGTGGCGACTCCATAAAAACTGATATGCGGGGACTGTAATTAATAACAAACCCCCTGGTTTTAACCTGGCATATAATGCTTTTAGTGCTGCTAAATCATCATCAATGTGTTCTAAAACATCGAGAATTACAATCAAATCATAATCATCAGTGAAAGGAATTTTATCAGGTAGGCTACCTAATTTTACTTGTGTGACTTGTCTCTGATTAGCAATTTGACAAGCCATTTTATCTAATTCCATAGCAGAAATTTGACCGTGACGAGATAGCATAACTAAATTGCCACCTGTGCCACAACCTGCTTCTAGAATATGAGAGTTTTTTGCTAAATTTAGTTGCCGAATAATTTTATCTACAATTAGACGACGACCGACAAACCACCAATGACTATCTTCTACTTTTGCAAACTGTAGGTATAACTCTTTGTCCATTTCTAACCTACCCATTGTTCTTGAGCAAATCCTACAGCTAGCCTAGTCATTAATATCACAAATACACCAAAGGTGAAATATCCTAAACGCGGATAGCGAGACAATAATACACCTATGGCTACATTCAAAGGTACGATACCATAGGCAAGGCGACTTAAAGATATTGTTCCGCCAGAAGCTAACAACAAACCAATCCCGCACAAGCCATAAAAGAAAGTTACTGGTGTGAGTTTTGCTCGAACATACCATAATACATAACCGCCAGCCAAGACCATAAAAGCATTGAGCAGGTGATTAATCAAGTGTTCTTCTATTAACAGCAACAACAATAAAACTAAAGTGTAAAATCCGTAGACTATCTTTGCTGAGTGCATATATTTACGGAAGTGCCATAAACAAAAGCCTCCGCCCACAATTATCGTAAATATTAAAGGATGCCAAGGGTCGTTAATCAAGCCAGATGAGTTACGCAACCAACCAAATTGCCAGTTTTTTGCACCTACAACAATTTGCATCAGCATATTTAACCAACCTTGCCAATCAAACCCCAAAGAAGGCCGCCAACCTCGCTGTGCAGCAATAAAAGCTAAAGGGTGATGAAAACGAATAAGACAATACAAACTAAATAGTAATACGCCAGTGGCAGTTGCTAAACTGGCAATGTAAGCAATTGGCGGTTTGCGTTCCTTCCAAGTTGCAATGATTAATGCTGGAATTAACGCCAAACCTGTGGGGCGTGTAGCTGTCGCCAACGCACCCCAAAGTGACATCCAGCCATACTGTTGTTGATCAAAAGCCCGTAATGTGGCTGTACTCAAAAATAAATATAATCCTTCGGTGTAAATTACTCCTGTAAACATTGAACTGGGATACCAACAAAGGACAGCAGTACCCCACTGCGCTACTCTCACGCCATAGCATTTTTTTAGCCATAAGTATAAACAGTAAAGTGCTGCTAAAAATGTCAAGTTGTTGATTAACAAACCTGCAACTTCAAAGGATAAACCCAACTTCATCAATACCCTGATACTGAAGGGAAACAGGGGAAAGAAGGCGAGATTGTGTTGTTTTCCATCATTGACGAATTGATAACCAGTGGTAGCGATCGCCCGATAATGGCTACCATCCCAAGCATCAAACATTCCCCAACCCCAACTAGATAAAATGTTTGTGGGTGATGATGGTAAATGGGGCGCAACTAACAAAATACTTATCCATATTAAAATCCGGCTCAAAGACCACATCATTACCGGAAAGAGAAAATCATTATTCCATACAGCTTTTGTCATCAATATTTGCACTTTGTCCATAGGCTCTAGTCGTTTGAAAAATTCCCTCATGTATTGTTTGTTATTGCCGATGCTGTTGGTATTTAACAGTGTTATTTTGTACTAATGTCTATCACATTTTTCAGAGCAAACTAAACATTAACATAACTATGTTTTTTTGGTAAAATTGACATCAAGCATTGAGTATTCAAATATTTTAACCAGTATCCTAAACATTTTTTGGGTACACACAAGTATTCAAATACACAAAAAATTACATAAAAATAGGAAATAACCCCAGCTAGATGATGAATAAGTATGAGTCAGAATTTCTAGGTATAAGCGATTTCTAGCTGATATTGGTATATTTATTGTGGCGATCGCTGTTCTGAATGAGTCCGAAGCAATTTATAGTGAGAGTTATCTGTCAATAATTAAGCAATTGTGAAAGCTATAACTCTTATTGGTTCGACCGGCTCAATCGGTACTCAGACTTTAGATATTGTCACTCAGTACCCAGATCAGTTTCGGATTGTGGGATTGGCGGCTGGTAGCAATGTAGAAATGTTAGCTGCTCAAATTCGCCAATTTCGACCCAGCATCGCCGCCATTTCTGCCGTAGAAAAACTGCCAGCACTCCAAGAAGCTATCAAAGACCTTGATCCCCAGCCTATTTTACTAGGTGGTGAAGCAGGAGTCATCGAAGTAGCTCGCTATGGTGATGCGGAAACAGTTGTTACAGGCATCGTAGGTTGTGCTGGGTTACTCCCAACCATCGCCGCCATTGAAGCAGGTAAAGATATTGCTTTAGCCAACAAAGAAACTCTGATTGCTGGTGGCCCCGTAGTTCTACCGTTAATCGAAAAACACGGCGTAAAATTATTACCTGCCGACTCTGAACATTCAGCAATTTTTCAATGTCTGCAAGGTGTCCCAAAAGGCGGCTTGAGGCGGATTTTACTGACTGCTTCTGGGGGTGCTTTTCGGGATTGGGATGTAGCTAGATTAGCAGAGGTGACAGTTGCCGATGCTCTCAAACATCCTAACTGGTCGATGGGGCGGAAAATCACCGTAGACTCTGCAACTTTGATGAATAAGGGTCTAGAAGTGATTGAAGCACATTTCCTGTTTGGGTTAGATTACCAAGATATCGATATTGTCATCCATCCCCAAAGCATTATTCACTCGCTGATTGAACTGCAAGATACTTCTGTACTGGCGCAACTAGGCTGGCCGGATATGCGCTTACCGTTATTGTATGCTTTATCTTGGCCAGAGCGCATCTACACCGACTGGGAACGCCTAGATTTAGTTAAAGCTGGTAATCTTACCTTCCGTGAACCAGATCATCAAAAGTATCCTTGTATGCGGTTGGCTTATGCTGCTGGTAAAGCTGGCGGTTCGATGCCGGCGGTGTTGAATGCGGCTAATGAGCAAGCGGTGGCTTTATTCCTCGATGAGAAAATCAAATTTTTAGATATTCCTCGGTGTATTGAATGGGTGTGCGATCGCCATCAAAATGATAACTGTGCCAATCCTTCCTTAGATGATATTTTGGCAGCAGATCAATGGGCAAGACAAGAAGCGATCGCCGCTACTAAAAAGTTAAATACTGACTCGCGTGTAATTTCTGCACGCAGTTAGTAGCCACAGACAAAAAACAGAGGTTTTCATCCCCATAAAATCAGCTTTTTTGTCTATTTATCACCCTGTTGTATTAGAAAGAACAAATACATAATGAGGATGGTGCATGAAACACACCACCCTCAGCACTCTTACATATTTCTTTATTGATAATTTTTCTATATATCTACGGAGAAATAAAAAACTTTTTAGTAATTTTGTCTAAAAAAATTGTGTTTTATCAGGAATAAACAGCCGATTGATTGTATACTCTAAAAGCAATAATTACTTAAAATTGTCCACCAAGTCAATAACATTTATTGTTAATAATAACACAACTTGCGAGGATTTTTTAAGTAATTTTGCGAAAAATAAAATTACAATTTACACGTAAATGCCCTTAACAAAAGGGAAAATTTCAGGAATTTATCTTTATGATTCCTACCTTAATTTTAGCTTGGATAGTCTTCATCATAGTTTGGAAGATATTAAAAGCAACTGTAACCAATGCCTTGACTATTGCGGCAATACTCATCTTATTAAATATTGGTTTTGGCATTACACCGCAAGATATTTGGCAACAAATTATGCAATTACTTCAAGCTGCCTCGCAGATTACAACTGGCAAGTAAATATTAAGTAGCTGACATCTGGCATTATCCTCAATCACCGTGGGGCGATGCACAGCCCCCCTAACCATATCTTTGATTTAGTTATTGTGCAAATTAGAAACCTTTGCTAAAGCATCTTTCACACTAGGTGGTAACTGACGCATAATTTTACCTCTTTCCCGGTCTAATGCCACTAATGTCACTTTGGCAGTCACAAATAATTGCTGTCCATCGGTGGAGACAATAGCATAATCCCAATTGATGCGGACACCCGTAACCTCATTCATCCGGGTTTTCAGCACGGCGGACATACCCAACTGAAGGGAGCGATGATAGCGTACAGAAAGTTCTACAACAGGCAAGTCACAGCCTAAAGCCACCAAATCAGCAAACTCGATACCGATAGAGCGTAAACATTCTACCCGTGCTTCTTCCATCCAAGTCAGATAAGTACCATGCCAGACAATACCCGCATAGTCAGTGTGATGGGGATGTACTTTGATAGGATATGTAAACCAAGTATCAAATTCATTAATAGAGGGAAGTTCAATGGCATTAGTTGGAGGTAATTGTGCTTGGTTGGATTTTTCTTCAGACATATTCAAGTTTGTTAGTAGGTAAAAGGTAAATTGTTTGTAGTAAGGACTTTAGTCCTGATTTTGAGGACTAAAGTCCTCACTACGAACTTAAAATAATATGCTAGTTGCGTCAGTCTTGACATTATAAAATAGTATAAACAAAAACCTGTAGAAACCTAAAATATCAAGTTTCTCCAGGTTTTAATAATTTGGTGACGACTATTTACTAAGACTCTGACTCTGGGGAAGATTCGGATTTTTCTGGCTTGAGTAAGGGGAAAGCAATCACATCACGGATACTGGCAGCATCAGTTAATAACATAACTAACCGATCAATACCAATACCTAAACCGCCAGTGGGCGGCATACCATATTCTAAAGCAGCCAGAAAATCTTCATCTACACCTTGAGCCTCTAAGTCACCGGCAGCTTTGCGGGCTGCTTGTGCTTCTAGGCGTTCTCGTTGGTCGATAGGATCAGTTAATTCTGAGAAACTGTTGGCAGTTTCCCGCCCAACGATAAATAACTCAAATCTTTCCACCAAGCTAGGCTGAGAACGGTGAGGTTTAGCTAGAGGCGAAATTTCTACAGGATAGTCAATCACAAAGGTAGGCTGAATTAAGTTAGCTTCTACCTTTTGTTCAAAGGCTTCATTTAACAGTTTGCCAATGGAAGGTACATCTTCTATACCTGTTAATCCGGCATTTTTACTAGCTGCCTTGGCTTCTTCCAAGGTTTGGAAAGAATTGAAATCTAAGCCAGTAGCTTCTTTAACTAAATCGTGCATTGTCACCCGTCGCCAAGGTGGTGTTAAATCTACAGTTTCGCCTTGGTAGGTAATTTGCAGCGTGCCGAGGACTTCTTGCGCCACAGTGGTAATAATACCTTCTGTGAGTGCCATCATATCGTTGTAGTCGGCGTAGGCTTGGTAAATTTCAATGGATGTAAATTCCGGGTTGTGTCGAGTCGAAATTCCCTCATTACGGAAAATTCGCCCCAATTCAAACACCTTTTCAAAACCACCGACAATTAACCGTTTGAGATGGAGTTCTGTAGCAATTCGCAAATACAACTCCATTTCCAGGGTGTTGTGGTAGGTGATGAACGGACGCGCATCAGCACCCCCAGCTTCACTTTGTAAAACTGGCGTTTCAATTTCTAAAAAATCACGTTGTTCCAAATAGCGACGAATTCCCGCCGTAATTTGGGCGCGACGGCGAAAAGTTTGCCGGACTTCAGGGTTAACAATCAAGTCCACGTAGCGTTGGCGGTATCGCTTGGCAACATCCGTCAACCCATGCCACTTGTCGGGTAGGGGCAGAAGGGATTTAGTGAGGATGGTGTATTGTTTGACGTAAACCGATAACTCGCCCTTTTCAGTCCGTTTGACAGTACCTGTGACTCCCAGGATGTCCCCTACATCTGTGAGTTGTTTGAGATGATTAAAGGCATCGGCATCAACCTCTGCCATGTTTTCCTGAATGCGATTTTTCTCCAAATACAGTTGAATTGTGCCTGTTTCATCCTGCAAGGTGAAAAAAGCCAATTTACCGAAAACGCGACGCGCCATAATGCGCCCAGCAATGGCGACTTCTAAATCAACTTCTTCGCCACTGGGTAAATCGGCAAATTTTTCTTGCAATTGGGCTGCATGATGGGTAGATTCCCAACGATAGGCGTAGGGGTTAGTCCCTAGCTGCTTGAGTTGTTCTACTTTCTCCAGCCTAGCGGCACGGATATCTTCTTCCGACATGGTAACGAACTAAATAGGGCAAGATTAATTATAAATG
>NZ_CAWMSA010000034.1:0-4460 GCF_963870205.1 Anabaena sp. CA = ATCC 33047 | reverse complement strand
GTCTTAAACCCGATTATTCATCCGCCAGCCGTACAGAATTCCCAAGCTGAATTCTCACTCCTGACTCCTGTATTCTGGTAGATAAATTTCATCACTCTGGCACAACATCTCCTAATAATCTCTTTAATATTTGTAATCGCCAACGTTGAACTTCCGGCAGATTAGAATCCACAATTAAGCATACTTCCCATGATATTCTCGCAGCATTAACTTCATTTACAGCTTCTTGTACTTGTGCTAATAAACAATAAGTATCAGTCCTTTTAAAGTCTAATTCTTTTGCTTTTTCTAAATTTATTTTTGCTTCTTTATATTTTTTCTGTTCAAATCTCGCCCAACCTATACTCTTATACAAAGCTGCTTTTAGTTCAGGTTCTTTAGCTTTTTTTAACCCTTCTTTAGCTGTATTAATAGCTTCATCATATTTTCCTTGTAAATTTTGAATTCTTGCTAAATTGCTTACTGCATCTAAAGCCAATTCACTATTTTTGATAGCTAATTTATATTGGTTTGCTGCCAAGTCATATTTACCTAAATCATCATAAAAATTTCCTAAACCATAATGAGCCTCCCAACTATTAGGTTTTAATTGGAACAGTGCTGCATAACTCTTATCAACACAATCAAAATCTTGTAGTCTTTGGCACAATAATGCTAAATTATTATATGCTACATCATTTTGGGGATTAAATTTAATAGCTAGTTCATAGTATTTTTTGGCATTTTCAAGAGAAATATTCCGTCGTTCTGCCTGTTCAAAGTAAAAGTCAGATACTAATTTTGCTATATCCGGTTTAATGCTAACTGCTTTGTGGAAGTCGCTTTTAGCATCCTCGAATCGATTTTCTTGTTGAGCCTTCTTCCCTTGATTTAATAAATACTCTGCTATTACAGGGCGTGATACATTATACAATCCAAATAAGCTTAAACCGACCCCAATGACTGCGGCAACTTGAAATAATGGGGATTTAACTAATCGGTTGATTTTTGATTGCAACGGTAGCCGTTCTAATCGCTGTAAAATTACTCGCGTAGTTTGCGGACGTTGCCCTGGAAAATGAGACATGAGTTCATCTAGGAAGTCAGCCAAGGGTTTGTCAATCTGCGGTGCTTTATTACGCCAGATTAGCCTTCCTGTTCGTTCATCCTTGGGCAAATCTGTCAGTTGATGACCAGTTACTAATTGCACAAAAGTGCGACCCAACGCAAAAAAATCTGACTGTGGTACTGCCTGTCCTTCAATTTGTTCTAATGGCGTGTAACGAGGTGTGACAACAGATGTAATTTCATAGCGTCCCCCCCTACCTGCCTCAGTTCCACCACTTGCACTGACTTTGGCTAAATAAGTATTAGTAATCCGCCGAGCAGTTCCAAAATCAATTAATGCTAGCTGACCATTTGGCTGAAGAATTATATTTGAAGGTTTAATATCTCTGTGGAAAAATTCACTCCGATGTACTGTATCAAGAATATCAGTTAACTGCTTAAGCCATTCCAATGCTAGAGATTGAGAAACAGCCCTATTCTGTTCTATCCATTTCTCCAAATCTATCCCTTCAAACCGATTCATTACTAGGCAGCATAGTTCTAGAGGGCTATTTTGGGGAACAAAAGTGAAAAAATCATCTACGGTACTTTTAGGAATATTTCGATGTCTGAGAACTTGTAAAGTAATAGACTCTATCTCAATCAACTTACGCAGTTTAGGTGAGTTCCATTTCAGCACTTTCATCACCCGCCTTTCACGGACTGGATGCCACCTAGTACCGGCATCATCTACTTCAAAAACATCGAAATAGTTATAAGGATCATCCGTAAGTGCTTTCAAGGGCTTAATAAGGCGAATCCGTTTGTTAATCAGCAGCGCAGTACCACAAGAAAGACAAGTTTCAACGTTGCCAGGATTTTGGCGATGAGCGCAAAGGGGATTGATACAGTAACTCACATTATTAAAAAATCCTTTTTGGTAGGTAGCTGCCATCCAACTTTATCAGCTACACAAAATGAACGTAGCCCGAAAAATAGATATTGTCATGAAGTGGGCTAGGGTAGGAAGTGAGTTAAACTTCTGGGTCAAAATTTTTGCTACTGTTGCCGCAAAGCGAGAATTTGACTCAGGGGTGAAACTCCTCCCTCGCCCCCATTGCTCTCACTGCCAATCCTTAACGGATGTGGCGGGAGTCTCCTGGGGGTGTTCAATGATCATAGCCTCACACCATGAGGGCTAGTCTAGCCTAACTGCCTTTTGGATATTACTTTTCTATTTCATTATTACTTTTTCCGATAGTAGCTTTATTTTCCCTGGTATAGTAATATTCGTAGTAAGTAATGCACTGACCCTAAAAACCTCAGTCCTAGCCTGTGAGAATATCACATGGGCATTTGATGCAACATCGGTGGATATAGATATGGATTCTACGTTCGGCAAGAGACTGGATTCGCAAAAACTTCTCTCCTTTGTTTCTCAAAAACAAAGCCTTACAGAACAAGACAATCTGGAAAGTGTAACTTTTGATGAAGCTTTGGCAGTAGTTAATGATCTAATACTCGCCGAAAGGGGTAAACACCTATCTGAAGCTGAAATCATAGTCATGAAAGGAGCGTGGCATAATCTTGACTACGAACAAATAGCAGATAAGTCCACATATACCCTCAATTACTTACAACGGGTGGTAGGTGCTAGATTATGGGATACACTCTCAAAAACAATTGGCAATGGTGAACGAGTAACCAAGAAAAAACTGCGATTATTTTTAGAGCGACTTACAAAGAATAATCATGCCCAATCTTTGTCAGGTACTGAGAATATGTTTTCTTCGAGGAGCATAAAAATTCTTGGTCGCAACTTACCCGATTTATCTACATTCTATGGACGCAAAAAAGAATTATCTCGTTTGAAAGAAATAGTAAATCAGCAGCGTTGTATCGCGCTAATAGGGGTAGCAGGAATTGGTAAAAGCGCATTAGCTGCAAAGTTATTATCAGAGATCAGTATGGATGCTCAACCCAAATTTGATTATTTAATTTGGAAATCAGTAGCCCATGCACCATCATTTCCAGAACTAATTTCTGGATTAATAGAACTAATCCAACCTTGGGAAACGTATTCTGACGAATTACCTCAGTATAATCAAGCAATGATTTCTGTGCTGATTAAGCAAATGCAATCACACTCTTATTTACTAGTGCTTGATGAATATGACTCTTTACTTAAAACAACTGACTTGAATCAACGGCTAGAATACAGTCTGTTCTTTCGTAGATTTATAGAGGAACTAGACAAAAGTTGTTTATTGTTAACTAGCCGCATTTTACCGTTGGAAATTGAGAACATGATAGAATCTGACAGACCTATTGATTTTCTCAAAATTGAAGGCTTAGATACAGACTCAGCAATTAAGTTTTTATCTGAACAAGGATTAACTTCTCAAAAAAATTACCATGATTTAATTGAAACCTATCGTGGTAATCCTTCAGAATTAAAAGCAGTCGCCCATCGAATTAACCATTTTTTTGCTGGGAGTACAGAAAAGTTCTTTCAAAACCAAACTACTCTTATTAGTAGCAAATTTGAAACAATGCTCAATGAAATGTTTGGGCAATTATTGAATCAACTTCAGCGAGAAATCCTAATTTACATAGCAGAAGAAATAATTTCTCACTCAAAACCAGTGCAATTCAACAAATTATTAAATGATATGAAGCATAAACAAACAACAAAAGCATCAACTTTAGAGTTGATTAAAGCATTAGAAAAACTTGAGACACAATCGTTAATTGAAAGCTATAAAGACCCAGACACAAACGAAATAAGCTTTAATTTACAACCAGTAATTAAAAAATATATTAAAACCGACCCATTGGGGTTAGTACAGCCTTCTACTTCGTCGCCAATAGCAATCGCATCATGACAGATGTAAATATGATAAAAGGAAAATTAGAAGTAAAAATTAAAATCAACGAACTACCTGAAGCCAGAACAGTAGAAAACAATTGGCAACAGTTTGATATCGATTGTGACGGGCGCATCATTACTGTCAAAGTTAAACCTAAAATATGGCAGAAACTGACCGACGCTGCTACCAATAATCCTCAGTGGGTAGCAGCAATCACTGGTAAAATCGGTCAGTCAACTGAAGATGGGTTCGTCTTAGGTGAACCCAACATACAAGTTTTCGAGCGCAAACCCAAGGTGGAGACAACAACTACACCAGAGGCAGCTTGAGAAAGAACAACCATTAATAGATAAGGAGGTAACAAAAGTACACAATCAGAATCTTGCTAGATGCGAAAAGACACGAAGTTTTGTAAGATTAAGCTGGCTAATAAGTAAAACAGGAGGAAAACTGACAACACATAAAAATGTAGGCAAAACGTACTAAGGAGTAACGCTTTGCCTGAAGTTGAAACAATTGAATAATTTCAGAGCGGGGATGATCTAGCGATGACGCAGAAAGTGG
>NZ_CAWMSA010000033.1:14713-38942 GCF_963870205.1 Anabaena sp. CA = ATCC 33047 | reverse complement strand
GAGCAGGGGGAGCAGGGGAGCAGGGGGAGCAGGGGAGCAGGGGGAGCAGGGGAGCAGGGGGAGAAAAACTAATGACTAATGACTAATGACTAATAACTAATAACTAATGACTAATAACTAAATTACATCTTGCAAGACTCTGCGGGTATTTTGCCACGCCCACACACCTACAGCCGCAACTAAAAAACTCATTCCTACTAATACAGTTCTCAAGCCTAAAGCATCGGTTAATGGCCCGGTAATTGCTAACGGTGCTGATAGGGCTATGTTTACCGCATGGTTTTGAAAGCCGAATACTTTACCATACATTGTTGGTGGTGTTTGCTGTTGTATCAGGGTTTGCATGGGTACGCCGATAAAGGCTGCACCAATACCCAATAATGCACAAAGTCCTAGAGCTAGCAAAAGATTATGTGTAAAGGTAAATAGTCCTAAAACTAATGCCATTACCAAAAATCCAATTAAGGGTAAGGGTTTATGGTGCAATTTGTCGCCCCAATGTCCCAAACTAGCTGCACCTAATACTATACCTACTCCGGCTGCTGCTAAGAAAAAGCCGAATTGTTTTTCTTGTAAACCAAAATCTGCTGCTAATCTAATTGCGAGTACCATTAAAGCTGCAAACACACAGTATAAAGTCGTCAGTTGCAGCATGGCGTTTAATACAAGGCGATTTTTTGTCAGATAACGTAAGCCAGCTTTAAAATCTGCCCAAGGAGTGATTAATGTGCGGCGATCGCTCACAGTTTTGTTTTCTGATCTAAAATCAACAAACTGAAAGGCAACTGCTGACAATAAATATAATCCACCTACTACCGCTTGTTGACCATACCCTGCACCTAACCAAGCCTTTGCCCAACTCAATATCGGCTCCCCTATCGCAAAACCAACAATTAACGCCCCCATCATTGTGCTACTGTAAAGAGCATTCGCCGCCATAAAATTTTCTCTTGGCACCACAACCGGAATCGCCGCCTGTTCTGCGGGTGCAAAAAACTGTGCTAAGGCAGAAATCGCAAAAGTCAGAATTAAAAAAATCACAAAGTCTCGCGGCGCAAATGCTATTAATAGCGTCAATATAGCCTGTAATATATTCGAGCCTAGTAAAATCAGCTTTTTAGAGAAGCGATCAACAAAAATACCACCCGCAGAACCTAATAAAATTGCTGGTAGAGTGAATGCCACCATCAAAATTGAGTACATGGAGTTTTCTGCTAAACCCGGAAGCGGTGGGTAATTTTCCAGCAAAGCCACCATTAAAACAAAAAAAACTTTATCGCCTAATTGGGATAGTAACTGTCCTATCCATAGGAGCATAAAATTTCGATTTTTTAGCAGTGCGCCAAACCCGATATTGACATCCGCCGGTTCAGTTGGAAACATGATTCACGTTGGTATTTTTACTAGGGTAGATGGGGAGTGGGGATTGGGGATTGGGGACTGGGGATTGGGGACTGGGTAAAAGTTCTTCTCCCCTGCTCCCTGGCTCATCTGATTTATGATCTTGACTCTGTAGCCCAAAATCCTCTATTTCTCACTCCTTTGTGCTTATATTGTTTTCCGGATCATTTTTGTTCATAGCGTTTTAATAATAAATGTAGAAATTCGGCAGCCGTGAGCCGGTTTTTTGGGGGAGAAATTTCACCTTGGGAGGAATTTACCCACCAGCCTTGTACTATTTGGGGCGATCGCCATATAGTTAAATGGTCAACTGCTGGCTCTGCATAAAAGTTATCTTGCCCACTACCGAGCCAAGATGAACTCCAATGAGTAAAATAGTCATGACTGAGCCGATGTATGGGAAAGTTACCCCATAATGGTACCCCCCAACCATCTATAGCAATAAATGCTTTGACATGACCACCCAAAAGTTGCCATTGCCAAGCTGCACCTATCGCTCCGACTACACCAGCACTAAAGCTGATGAAGATGACTGGCGATTCTAGACTAGAGTGTAAGCGATCGCGTACAAACTGCAAAATATGCAATGACGATACCGCCAACACCCCCGGTACAGGCGCAACTAATATATTCTCTCTCTCTTGACTAAAAATATCTGTCGTTAAACCACCCCAACACTCTGAAATAAAGCTTTCAGTTAAATCTGCTTCATGAATTCCAGGGCAAATAATTATAGTCATTGGTCATTAGTCATTAGTTATTAGTCATTGGTCATTGGTCATTAGTTTTTCTTCCCCTGCCTCCCCTGCTTCCTCCGCCCCTTATCGCCCCGTGACTGCTGGAATTTTGAATTTTGAATTTTGAATTTTGAATTGATTACTCTCCAGTCTTCATTACTTAAACTTTTTTAACACCAGTATGAAGTAATAACACTAATATGTGTCTTTTGATATATTATTGTCAATTTGGTGGTTATCCCATCGGGGGGGATGGGATAATAAATAACTAATTAGGCAAAACCCCAGCTATGTACTAGCTGTTGATTTTGTCTTCTATTCTGGTTTACATTGAGGAACTCATTGTGGTTGCCACGCCGGAAAAATTACAAAACACCCAGGAGCATTTACCAACTCAAAACCGAGTAGCGGTGTTGCTCATGGGTTATGGTGAAGTCGAAAGCTACGAAGATTTTGCCAACTATAACGAACAGGCTCTAAATCTACTCACAGCCAAATTTGCACCCGTTCCTACCTGGATATATCCACCTTTAGCAAAATTATTGGCATTATTTGACCGCCACGAATGGGGACACCAACATCATGATTTTATCTCCCCTCATAATGCCATCTTTGAAAAACAACGGGCTGGAATTGAACAACAACTACAGGCTAAGTGGGGTAGTAACGTTCAAGTCTTCAAAGCTTTTAACTTCTGCGCTCCTTTTTTACCAAACCAAGTTTTAGCAGAAATCAAAAACCAAGGCTTTGATAAAATCCTGATTTATCCTCTACTGGTGGTTGATTCTATCTTTACCAGTGGAATTGCGATTGAGCAAGTCAACAAAGCTCTAGCTGAGATAACTGAAGGTGAAAACCATTGGTTAAAAGGACTACGTTACATCCCGTCTTTCTATAATCAGCCGGAATATATTCATTTAATGGCGCGTCTGGTTGAGGAGAAAATTAACGCTGATTTAACAGCAGCATATTTACCTTCTCAAATTGGTATCGTGTTAATGAATCACGGTTGTCCTCACAAAGCCAAAGGTTTCACTTCTGGAATTACGGAAAGTCAAGCATTATATGAGTTGGTGCGGGAGGAGTTAATTAACCGTTATCCTCTCATTTCCGTAGGTTGGCTCAACCACGACACACCCCTAATTGAATGGACGCAACCCAATGCAACACAAGCCGCTAATAACCTGATTCAATTGGGTGCAAAAGCAATCATCTTTATGCCTATTGGTTTTGCCACAGAAAACCATGAAACTTTACTAGATGTACACCACATAATACACGCTTTAGAAAAAAATTATCCTGATGTGGATTATGTACAAATGCCTTGCGTTAACGACCATCCAGAGTTTTTAGCGATGGCGGCAGAGTGGGCAAATTCTCAAATTGCTGAGTTACAAAATGAGCAAGGATTAACAGTAAATCCACATATAGAGATTCATCACCACCATCATCACCACCATCATTAAACACCGGTTTGTAGTAAGGACTTTAGTCCTTATTTTCTCAGGACTGAAGTCCTTACTACAAAACATCATGTTTCCCATGCTCCAGTGTCTAATCTACTCCTCGCAGCTTGCGAGTATTTTCCACCAAACTCTGGGCGAATTGATCAAATCTTTGGGAAAGTTTTTCATCTAAAATTTTGCCTTCGGGACTGAACGCACCATAAGCTTGTCCTATAGCAATTTGTTCTGGAATTACCCAACCATGCACCCAACGCACAATCAAACGCAAATCATTTAAGGCGTTGCTATTAGATTGACCACCGAGTACACTAATTAATCCGGTAACTTTCCCTGACAGTTGTTCAAAACTCATTAAATCAAGGGCATTTTTCAAGACACCGCTAACACCGCCATGATATTCAGGTGTCGCCAAAATTAATCCATCAGCATTACTCACAGTATCACGCAATCGCTGCACATCGGGATATTCTGGATACTCTTTGTCACCGTTGCAAAATGGTAAGTTTAGCTGTCTTAAGTCTAAAATTTCTACCTCTGCACCTATGGCTTCTAGGCGTTGTGCTGCTATCTGCAAAGCTAACTGGGTGTAAGAATTGGTTCTTAAACTACCCCCAATACCCACAATTTTCACCATAATCTACCTATAGTTAAGAAAATCTAAAAAACGAAGTCATTACGATTATGTTTACTATGTTAACGATTGATGTCACCACAGTCAAACTACTGAGGATGGAATATTGGGAAGAAAAAGTGTAAAAGTCACGATGAAAAGTTACACAATAAAAGAATCCTTGCTTTTAAATATTGCTATCTATCTTTTGACTTGGAGAGTGGGAGTTAGACTAGATTAGATAGCAGTGACTACGAGTTATGGCAATTTTTGCTAAAAGAGTAGGGTAAATCAAATGCTCGGCTATGGCAGCAGATAAAGGGTAATTGTTATGAAAAATTTTGGTAAACAGGCATTGATGAAACAGCAATCACCAAAGCGTGTGGCTTGGACTAGCGCAGTTGCAGCCAGTTTGATGATGTTGCCGAGTATTTTGGGGGGTAATCCCGCCTTGGCTCAAAAAGCAGAGCGCGACTCGCTAACTTATGGGCAGTTAATCCAAAAAATTAATCAAGAACAGGTTAAAAGAGTAGAATTAGACGAAACTGAACAGATAGCAAAAGTTTATTTAAAAGGGCAGAAGCCAGATACACCACCGATACAGGTGAGGCTGTTAGCGCAAAACCCAGAGTTAATTAATCAACTCAAAGAAAACAATGTAGATTTTGGGGAAGTTTCTTCTGCCAATAGTAGAGCAGCAGTTGGACTACTAATTAACTTGATGTGGATTTTGCCCTTAGTGGCTTTAATGCTGTTGTTTCTGCGCCGTTCTACCAATGCTTCTAGCCAAGCAATGAACTTTGGTAAATCGAGAGCGCGTTTCCAAATGGAAGCCAAAACCGGGGTAAAGTTTGACGACGTTGCAGGTATTGAAGAAGCGAAAGAAGAATTACAAGAAGTTGTTACTTTTTTAAAACAGCCAGAAAGATTTACGGCTGTGGGCGCACGTATTCCCAAAGGTGTGCTGTTGATCGGGCCTCCGGGTACTGGTAAAACTTTACTAGCAAAAGCGATCGCTGGTGAAGCTGGTGTACCGTTCTTTAGTATCTCCGGTTCGGAGTTTGTAGAAATGTTCGTGGGTGTGGGTGCTTCCCGCGTCCGTGATTTATTTAAAAAAGCTAAAGACAATGCACCTTGCTTAATATTTATTGATGAAATCGATGCGGTAGGTAGACAAAGAGGTGCTGGTATCGGTGGTGGTAACGACGAGAGAGAGCAAACCCTCAACCAGTTACTCACTGAAATGGATGGTTTTGAAGGTAACACAGGGATTATTATTATTGCGGCTACTAACCGTCCCGATGTCTTAGATGCGGCGTTGTTGCGTCCCGGTCGTTTTGACAGACAGGTGATAGTGGATGCACCTGATTTGAAGGGACGACTGGAAATTTTGCAAGTTCATGCTCGCAATAAAAAGATTGATCCTAGTGTATCTTTAGATGCGATCGCTCGTCGCACACCAGGATTCACAGGTGCAGATTTAGCCAACCTCCTCAATGAAGCAGCCATTCTCACAGCTCGCAGACGCAAAGAAGCCATCACTATTTTAGAAATTGATGATGCTGTAGATCGAGTAGTCGCTGGGATGGAAGGGACACCCCTAGTAGACAGCAAAAGCAAACGCTTGATTGCTTATCATGAAGTTGGACACGCCTTAATAGGGACGTTATTAAAAGACCATGACCCAGTACAGAAAGTCACCCTCATCCCCAGGGGACAAGCACAAGGTTTAACTTGGTTTACCCCCAACGAAGAACAAGGTTTAATTTCCCGTTCCCAAATCAAAGCTAGAATTACAGCTACTTTGGGAGGTCGTGCAGCTGAAGAAATTGTTTTTGGTCAACCGGAAGTTACCACAGGTGCAGGGGATGACTTGCAAAAAGTGACATCAATGGCACGGCAGATGGTGACAAGGTTTGGTATGTCTGAATTAGGGCCAGTCTCCTTAGAAAATCAGGGTGGAGAGGTGTTTTTAGGACGCGACTGGATGAATAAATCAGACTATTCTGAGGAAATAGCCGGAAAAATTGATGCACAAATCCGAGAGATTGTCAATACTTGCTACCAAAAAGCCAAAGAATTGTTGCAAGAAAATCGCCTATTATTAGAGCGACTTGTAGATTTGTTGGTAGAAAAAGAAACCATTGATGGTGAAGAATTCCGCAAAATCATCGCCGAGAATAATACACCATTAATTGATGAAAAGGTAGCCGTATCTCAATCCTAGGAAACACAGGGAGTAGGGAGTTGGGTGTAGGGGTGTAGGGGTGAAGAACTTTTACCTAGTCCCTTCCAGTCCCTTCCAGTCCCTTCCAGTCCTAATAACCAGCATCAAGAATACGTTGTGAGTCTTGGATGATGACTTGCGACTGCTGATTTCTGTACCTGGCATTACCTCTAGCTATTTGCTGTTGGCTAAACATTTCTTTTAACACCATTGCGGGATCGACATAGTTATTTGCATACTTCATGACCCAATGCAGGTGAGGGCCTGTTGTGCGTCCAGTCATGCCAATTCTACCAATTCTCGCTCCGGTGGGAATTGTTTGACCTTCCCATATTTGAATTCCCCCAGCGCGATCAATCATAAACCGCCTACCATTGGCGGTTTCTACATAACCTTCTAAATGACAATAGGTGTGTTCCCATTTGCCTGATTTTATCACTATGTGAGTACCACAAGCTCCGCGATCGCTCACTTTAGTTACAGTACCACCCCACCAATTACGAATGTAACTACCTTGTGGTGCAGCAATATCTAAACCATTGTGAAATTCCCAATTATTACCACCAGTTGCAGAACGACGATACCCAAAGGCTGATGTATAAGCTTGAAAATTCTCTACTGGAAAAGAAGCAGCTAACCAACCGCTACTTGTTGCTGTTTTATTTGACCTTGTTTCTCTGGCTCTAACAGTTTCTATTTGCGGTAATACAGTTATACAACTAAAAATACTTAAACATAAAATTAATAGTTTGACTCCAGAAAAAACTTTTTTTTGTTGCTGCTTATTCATTATTTTTATTCCTCAAGCCAATTAAATATAATCAATTCTTACTTGTTGAAAATTTCACAAATACCAAAGTAAATCTATAACCAAAATTCAAATTTATTAGTGAAAAATTGTGTTTTATCACTATTTGCCAATCTTGGCATTACAAAGATTTCAGTAGAAATATTGAGATTTTCAAGAAATTAGCTTACGACATAAGGGTTTACACTGTCAAATTGATTTTTTTTAGCCGAATCTTGGTAAAAGTAGCATATTTCAAATGCTTGGTATCATTAGAATTACCTATCAAATCTATTGCTATAATTAACATTTAAAAAATATCACCCCCAGACCTTGCGTATAAGGGAATGCTGGGAACTTGTAGAGAAGTTGCATACAACGTCTCTACATTCTCAAGTAGAGTTTCGCAGAGGTGTTTATAGTATACTTTGCCTCTAACTACTAAGCTATTCCATCAATGTATCAGTTTTCAGGATAGATACTGTTTTACGTATATACTTAATTTAGAGAAAAAATGTATTTTAGATAACAAAAAAACTGGCAGACATAATATACAGCATATTTCATCTTAGTGAGGTACAAACTGAAATCATAAAACCCTTGTGGAACAGGCATCCTGCCTGTTAACCTTGTACCTCATAACTTAGGAAACTGCTGTAAAAGATGGTCAGGGTTGATGATTGATGATACGCAGTGACACGTATAATTATGTATAATTATATTTAGATAAATTATATAGAATTAAGATAAGCTGCCTAACGGGATAGTTGTTAAGTAATTAAAATCTTGTGATGTTTTAGGCGTAAAATGACTGAATAGGTTAATTGAAGCTCGATGATGAGTCAAGTTGACCCTGTGCAGGACGCAACCAAGCTATGCTGACTGAAATATTACCTTTCCGTTTTGAATTAGATACTGTGGCGATCGCCGGAGCGAGTTTGTGGTCTTTGGCGTTATACTTAGGTTTCTTCCCGGTGAGTGAATGGGTAATCGAACAACTCAACCGATGGTTTAACTTTGCCGAGCGATCGCTGTATACTAGCCAGTCAGAATTTGAAAAAACGCGCAAAGCCAGAGAATCGCAAAACGCCTTTTACGCCTCACTGTTTAGTATAGTGCCGTTTTTGGTAATTGGGGCATTATGTAACTGGGGAGTTGAAATCAGTTTAGGACGCAGTTGGGCAATTAGTACAGGTATACTTGCCTGTATGGGTTGCGGTATTTATGAACTAGGGCGTAGAGATGGGCAGTCTGATTAATTAGTCATTAGTCATACCAATTCAAAATTCAAAATTCGTCTTGAAAAGTTTCCTACGGCGGGAAACCCGCCTACAGAACTTTTCGCAAAATTCAAAATTAAAGAATTTTTGGGAAAAATCTCCCCTGCTCCCCTACTCCCTACTTACCAATTTCCTCAGTGACAATTTGCGCCATTTTCTCGGCTGCGCCGCTTTCGCCTCTGGCGTTTCTTAGGTTAGTTCGTATTTCTTCTAATTTCTCTGGATGAGCCAAAAAGTCTAAAACCATTTCTCCGACTGTTTCAGCTTCGAGTTTTCCGACAAGTTCTGGAACTATCTCTGCTTTTGCCCAGATATTTGGCCATGCTAATAAACCTTTGCGTCTGAGAAACAGCCAATTAATGATTTTGGCAAAGGTAGAACCTACCCCTGGTAAATTAGCGAGTAACCCTGGTAAACCATCCCAAGAACGCATCGCATCAAGTTGTTGAGTGGGTAGCAACACAATCATTGGCACACCCAAAGCACCTAACTCGGCGGTGTTCGCTCCGACGGTAGTTAAGCAGATAGAACAATGCGATAATAAGTTATAGGCAGGATTTTCTTGGTGTAGCTCTACATTTAATCCTTTAGCTGTTCTCAGTAGCGGGTATTGATGACTTTGTGCTGAGACAACTAAGGAAGCACCAGAAAATTTAAATGTTTCGAGAAACGGGTTTTTTTGGGAATCGGCAAAACTGGCTAGAGTTTGTAAATCCAAAGTTGGGGCGACGGGAATCACAAACTTAGTGTCTGGTATTTTTCCGTGGATGTGTTCGGCAATGGCTAAAGTTAGCGGCACTCCTTGGGCTAATTTTGCTGGTTTTGAACCGGGTAAAAGGCCGATGATTGGAGATTGGGGATTGGGGATTGGGGATTGGGGATTGGGGATTGGGGATTGGGCTTCTAGCATTAAGTCGCCCACGACGGTAAATTTGTCGGCGTATTTGGGGGAGACTTTAGCCGCAACTGCTGGTTTCATGACTGCGAAGCGGTCAATTAAATTATGCCATCGGGCTTCCCACTCGGCGTAAACTACTGTGCGATATCCCAGCTTTTTGCCGATGATTACCGGAAAAATTTGGTCGCCACCTAAGAAAACAACTACACCTTGATGACTCCATTCCCAATTTTCCGCAGTTCTGCCCCATAGCAAAAATTGCCAAAAATGCTCTGCTGATTGTACTCGGTCTACTTCTGGGAAAGAAAGGGCGATCGCTGCTTCTTTGCCACTGGCATGAGGACAAGGTGATAACACTACGGAAATCCTCACCTCGTCACGGTTATTACCGAGTTTTTGCCGCAAAGCCTTAACTACTGGACGCACCCAGGTTGTCAGCTCACCAGGGCCATTGGAAAGAATCAGGATGTCGAATTTAGTCATTGGTCATTGGTCATTAGTTTTTCTCCCCCTACTCCCCTGCGCCCCTGCCCCTCTGATCCATTGTCTACTCTACTGCCTACTACCCAAACGCTACTCATAAATGTTAATTTTTTGTTACAAATAGTGAGCATTTGCTCTTATTATTAGTTAATGTTTGTTAATAAATTTTGCGATTTTTATATCGATTTGTGTCAGATAGCCGTTAAAATGCCCATTTGGTAGGGTTTTTCTGATAAAAATCACATATTGCCGAACATAAGAACTAATGTTTTGCGGCAAAAAGTCGCCAAGCAAATTCACTAGAGAACACGCATCAAAGGAGCCGAGGAAGCATGTTCACCCACGTCAAGTCCACCATTAGACACATTGCGCCTGATAACCTAGGCGGACGTAATTTAATTAAGGTGGTCTATGTCGTGCTTGAGTCCCAGTACCAGAGCGCACTGTCGCAAGCGGTTCGCGCGATTAACTCAAACAATCCTAATCTGGCAATTGAAATCAGTGGGTATTTAATTGAGGAACTCAGAGACCCGGAAAACTATGAAGAGTTTAAGCGGGATATGGAGAGTGCCAATGTTTTTATTGCCTCATTGATTTTCATCGAAGACTTAGCACAGAAAGTAGTTACAGCAGTTGAACCATATCGCGATCGCCTGGATGTGGCTGTTGTATTTCCCTCCATGCCAGAGGTGATGCGCCTGAACAAAATGGGCAGCTTTTCCTTGGCACAGTTGGGACAATCGAAGAGTGCGATCGCCCAATTCATGCGGAAACGCAAGGAAAAATCCGGGGCTGGTTTCCAAGATGGGATGCTGAAGCTGTTGCGGACTTTACCGCAGGTGCTGAAGTTTTTACCCGTGGAAAAAGCCCAAGATGCTCGCAATTTTATGTTGAGCTTCCAGTATTGGCTGGGAGGTTCACCAGAAAACCTGGAAAACTTCTTGCTGATGCTCGCTGATAAATACGTATTAGATAAAGTAGAAAAACAAAATATTACATCGCTGGCATATCAAGCACCAGTTGTGTACCCCGACATGGGTATTTGGCATCCTTTGTCAACTACCATGTTTGAGGATGTTAGAGAATATCTCAACTGGTACACAGCCCGCAAAGACATCTCCAGTGATTTAAAAGACCCCTTAGCCCCCTGTGTTGGGTTAGTCTTACAACGCACTCACCTAGTTACCGGGGATGATGCCCATTACGTAGCGATGGTGCAAGAATTGGAAGCCCTCGGTGCGAGAGTAGTACCAGTATTTGCAGGTGGTTTGGATTTCTCCAAGCCTGTGGATGCTTACTTCTACGAACCAACTACCAAAGCACCCTTAGTTGATGCGGTAATATCTTTAACAGGTTTTGCCCTAGTAGGCGGCCCCGCTAGACAAGACCATCCCAAGGCAATTGATGCACTCAAACGCCTCAACCGTCCTTATATGGTGGCCTTGCCTTTAGTATTCCAGACTACCGAAGAGTGGTTAGATAGCGATTTAGGCTTACATCCGATTCAGGTAGCATTGCAAATTGCCATACCCGAATTAGATGGAGCGATTGAACCGATTATATTATCGGGTAGAGATGGGGCAACCGGGAAAGCGATCGCCCTACAAGACCGCATCGAAGCCGTAGCGCAACGTGCCTTAAAATGGGCTAACCTCCGCCGCAAACCCAAACTTAACAAAAAAGTTGCCATCACCGTTTTCAGCTTCCCCCCCGATAAAGGCAACGTAGGTACAGCCGCTTACCTAGATGTCTTCGGTTCTATCTACGAAGTCTTGAAAGCATTGAGAAACAACGGCTACGACGTGCAAGACTTACCAGAAAACGCGAAAGAGTTGATGGAACAAGTCATACACGACGCACAGGCACAGTACGCTAGCCCCGAACTCAACATTGCTTATAAGATGTCAGTGCCAGAATACGAAGCACTCACACCTTATTCCCAACGCCTAGAAGAAAACTGGGGGCCACCACCAGGACACCTCAACAGCGACGGACAAAACCTCTTAGTTTACGGTAAGCAATTCGGTAACGTCTTCATTGGTGTTCAGCCCACCTTTGGTTATGAAGGCGACCCCATGCGGTTGTTGTTCTCCCGTTCCGCCAGCCCTCATCACGGCTTTGCAGCTTACTACACCTACCTAGAAAGAATTTGGGGTGCTGATGCGGTACTACACTTTGGTACTCATGGCTCTTTGGAATTCATGCCCGGTAAGCAAATGGGGATGTCAGGCGAATGTTACCCCGATAACTTAATCGGCACAATTCCCAACCTGTACTACTACGCCGCCAACAACCCCAGCGAAGCGACAATTGCCAAACGCCGCAGTTACGCCGAGACAATTTCTTACCTCACACCACCCGCAGAAAACGCAGGTTTATACAAAGGTTTGAAGGAACTCAGCGAATTAATCGGTTCTTACCAAACCTTAAAAGATAGCGGTCGCGGTATTCCCATTGTCAACACCATCATGGATAAATGCCGGATGGTGAACCTAGATAAAGACATCGATTTGCCAGAAATTGATGCCAAAGACATGACCCCAGAAGAACGGGATAATATTGTCGGCAGCGTCTACCGCAAGTTGATGGAAATTGAATCTCGGTTATTGCCTTGTGGTTTGCACGTCATTGGTAAACCCCCAAGTGCAGAGGAAGCGATCGCAACTCTGGTAAACATTGCCAGCTTAGACCGTCAAGAAGAAGAAATTCAAAGCTTACCCCGCATTATTGCCAACAGCGTAGGGCGCGACATTGACGAAATTTACCAAAACAGCGATCGAGGCGTATTAGAAGATGTCCAGCTGCTGCAAGACATCACCCTAGCAACTCGCGCTGCTGTTCGCGCCTTGGTACAAGAACAAACCGACGCGGAAGGACGGGTTTCTTTAGTTTCCAAGTTGAATTTCTTCAACATGGGCAAAAAAGAACCTTGGGTAGAAGCACTGCATCAAGCAGGTTATCCCAAAGTTGATGCTTCAGCGTTGAAACCTCTGTTTGAGTATTTAGAATTCTGTTTACAACAAGTTTGTGCAGACAACGAACTCGGCGCATTACTCAAAGGTTTAGAAGGCGAGTACATTCTACCCGGCCCTGGTGGCGACCCCATCCGTAACCCGGATGTACTGCCCACAGGTAAAAACATTCACGCCCTCGACCCCCAAGCCATTCCTACATCTGCGGCAGTACAATCAGCTAAAATCGTTGTAGATAGACTTTTGGCACGAAACAAAGCCGAAAACAACGGTAATTGGCCGGAAACCATCGCCTGTGTTCTCTGGGGAACAGATAACATCAAAACCTACGGCGAATCACTAGCACAAATCATGTGGATGGTGGGTGTGCGTCCGGTTCCCGATGCTTTGGGACGGGTGAACAAGTTGGAGTTAATTCCCTTAGAAGAGTTAGGAAGACCCAGAATTGACGTTGTAATCAACTGTTCTGGTGTATTCCGCGACTTGTTCATCAACCAGATGAACCTACTAGACCAAGCTGTGAAGATGGCTGCGGAAGCGGATGAACCCACAGAAATGAATTTTGTCCGCAAACACGCCATGCAACAAGCTGAGGAATTAGGAATTAACCTCAGACAAGCTGCAACCCGTGTTTTCTCGAATGCTTCTGGTTCTTATTCGTCTAACATCAACTTGGCGGTAGAAAACAGCACTTGGGAAAGCGAAGCCGAGTTACAAGAAATGTACCTCACCCGTAAGTCCTTTGCTTTCAGTGCCGATAACCCCGGTATGATGGAACAATCCCGCCAGATTTTTGAAAGCACCCTGAAAACTGCTGATGCGACTTTCCAAAACCTGGATTCTTCCGAGATTAGTTTAACGGACGTTTCCCACTACTTCGACTCAGACCCCACCAAGCTTGTGTCAACTCTGCGTGGAGATGGTAAGACACCAGCATCTTACATAGCCGACACCACCACAGCTAACGCCCAAGTGCGGACATTATCCGAAACAGTGCGCTTAGATGCCCGTACCAAGTTGTTAAATCCCAAGTGGTATGAGGGGATGCTGTCTCACGGTTACGAAGGTGTGCGCGAACTCTCCAAGCGGTTGGTAAATACAATGGGTTGGAGTGCGACAGCTGGTGCTGTGGACAACTGGATTTATGAGGATGCGAACGAAACATTCATCAAAGATGAAGAAATGCAAAAACGGTTGATGAACCTCAACCCCCATTCTTTCCGCAAGATGGTTTCCACTTTGTTGGAAGTGAATGGTCGCGGTTATTGGGAAACTAGCGAGGAGAATTTAGACCGCCTCCGCGAGTTGTACCAAGAAGTCGAAGACCGAATTGAGGGTATAGAATAACCCTTAAAATAGAGACGTTCTTGAGAACGTCTCTATTTTTCAACCGTTTTTACGGATGGTAAAGAATTTACCCCCAGGAAAATTAGAAATATAATTATAGATAGGTATGTCTGCTAAAGATGTTTTTCATGAAGTTGCCAAAACAGCTTTAGAGAAAGACGGTTGGCAAATTACACATGATCCACTCACAATTAGCGTGGGAGGAGTTAATGTTTCTATTGATTTAGCCGCAGAAAAGCTGATTGCCGCAGAACGCCAAGGACAAAAAATAGCAGTTGAAGTTAAAAGTTTTTTACAAAAGTCGTCTGCTATTTCCGAATTTCATACCGCGTTAGGGCAGTTTATTAATTATCGAGGTGCATTGAGAAGGGTACAACCTGACCGGGTTTTATATTTAGCAGTACCTTTAACAACTTACAAAACATTTTTTCAACTTGATTTCCCGAAAGAAATGATAGCAGAGAATCAAGTGAAGATGGTGATTTATGATGTAGAGCAAGAGGTAATTTTCCAATGGATAAATTAACTCAGTATCGTCAGCTTGTACAAGAAATATTACAGGAATATAGTGGGCAAAAACCAGCTAACGGAAATATAGAAGTTGAAACAATTTTTGATAAAGAACGTGACCATTATCAAATAGTTCACGTAGGCTGGGAAGGACAAAATTGGGTACACAGTTGTATCATCCACATTGACATTAAAGGTGGAAAAATTTGGCTGCAATGGAATGCTACAGAGGATGATATCGCCGCTAATTTAGTATCTGCGGGAGTTCCCAAGGAAGATATTGTATTAGGTTTTCAGTCTCCTTTTATGAGGCAGTTTACAGACTATGCAGTAAGTTAGGAGATATTGTGAAAATGAATAATATGAATTTTTTGTGCAAAGACTCAAATAAATAGAAAGTGATTGTTTGTATAAAAAATATATATAAATTGACTAAGTTTTACATTTATTACCTTACCTATACCAATATTTAAAAAATACGATTAATGATATAATAGTAGTATATATAAATTCTTCAAAATGCTACCTATTTTCACATTAAATATAATCCCAGGATAAAAATGAGTAACAAAAGAAAAAACAATATGCGATTATGGACACCAATTGCTAATTCATTTGAGGCTTATAGAAGACGATTGATTGTAGAAGAAAGTGTTTATTATGAGCATATTTGGCGGTTATTCCATATTAATGAATCATTAATTGTTACTTTAGCTTCTGCTCTAGCAACTAGAGTGTTAGATATTAGCAATAAAGAACCTAATAAATTTGAAGATCCAAATATTTCTATTTTAAATATTCAAAATATATTAACTGGACTAGATAGAAATGATTATACTAAAGAACCTAAAAATGGATGTTTTAGTGGTAGTATGAATGAATGGATAAATCTTCTAAGGACTACAAATAATATCAAAAATAATATTAAAGAATCAGAACCTGATCTATTTATAAATGAAATAAATCAATACCTTAATGAAGATATACCTGAATCATTATCTTTTCTAGGAGATTGGGAAAAAATTATTTCTTTACCTTCAAATTATCCTCTAAGAGAAAATAAACTGTCAAGATTACAAAGAATTGGAGCGATTAATGAACTTAGGAATAAATTAGCCCATGTTCCTATTTCTTGGCGTATTTTGCCTAAACTACATAGTAATTTACGCAAAGAAATATTAATTTTAATGACTCCAGAATATCTGAAATATAACTCTCCAACTGAAGATATAGATACTACTAAATTCCATTCAGTATTGTGTGGTAAAATAATTTACAAGCAAGCTTATGTAACAGGAAGTAATTTTGGTAAACAAGTTAACAAATATGACAAAAATACTAATTGTTTACTAGAGTGGCAACAGGATCAATACTCCTGCTCTTGGCATAGTTCTCCTTTCTTTTATTTTGATGAGGAGTTTAAAGTATCTTTACTATTTCGTATTAGTAATTTAAGTTATGATTTAGATGATTTAGATGCTTTAGAAGGTGAATATTATCGCTTCGCAGCAGAGATACAACCTGTACAAAAAATCAAACTAGATAAGAATCAAGTTCAGCCTTTATTACCACTATTGCCAGAAAAACAGAATAGTAATATTGATACTGACAGTAATTGTATAGCATTAAGAAGCAAAGCAGAAACAGCTTTTAATAATCGTAATTTTCAGGAATCAGTTCAATACTATGAAGAAATCAGACAAAAATGTGGTGATAGCTACAATCATGTTGCGAAATCTAAACATGGTGCTGCTATATGGCGTTTAGCTAATTATTCAAATGACTCTATAGATGAGAGAAAAAAACAATTTCAAAATGCCATTGATTTACTTGAACAAGCATCTGAACATATAGAAATAGGCTATAAAGCAGAATCGTATTACCAACAATCTAAGGCTTATTGGCATTTATCAAAAATTGATGATCAAAATAAAAAAGAATATCTAAAAAAAGCGTTAGATGCTATTAAAAAAGCTTTAAATCTTGTTATAAGTCCTAAATATATCGGTTGGGATGAATGGTTACAGGAAAGGATTGATATAGATGAACCAGATACAGCAAATAATCAAGAAATACAAAGCGAGGAGGTATAACCGCTAATTTAGAAGTGTTAGGGAATGCAATTGTTGTAAGGAATATTGTAAATGGTTTTGTGTTGAACTTGGGTATTATTTGGTATACTGTTGGGAAATTTGAAAATGGTGCGATCGCATTGTAAATGTGGAGAGTTGTGTTAGCTCATCTTCTCATACAGGCGTTAGCGGTAGCTTAACGTAGGTATCGCTTGTTGAGAATCTGGGGAGGGTGCGATCGCTCATCATGACAAACAGGCGTTAGCGGTAGCTTACCGTAGGTATCGCTTTAGGATTGTGCAGAATGCGCTCATCATGACAAACAGGCGTTAGCGGTAGCTTACCGTAGGTATCGCTTTAGGATTGTGCAGAATGCGCTCATCCTGAGAAACAGGCGTTAGCGGTAGCTTACCGTAGGTATCGCATTGGGAATGTGGAGAGGTGCGATCGCTACAATATCCTTAATTGACAAACTACCAAACAATAGCAACCAAAGCCGATGCAGTTATATTTTGATCGCACGTTAATAACTGCACAACATCACCTTTACTTGCTAACACTAACGCAGTAGCTACAATTTGCCTGTCGTGCATTTCATTAATAGCAGATAGGCTAATAGTCATTGTAATTACATCTTTATCAAGCGGGTAAATTACTACACGAGGATCAGCTTCTACTACTGAAATTACATCTTGAGGATGAGGAATAGATGTTCTACCTCTTTCCACAATCCAAACAGCCTCAGCTAAAGTGGTAGCCGGAACAACTAACTGTGAATCGGGATGAGAAAGGATAGCTTTAGCATTTGTACCTAAGCGCGGATTACCTTCAAGAAACCAGACCAAAGCATGAGTATCTATGACATATTTCATAACTACTCATGACCAGTCTAAACTGTCCTCACTATCCCCATGAAATTCAGCAACTTCAAAATCTTCTGCTGTTGACTGATTATTTCCAGAGAACATACCAAAATACATTATTTGCTTTTTTTGTGGCTTTTTTTTCGATTCTAAAAAAGTGACAATAACAAGACTTTCTGAAATATCAGAAGGTAATTCTCTTAGTTCTACCTTACCATCTTTATAAATTCCTTCAATTGCTTGCAACATATTTGTTACTATGAGCAAATTTTGCTGATTTTGTGACTATAACTTTACTCTACACCATAGAAAAGCGATAGCCAAAGGCTTAAGCTTCTCTACGAGACGCTACACGTAGCTTGCTTCCCCGTAGGGGTACGCTTATCGCTTTTTGGGATGTGGGGAAGTGCGTTAGCGTAGCTTACTGTAGGTATCCCATTACAAAAGCCATTACACTATCAATTGCTCTAACACTAACACTGATAACCCCGGTAATGATGGTAAACGCGCATCATTCGTCAAAAAAAAATGATGCACCTCCACGAATAGCAGTAGCCATCTGAATAGCATCTGGGGTTCTTAAATTGTAATTTGCTCTTAATTGTGCAGCAGTTTCGGCGATATCTGGAAAAACTTCGATAGTCGTCAACCCTTGGGAGTTAAACAAAATATCACGATATTGTTGAGCTAATCTTGTGTTTCCTTGCCGCAAGGGATAGACTAACACTTCCGTAATAGTCAAAACTGAGGTAACAACAGTAAACTCACATCGAAACATTGCTTCAAAGAAAGCATCTATAACATCCAAATAATTAGGATTTTCCTCAATAAAATAAATCAGTGGTGCAGTATCTAATCCCACAACTTGATTCTGTAACTGAACTAGCCATTCCATGAATCACGTTCCTGATTAACATATTCTTGAGCATCAACACCATTCCAGATTTCTTTACCCAGTCCACGTAATTCTAAAATGCTACGCTTGGGTTTAGGTGTCATCGTCACCCGTTGTCTAATTAAACTTGATAAGTCTTCAATTAAACGAATTTGTTCTTCAGGAGTTAAGCTTTGAACTTGCTGTAATATTTCTTGATAGTTAGACATAAGATTTTCACTTTTATTTTTTCCTATAAATCTAATATACACAGACTGCTTTTATCTATTTAACCTACACGGAGTATATTAGCCTAGCTTACCGCAGGTATCCCTATAATCATTGAATATAAACATTAAATTCCTTAATTATATGGATTCTATAACTTGCTACTTACCTGCGTAAATTAAAATAAATATTGATTTCAACATAATTTTTACTGTGTTTAATTTCTGCTAATTTAGTTGTTAGCCTAACTTAAATTTAATCTACATCTTCAACTGTGCAGAGTGCAGCAATTGAGTAATTAATCCCCATTTAAATTGTTCTCAGGCTGTAGCCTAAGAACAACTTCTACAAAATTAGTCAATTATTCCTCGGCTTGACCAACACGGCGGATATTGAGGATGTCGCTCATCTTTTTGATTTGGGTGAATAATTGTTCTAGTTGGGAGCGATCGCGGATTTCAATCCCTAAGTCCATTAACGCCGGTTGACCACTGGTAGTCTTGACTTGAGCATGGCGGACGTTAATGCCTTGGTCACTTAATCGTGATAAAATATCTTTCAATACCCCCACTCTGTCTAAAGCTTCAATCTGAATATTCACAGGGTAAGTATGGGGACGACCACTGTTTTCTGCGGCTGGGTTCCAACTCACAGGAACTAGGCGATCGCATTCCACTGCATCCAAATTATGACACCCTTGGCGATGAATCGAAATTCCCCGTCCTCTTGTCACTACACCAATAATTGATTCCCCCGGTATCGGTGTACAACATCCGGCAAGATAATACATTAAACCTTCTACCCCGACAATCGGCGAGTCAGTCGAACGGGAACTGATCATCGAAGTTTTCGCTGTGGATGACTCTTTGGGAATGATGGGAATGACTTCTGCGGCTGGTTGTTGCGCTTTGATCACTTCTCGCCAACGATTTAACACCAGATTTAAAGTCACCTCACCGTAACCCAAACCAGCCAGTAAATCTTCTGTACTGTGATAATTACATTTTTCGGCGACGGTGTGCATCGCGTCTGACTTCAGCAAATTGTCAAACCCGGTTTTACCTAGTTCCTTTTCTAATAACTCCCGTCCCCGCGCTACATTTTCTTCCCGGCGCGATCGCTTATACCATTGTTTAATCCGATACTTCGCTGTCGAAGTCCTGGCGAAATTCAGCCAATCTAAGCTAGGATGACTATTCTTTTGGGTAATAATATCTACAATATCACCATTATGGAGACGTGTGGATAAAGGAACCATCCGACCATTCACCCGCGCCCCTGCACAGTGGTTTCCGACTTCTGTATGGATGCGATAGGCAAAATCTATAGTTGTTGAAGCAGGACTTAACGGTACAACATCCCCCTTGGGAGTGAAGACATAAACATCATCTTCAAATAAATTATCTTTGACATTATCAAGATACTCTTGAGCATCCTTCATGTCACTTTGCCATTCTAACAGCTGGCGTAACCAAGTAAACTTCTCATCGCTGGCTGTTAGTTGGCTATGAGAACCACCTGTTTCTTTATACTTCCAATGGGCTGCAATACCGTACTCTGCAACCCGGTGCATTTCCAGCGTCCGAATTTGCACCTCTAAAGGACGACCAGTTAAGCCAATAACTCCAGTATGCAACGACTGGTAACGGTTAGGTTTCGGCAAGCCGATATAATCTTTAAATCTGCCGGGAATGGGGCGAAAAGCATCATGTACAATTGCTAAAGCCCGATAACATTCCTCATTGGTTTCCACAATAATTCTGAGTGCAGCTAAATCGTAAATTTCATGAAATTCTTTTTGCTGTCGCTGCATCTTTTGATAAATACTATATAGATGCTTGGGACGACCGCTAATATCTAAACAGCGAATTCCTGATTGTTGTAAACGTTCTCGCAACATTGCTGTCGCTTTCACTAACTTTTCTTCTCTAGCTGTGCGTTTTTCTGATACGTGCTGCTGAATTTGACGAAACGCCTCTGGTTCTAAATACTTAAATGCTAAATCTTCTAATTCCCACTTAATCCGCCAAATCCCCAGACGATTGGCTAAAGGTGCAAATATATCTCTAGTTTCCTGGGCGGAACGGCGACGACTGGCTTCTGACATATATTGCAGAGTTCGCATATTATGCAAACGGTCTGCTAACTTCACCACAATTACCCGGATATCTTGCGCCATTGCTAAAAACATCCGCCGGAAGTTTTCCGCTTGGCTTTCCGTTTTGCTTTTGAAATTGATTTTAGAAAGCTTCGTGACACCTTCGACTAACTGACGCACTTCTGCGCCAAATCTTTCTTCTATCTCTTCAATTGTGACTTCTGTATCTTCCACTACATCATGAAGAAATCCAGCTGCTATCATAGCGGGACTACCTCCTAAGTCGTGTAGCAATTCCGCTACTGCAATCGGATGACTAATATATAGTTCTCCTGACTTGCGATATTGATCTTTATGCAGTTGGTAAGCAAATTCAAAAGCCCGACAAATTAAAGCGTTATCGCGATACCTTCGGTCATCTTCTGCTGCGTGAGACTTGGCTGATGTGTCGCGTAAACATTTATTCAACCAATCTGGAAGGGAAAGCTCAGTTGGGGAAGTTATAGCTAGACTACTCATACAATACGGTAGGTGATCTGTGGATAGGTGAGAAATAGATGCAGTTAACAGCATCGGTTGGCGGTGATGCTGTTGCTCTGGTGTGGGGGTAAAAGTAGGATTAGGATGATGTCCTATAAGCCTATGGTACTCATCCATCATCGATTTTCAGAATCATAATTAGTAAATAATCTAGATTGCAAACACAGCCTCAAAGCAAAGTTTGAGGCTGAAATTGCCAATAAGAGCCTAAGATAGATTAGTGTGTCAGGAATTTTTCTTGAGATTAATAGTATCTTAAATAGCAGTGAATGTCTTTAATTTCTGATAAATATCAAGCACTCGTAAATTTACTTGAACAATTGCGTACAGATGTCAGCAATTCTCAAGTTAGTACGCCTGAACTGAAACAAGGTGTAATGTCTTTGCAACAAGTTTTTAGTCAGGAAATTCTGCCTTTAGCGACAGATGCAAACTCACGAGAGCAATCTTACCAGACGGAAATTAGTAAACAGTTGCGTTTGCTAGAAGTTGATGTGATGTTTTTGCAAGGGGCGCGACAAAGTGCAACTTCACAAGCAAGGCTGAAAACTATTAGCGATCGCCTCTCTATTTTAATTCAATATTGTCACGCTATACTGCAACAGCAGACACCGGAATAAACTGGGGACTGGGTACTGGGGACTGGGGACTTGTTTTTAGTCGGATTTTTTTAAACGCAGAGGGGCGCATTCGCGTAGCGTCTCGCAGAGAAGGTAAAGAGGTACGCAAAGCATTTGCTGAATATCTTTGAACGGGAGGTTTAAGGAATTTGATAGACTAGCTTAAATTTAAAATTATCCCAGGTGGTGGCTCTGGGTTGATAACAAAACTATGGGTAATGAGTTATTTTGTCTCGAAAATTTGCGCGTCGCCTATCCTCAGCGTGGCGGGGAAGAACCACGGTGGGCGGTTGATGATGTATCTTTTACCTTACAACCTGGTGAAAGAATGGGTTTGGTTGGTGAGTCCGGTTGTGGTAAGTCTACTTTGGGACGGGCGGCAATGCGTCTTTTACCCGCTTCTAGTCGGGTAGAGGGGCGGGTGATGTTTCAAGGACAGGCTGTATTTGATTTGACACCAAATCAATTGCGGAAGTTTCGGGGGGAAGCTGTAGCATTAATTTTCCAAGATCCGATGACTCGCCTTGATCCTTTGATGACGATTGGTAATCACTGCATTGAAACTCTGCAAGCGCATTTACCAGAGTTATCAGCGAAGGAAGCTAAGGAAAAAGCACTCGCTACTTTAGATAAGGTGAAGATTCCGGCGAGTCGGTGGAATCAGTACCCGCATGAGTTTAGCGGTGGCATGCGTCAACGGGTGGCGATCGCTTTAGCTTTACTTCTGAGTCCGAAGTTAATCGTGGCTGATGAACCGACTACTAGCTTAGATGTTACCGTTTCTGCTCAAATTTTACAAGAATTAACGCGGCTGTGTAGTGAGGAAAATATGGCGTTGCTGTTAATTTCTCACGATTTGGCAATGGTGGCGGAGTATTGCGATCGCATTGGGGTAATGTATCAGGGTAAAATGGTAGAGATGGGTTCTACTGACGCAGTGTTTAGAAACCCTCAACATGAATATACGCGATCGCTACTGCAAGCAGCGTTACATATTCAAGCTGTCGATGAAGTAGAAAATGAAGATGTTTCTCCGTCCTCACTCCCCAGTCCCCAGTCCCCAGTCCCCAGTCCCCAGTCCCCTATCCTCAGTGTGGCAGAACTGAAGCAGTATTACACCATCGAACCTAACTTTATAGAACGACTGTTTAAGGCGGAAAGTCAAACCATCAAAGCTGTAGATGGAATTAACCTAGAATTATATCCAGGGGAAATTCTGGGTTTAGTTGGTGAATCAGGATGTGGTAAAAGTACGCTGTCGCGGACAATTTTACAATTAATTCGTCCGACATCTGGTAAAGTAGAGTTCTTAGGCAAAGATTTAACTAAGTTGTCCCGTCAGGAAGTTAGAGCTTGTCGGCGACAAATTCAGATGGTGTTTCAAGATCCCCATGCTTGTCTCAACCCAGCGATGACAGTGGGACAAAGTATAGCTGATCCTTTATTAATTCACAATTTAGCTGATGCAGGTACAGCTAAAGAACAGGTGTTGTGGATGTTGGAGAAAGTCGGGTTAACACCAGCAGAATTATATTATCAGCGTTATCCATCCGACTTGTCTGGGGGACAACAACAAAGAGTTGCGATCGCCCGCGCTTTAATCACTCGTCCAAAACTGGTAATCTGTGATGAACCCGTGAGTATGTTAGATGCGAGTGTACAGTCGCAAGTATTGGATTTGATGTTGCAATTAAAGGCAGAATTTGAGTTAACCTACTTGTTTATTACTCATGACTTGTGGTTAGCCAGATTTTTGTGCGATCGCATTGCTGTTATGCACGGTGGTAAAATTGTTGAACTTGGCGCAACTAAACAAATTTTCGCCCATCCCCAACACCCATACACTCAAACCCTCCTAGCTGCTGCACCCTTACTAGCACGCACTTAGAGGCTATTTATCAAGTAAATATGAAGTAGGGTGTGTTACGGCTATGAAAGGATTTTCGCGTTTGAGAGAGTAGGAATTAGCCGTAACGCACCAATAAATCCGGTGCCGTACTCTCAGCTAACGCACCCTACTAGCGTGACACGACTAAAATGATGCACAAATATAATTCAAGATTTCTTGTGGTGCAGTCATCTTGCCTGCAAGGGACGGTCAAGATTACCATCCCACAAGAGTTTCCTAATGCACTAAATTAGCTGTGTCAGTCCACTACAATTTAAGGTTTACTTAGCTACCCATAAGGGTTATTGACACTCTCCGCACTTTTAGG
>NZ_CAWMSA010000033.1:0-14574 GCF_963870205.1 Anabaena sp. CA = ATCC 33047 | reverse complement strand
ACCTACTGCTAGTATACCAGAAAGCCGTCGTAGAACGACGGGGTTTTCAACCCAAATTTTCGATAAATCAATTTAGGCGGCTCAGTTCCTTTTTTTCAACAGTCAAGTGAAATCAATTTTCCCATACCTTTGTATAACAAGGAATTGATTGGCTGTAATGGTTCGTGCTGAAGACGAGGACGAAAATTCACAGCAAATTGCGATATGAAACCAAAATATTTCCAGACAGCATCAGCATAAGGCTGTAATGCTGTAGCACTGTAATCTTTGCCTCGGCAAATCGAACCTAACAGTTCCCCTGCTATTTTCCCTGACATCATGGCTCGATCAATTCCATGCCCTATTAACGGATCAATTAGACCAGCAGCATCACCTGCTAGAATAAAACCATTACCATGTATGGTTCTTGTTGTCTTTGCTAAAGGTAAATACCAACATTGAATATTTCCCACTGGTTCGGCTGCTAGAAATCTTGCTTTTAATAATGGAGATTGGATTAAATGCCGATGAATCTCTGATGGAAAAACACCTGTATTTTTAAAGTCTTGTTCAAATAATATGACTCCGACATTGACAGTTTCTTGGTCTACAGGGAAAATCCAAAAATAACCAGGTCTACATTCTGGAAGATAATACAATTCTAATTCATTTCCAGAAACATCAAGGTGACGATAGTAGGCACGAGTCGCTACTGCTCCATCCTGTCTTAAAGATTGATGTAACCCTAATTTTCTCGCTACTACTGAGCTACAGCCATCTGCACCAGCCACTACTTTAGCCGTATATTCCTGTTTTCTCCCATCCTCAGATGTTCCCTGAATGCCAAATACATAATCTTCTTTCATCAGCAAGTTTTCAACTTTAAACCCCTCTTTTGTTTCAGTACAAGCTTTTGCTGCTTGGAATAAAACATTATCAAAAATCCAGCGTTTTGATGTAGAAATGTCTTTGGTTTTACTCATACTTGGAGGAATTAATCGCTCGCTTTCTGAATAAAAAATCATATTATTGGCACAAGCGTGAGGTTCTTGTAGTAATTTATCTATCAGATTAAACTCCTGCAAAATTTTTAAACACATTACGGTCAAAGCATCACCACAGATTTTGTCGCGAGGAAATTTTGCTTGGTCTACAAGTAACACTTTAAGTCCCTGCTTGGCTGCTGACAAAGCCATTGTTGAACCAGCCGGCCCTCCACCGACAATTATCAGATCGTAATCGTAATTCATGAGTTATTGCTTTTAATTTTTATTGGTAAATAAGGAATAATTTTTCTGGTTAAATAAAACTTTTATGCCGCTAATTATTATTGATTTTATCTCCTTTGATACATCTTTACACCATGATATTTTTTAATGCGATCGCTCCTAATTGCCTTGAGATTTTCTCAAGAAACAGGCTCTTAGTTAGGTTGCTTGTATCGGCTAAAACAGGGAATGATTCATGATTAATCCAGGGACAAAAACTTTAACAACGGGAATATGAAACGGTTTTCGCGTCAAATCGACACGATAAACATTTTTGTAGCCATTGTTGCCGAGAGACTGCAAAACATAGTTATAGTCTGCCGATAAATCATGTTGAGCCAAGTTAGTTAATTTTTGCCAGGGTGTGGTACTGGTAATGCGATCAAAATAATTGTAGAGTTGACGATGGGTGTTAGTTCGTTCAAAAATCTGCTCGGCGTTGAGATCATCTCTTGCGCCGTGGATAAATGTGAGTCGTGACTGGGCGGCTTCAGTAATAGCTCGTGTGGCAGCAATACTCGGACTAAGATGTGTTCCATAGCCGACATTGACTATGAGCGCAGGGTTATAAGGATTTTGGTCAAGCAGAATAGCCCAAAATGTGTTAATAGCAATACAGCTTTCTACCCAGATGAGAACAAGCTTGAACTCAGCAGCATTGATGCGTTCTAATAAAGTTTGTAAGCCAGGATCATCTATTGTCTGGAGAGCAATAAATTTACATCTGGTTTGAAGATTTAAGCGTCCTTGAACCACAAGGTGAGCGATCGCATCTCGTTCGATCACTTCGTAAAGTCCATGAATTGTCCCTTCTAAAATATGATTTCCACTGGCTAGCCCATTAGTTCCAATCGCATACAGATGCGGAGAATAACGAGAAGAACAATCATAAACTGCACTGGCTGGTAGCCAGACCTCTGCGTTAGTCATGAGGTTTTGTCCTGGTACCCAATCGAGGATAAAATCAGGATGAAAATAGGCACAATCATAGTATCCTGGCAGAATATGAGGTGCTATCACCTCTTTTCCACTCGACTGCAATGATTTGAGACTGTCACGCCGCAACCGCTCATCTGGGGTTTCGGCGTGGAAAACTTCAATCGCTTCCATCAACGCCGAAACCTTAGCCGCCTCATGGGAAATTCCTTTACCATTACTGACTTGTAACCAAGGTCTTGTAGGTCGAATGGCACAGTAGACTGGAATACCTAGCCGATCTAATCCTGTGACATCAGCACAACGGGTAATTCCCATCGCTAGCAAGTGAGGTTGAATATTGGCTAAAGTTTGTGCTGGGGGAATTAAACGATGTGTCCCATAAGTATAATTTTTGTTCAGGCTATTCATATCAAATTTTCACAAATTTCTCTAGGCACAAAGCAGAAAGCAGAGGAGACAAATTCATGTTGGTTGACTAATGACTATTGACTACCAGTATTTGTGCAGCTTTTCCGGTAATTTGCAATTCTTGAAACAATGCTTGTGGAAAAGACCAAGAAATACCAAAATATTGGGGTTCTTTGTCAACAATCCAGGCTTCCATTGCTTTTTCTACCAGCCAAGCTTGATGTTGCTCTTGATCTATCAAGTTATTCAGTTGTGGCAATTTTTCCAGATAACTGTTTAGTTCTGTCTCTGGACACACTACACCATTTTGTTCTGCCCATTCCACAATCAAACGACGCTGTGATAACTCTGGCCACATATTCACTTGTGATCCTACATTACCAGTGAAGCGTAATTCTGCTGACAAGGCTGTTTGATAGTTCCACTTAATACCGAAATAGTCTGGGCCTTGCTGAACAATCCAATCAACTAAAAAATACTCTGCCAGTATTTCTTGGTAGGTTACAGAAGTTAAACCATTGGATTGTAACCATTCAGCCTCGTTGACAATGTTATATTTTTGTTGCCATTGTCTGAAATAGCTTTGCCACTGTGCTATGGGAAAAGATATCTGATTTTGTCTAGCCCATCTGAGCAAGAAGCAGCGTTTTGCTAGTTGCGATCGCATCCTCCCTTGCAGTTCGACATCTTGTTTGAGAAGTTGTAATATATCTTTCCCTACTCTCAGTCCGCTAGCAGTCACAAATCCAGTCATCTTTAATCGCTGGAACTGTAAATCTATAGAGGGAGAACAAAAGCGTCCCTTTGGTTTTGGTATTTGCTCTTGACTGAGGCTGGCGTATAGTTTCAAGACTCCCATAGCATCAATTTGTTTGATGTTAATCTTGTGGTGGAGTAAGTAATGCTTGAGTCTGGTTGCATTCTCTGATGGCAAGTCTTGAATTACTTGACTCTGAAGCATCTGCTGGTAAGAACGCTGTGGATAATAAAGCTGTTTAACCTCATCAATTAAATAGCGTGCTTGTTCAGCCGTTAAATAGTTGGCTTCTACTGCTTGAAGTAATGTATAGCGAATATTAACTAAAGGCTCTGACATGGAAACGAACCCAGATTCTTCTGTGCCGTGTAACAGAGCTACTTCGTCATCACTTTCCAGTAGACCATCACGATACCATGCAAAAACTTGACCGTGACCAACCATACCAAACGGTTCTAACTCTGCTGCTCTCAAAGCTCCCATGCTAGATGCACCAAATACCTGAATCCCTTCTTCAATGGCATGAATCAGTTCACGATGCCAAATCGAAGGTTTACCGTGAAAAATCCCATCAATCAGAATGATTGTTTTGACACCTGAAGCCATAATACGGTAAATATCGCCCTTACTCGCTGGAGGATAGTAGTCAGCATCAAGAATTTGACGGGCTTGCTGTCTGGGCAAAGATGGGCCTAAGAATACTGCTACTGAGGGAGATTTATTCATGGGCAAATTAAATAATCGAAAAGTTATGCTTTCTCATTGCTATTTAGTTTGATTTATTACCAATAATATTAGTTGAAATTGCCAAAATTACCAAGCTCGAAATTAATTACCTGAACTTTTCCGAGTGAAAACCTGAACTTTACATAACTTTCCTGGCGCGATCGCCGCTATAAAATATTTATTCCCTGATCAACATACCTAGGTAACCACAATGAATATTGAATATATTACTCATGCTTCTTTGTTATTGAGAACAGAGGAATTTTCCCTGCTGACTGATCCTTGTTACTTCCTCGAACCATTTTTCGCTACAAATTTATTTCACTTCCCACCCCGAAAACTTACCCCGGAGATGTTTGGTAATTTAAACTATGTCTATAGTTCACATATTCATGTAGATCATAGCCATCCTGAAACTATTAAACAACTCAAAAATCAGATAGACACTGTTCTTTTACCTGCAAAAAGACCTGATTTAGAAAAAAGATACCGAGATATAGGTTATAACAAAATTATTCTTTTACAGAATGGAGAAACCCTCCAACTCAATGACACAGTAGAAGTTACCAGTTACTGGGATGATCCAGTCGATACTATTTTATTGGTCAAAATACAAGATCAAGTCATTCTCCATCAGAATGACTGTAAATTAACGCCAAGAACATTATCTAAAATTGCAGATAGATTTCACATTGACTATGCGTTTCTTCTTTATACTACTTTTGCCAATCATCAACCAACTTTACTATATGGGTTGCCAGAAGATATGAGCAAACAAGTAGCAGATGATGAAGAAGAATTTTTAAAATACCAAGTTGAACTGCTCAGAATTCTCAAACCACAGACAATCATTCCTTATTCCATGACATTGAGCTATTGTCAACCAGATCAGTTACATTTCAATGGCTATCAGAGAATGACCCCAACTATTTTTATCAGTAATATTTTAGCTCATTTACCGCAAACCAAATATTTCATATTACAACCAGGAGATATTATTGATTTAGAGTTAGAACAGGTGAAATCAGCGCATAATAAAAACTTTTGGGGAGAAAACCTTCAGGAATATTTGCACAACATTAGTAAATATGTCCAAGAGGAAAATATCCCAAAATTTAACTTTGGAGACTCTGAAGAAAACAAAGAAATAATTGCCAATTATCTCCAACAACTTTTGACTTCGACCGTACCAGATTTATTTATTAATCAAGTTATTGTTCTGGAAGTAATTGGCAATGAACACAATATGACCTACATAATCGATTTCCCACATCAAAAAATTTTTTTGAATAACTCACAACTAGCAGATATCTCTAATAACTACTTTGTCAAGCTCTCAATTCCAGCCAGTATTGTAGAGCAGTTAATTGCAAATAATTTAAATGATTCACTCATGGACTTTATCCTGTATTCTAATCGAGTAACTTTAAAAGTCAATTATCATAAACAACTTTCGATTAAAGCAAAATTTGGTCTATTCATTAAAACTTTGCTATTTATTTTCGGCAACAGATAAAATGATTTTTTTAAATAAATAGGACTAAATTTACCTGTCACATTAAATGTGTCTTGTATGGTGCGTCAGACTGCTTAATTGCTGTCAATCAAGATATTTTTAAGAGCTAATTTGTCAACTCAAGTAAACACACATCTTGCAAGAGTTCCTTAACTGATATCTTGCATCATTCTCAATAACCGTAGGGCGATGCACTGCACACAACGTAAAAATCTATCTTTTGAGCGAATTTTTAGGAGTGCATCGCCGCCCTGTAATCGCAATAAAGCAACTGGTGCAAGATGTAAGTTAATGATAATTTTTGTAGGGTGGACGGGTTTCCCGGCATAAAGCCAGTGGCGTGGATAATAGGGGATCTACAAGTGTTGGATACCACACGAAAAAGTTTTCAAACATCCTCTAAGTTCTGAGACATATCAAATAATCACGAGTTTCCGTAATTTTTTTACAAAAAGTAACATAATTTTTTAGTGTTACTTTTTATGAACTATTTACGGAATTTGCAGTTTTAGGTGTGCATAGGATAAACTCCTGAACTTTTCATAACTAAGACCTGAATTTTCCAGAAACACAAATAATTATCATCTTGATAGGATTTAACAAGACTGAAAAACAGTCGATTGAGAATTTGTATTCAGGAGATTTAAAAGATATGTCCGCAGAAAATGCAAAAGAAATGATCAATGCTCTCCAGCAAAATGAAGCATTGAGAAATCAAATAGAAAGTAGTAGTTCCAGTGCTGAAGCAGCATTTAATCTAACTGTAGAGTTAGGCAAACAACAAGGACTAAATTTTACTGCTGAAGAATTTCAGCGCGAATTAGAAGCGCGGGGATTAGGTGTCAATACAGATGGCGAACTAGAGAGCTTATCGACAACTGTAGGAGAAGAGGGTGAAATTTCCGAAGAAGCTCTCGAAGCCGTTGCTGGTGGATTTTATTACGGCAATAGCCGTGGTTCAAGTTGCTCTCAATGGTAAAAGATGAAGGTTAATGTGTTGTTTGAGGACTAACCCAACACATCTGTACATCATCTTTGGCATTTCAATATCATTTTAGCAGGGGGGGAGCATCCCAAAATGGCAAGAACATCGTTGAGTCGGTTCTCGACATCGACATATCCTTGCAAAATCGGACTCTCCCATTGTTTTCCCTGCTGATAGAAATTGACTAAGGGACTTTTAAGTAAAAAAATATTCGATTGTCATTGTTGGCTGTTAACAGTTAACAGTCAACAGTCAACAGTCACCAGTCACCAGTCAGCAACTCATAAATAAAACCAGAGTTCCATAGCTTTATTGAATGAGGAAAAGATAATATGCTGCGGACAAGTAGTTATACAATCTACGTAGATTTACCTAACAACCCAGAGGAAGTCCTGCTTGTACACGGCTACTCAGGTGCTTTTGATAAAGTTAAGCGACCAATAGCTACTTATTTACGTTCAACTGAAGCTAAGGAACGTCCCAAACCTCTCTACGGAGAATGGGTTTCTGAACCTCCTATCGAGTCAGATGTTGTTGCACCTTCTCCAGCAACGATAGAGTCACTCAAACGGCGGGGTTACTTGACGGAAATGACGGTGGAAGAAGAAGAAACATTTTTCGTCAAGATGGCGACGAAACTGCATCAGATTGAAAGTCTGTTGATGCCAGTTTACATTATTATGCCCACCTACAGCTGCAATCTGCGGTGTGCTTATTGTTTTCAAGATCATATGCGGACTAACCCCGCATTCAAACACTTGTTGCAAATTATGCAGCCGGAGATAGCCGATAGAATTTTTGCAGCCATGCCCCAAATTGAGGCAGGTCATGGTGTACCAGTAGATGCAGATATTCCTCGTGGTATCACCTTCTTTGGTGGAGAACCGTTGCTAGCAGAAAATCACTCGATTATTGAATACATTATAAATAAGGCATTATCTCTGGGTCAGGCACATTTCGATGTGATTAGTAATGGAACTGAGTTACACGCTTATAAAGATTTGCTAGGCCCTGATAAAATTTCATCAGTGCAGATTACCCTGGATGGGCCAGCACTGGAACACGATAAACGCCGCATCTATGCTGATGGCAGTGGTTCTTTTAACAAAATTGCTGATAACATCACAATGGCATTGGACTTAGGGGTGCAGGTAAGTGTGCGGATGAATATTGACCGCAACAATATCCAACAGTTGCCTGAGTTAGCTGATGAAATTATGGCGCGTGGTTGGCATCACTACGAAAAATTTGCTACCTATACGGCTCCCATCCATGCCTCTAATGAAAACACAGATGTAAAAACAACTTTTAATTCCTGGCATTTGCAGAAAGCTTTACAAGAAATGCGTCGTGAATATCCAAAGATGGAAGTTATTTTGCCTCCTGATGATGCCTTGCCTGATACAATTAGACAAATATTTGAACAATATAAAGATCCATCACAAAAGAAAAAATCTTTGCCTCCTTTTAAAGCCAGTTTTTGTCAAGCACATAAAAAAATGTATGTTTTTGACCCCTTTGGTGATATCTATGCTTGTTGGGAGAAAACTGGGGATAAAAAAATCCGCATTGGTCATATCACTGAAAACAATGAAGTAGTTTTAAATGAGGAATTGAATCAAACTTGGCGGAATCGTACAGTTGTCACTAACCCTACTTGTCGTAAATGTCGTTACGCCCTTTACTGTGGTGGTGGGTGTGCAGTATTGGCGATGAATCACACTGGTAATTTTCATAGTAACTATTGTGATGGTTTTGGCAATCGTTTCCGTGACAACGTAGCTAAGGCGTATCAAGATTATGTTTCTGATGCTCAACCCCTGGTGAAGCGAAATATTCCAGTCTGTAGTTGCTAGCTGGCAATGAGTTGAAAATTACAAGTTTGCGTCCAGGCTGATTGGCCTGGACTGCTTTTTCCACAATCACAGGGGACGATAAATATAGTGTTTGAACATAAATTTCAAAATCGTTTGTTTTTTACCCCGATATATGGATTTAAATTAAATTTATCAGAGAGTTATATTGCCGAACTCATTCACGAAAGTCATCAGCTTTATCGAGAACAGGGGATTTATCAGGAATATCGCAGCACTAGGGATGCGTTTCAAAGTAAAGATGATATTCATCATCATCCGTTATTTAAAGAATTTTTTGATGTGATTGTGCAGGCATTTAGTGAAGTTGTCTGCAAAGATTATCAAATTGAGGTTGCAGATAGACAGAAATTCTTTGTCAAAAAAGCCTGGGTTAATGTTAACCCTACAGGAGGCTATAATGTAGTCCACAATCATCCTAATGCTTTTTTTAGCGGTGTTTATTATTTGCAAGCCGATCAGGATTCAGGAGAAATTGCTTTTCTGAATCCAGTATCAGAACAGGGCTTGACTATGCCACATGAATTAATTCACCAAAGCAGTATTTATACTAGCGATCGCTATTTCTATTCGCCGAGAAAAGACCTACTTCTTTTATTTCCTTCTTACATCAATCATTACGTTCATCCAAATAAATCTTCAGAAGACAGAATTTGCGTGGCTTTTAATATCGGCAGATAAGAAAATAATCATAAATTTCAGCAAATATGACATTAGAAAATCCTCAACAAATTACAAACATAGTTATTCTGGGTGGCGGTTCAGCCGGTTGGTTATCCGCCACATATTTAAATCAAATCCTGAACGGTGGTAAAGGCAGCCCTTGTCAAATTACCTTAATAGAGTCTAGTGATATTGGCATTATTGGTGTTGGTGAAGCCACAATTCACACCTTTCCTGGCACGTTAAAATTATTAGGAATTAACGAAAGTGAATGGATGGTTAAATGTAATGCCACCTTTAAAAATGCGATTAAATTTGTGAATTGGTCGGGTTTGCCGGGAAAAGATGTGTATTGGCATCCGTTAAGTGATATAATTCGCACTACAGGTTTATCTATTCCTATTTTTCACTATTGGCTGCAAAGTAAATTCCAGGGTAATTCAGCAGCTTTTGATGCTAGCTGCTTTGCAGCAGTTGAGTTGTCTGAGTCTCAAAAATCACCTAAGTCTGTAAACAATCAGAATCCTCACACCCAACTCAGCGACTATGGCTATCATTTAGATGCTGGGTTGTTAGCTACTTATTTGAAGGAGAAGGGAAAGTCAGAAGGCATTAGACAAATTGTCGATAACGTCTTAGATGTTGCTTTCGATGAACATGGATTTATTCGGCATTTAGTCACAGAAAATCATGGTGGAGTTGCCGGAGATTTATTTATTGATTGTTCGGGATTTAGCGGCAGACTGATTAATCAAGCACTGCAAGAACCGTTTATTTCTGATAATGATTGCTTATTGTGCGATCGCGCCGTGGCTATACCAGTATTCTATGAAAGTGGAGACAAGTATAACGAAAAGCGGGGCGGCATCAATCCTTACACCACCTCAACGGCTTTAAGTTCAGGATGGGCATGGAATACGCCACTTGTAGAGAGAAGCGGCAACGGTTATGTTTATTCCAGTGCTTTTATTTCTCCTGAACAGGCCGAAATGGAGTTAAGACAGCACTTACAAGAATACACTACTCCCGCCCGACATCTACAAATTAGGGTAGGTAAAACTCGCAATACCTGGGTAAAAAATTGTGTCAGCATTGGCTTAAGTAGTGGATTTATCGAACCCTTGGAATCGACAGGGTTATATTTGATTGAAGCGGGATTGTATCATTTACTCAAGAATTTTCCCGACCGGAAATTTGATCCCATACTTAGGGACAATTACAATCAGACAATGCAGGATTTGTATGAAGATATCCGCGATTTCATTGTCCTTCATTATTGCTTAACTCAAAGAGAAGACACTCCATTTTGGCAAGCTAATAAATATAACCTGAAGATTCCCGATTCATTGCAGCAGCGATTAGAACAATGGCGATACATCTGGCCTAGTCACAATTTTTCCGCAGTCTCTCAGCCATTGTTTGGAGATTATTCTTATGTATGTATTTTGGCAGGGATGGGATATTTACCTGAGAAAGCTTTGCCAATAGCCACATATCAGCCAACTTTATCTCTACAGTTATTCGCTCAATTAAAAAATTATGCTCAACATTTGAAAACCTGTTTGCCAAACCATGTTGATTATCTCAAAAATATTCATCAGCGAGAGATTTTGTCCAATATTTTTATGCTAGGCAAACAGGAATAAACTGAATGGCATTACAGGAATGACAAACAATCAAATGACTATCGAAAAATTTGTTCTTAGCAGTTAAACCTTGCCTCTTACCTATCTCCACGAAAAGAATTTTTCAGGCAACCCTAATTATAAAATGGGTAGAAGTTTGATGGTTGATGACTAAAATTTCGGTAAGAAGACGATGAATTACTCATTGGAAAATTATTTACGCTTAGTGGTTCCTTATCTCTCAGATGTACTCGTTTCCCAACAACAATTAACTGCCATAAAACATCTGACTGAAATTTTGCCACCTCTGTCGCCAATGCTTTTAGAATGCCGACTGGCAGCAGAGCAACCAAGAGTAGATGTATCAGTAGGCTTACAACCTATGAAATTTCTTATTCCTGAACCACTGATATCTTATCCATTTTGGCAACAGCTTGAAAGTTTCTGTCAAGATTGGACAACTGTTAATTCTTTTGTGTATCAGACAGTTAAGGATATGTGGCTCGAATTTGATCTTGATGGATTAACAGATGGGTTAACGGTAGCTTGTTGGTTTTTTAGTTTGCGGGGAGAGGAGTTTCAAGATAAGAACATTGAGGCTAACTTAAAGTTAGTAAAATTAATATCATTGTTGCAAAATTGTCCCCTTGATCAGCAGCGCAAGGCTTTAGTTGAACGGTGTGTCAATGCCTTACCTGATGGGGTAGGAATAAGTCAAATTGGGGCAATGCGATCGCGTCCCGGAAAACCATTGCGGATCAATGTTGATGGTTTATCCCCACAGATGATTCCCACTTATTTAGCTAAAATTCAAGGTGAACCAGTGCCGGCTGATTTGACGGAGATGATCACCCTCATTCAACCTCTAAGCGATCGCATAGTTTTGTGCTTTGATATTGAAGAGCAAATAGGCTCTAGAATCGGACTGGAATGTTATTTAAACCAACAGCCCAAAAAAGAACCTCGCTGGAGTGAATTCCTTAACCTTGCCGTAGCAATGAAATGCTGCACGCCTCAAAAGCGAGATGCCCTTCTACAATGGCCTGGGTTAATTCAAAAAAAAGATCAGCCAGAACTTTGGCCTGTTAATTTACAATACTTAGACTCATTGATCAGCCCTGGTAGCTTTAGTGTGTTCTGGCGCACCATCAATCATCTTAAGCTAGTTTATCAACCCGGTTGCCCTTTAGAGGTAAAAGCTTATTTAGCTGTTGGTCATCGTTGGTTCAAGGCTGATTGAGCCGATTTGTTGACCTCTCACCGCCTGGCTGAAAAGCGCGAGAATACAATTTCAAGAATTTTTTGATTTTTGACTTTGCCTGTTCCAAATCATTTACTCCCCGCAATTAATTTCATTTTCTCTCGACTTGAACCATATAGTTCCACAAATCTATTAAAAAGTAACATATTTGCTTGCTTAGAAGACCTACTACCTTTCAATAAACGTTCAATATCAATTTCCGCTAAATTTCTCAGATAAGGTAAATCTTCCCAGAGAGTTAAACAAGAAGCAAGATGTAATAAAATTTGCAAGATTGGTTTAGGCCATTCCAAATCGCTATAAATTTCTATAAAGAATTGATGTTCTTTCTCAGTTAATGGTACAGCGCAAAATATTACTCTTATTCTTTTATTATTGTAGACTGGAATACTCAATTCAATAGTATATGGAGTATGTAAGATTAAATCCACCTCAACTATAGGTCGTCTCCACATTCGCAAAGGATTAGCCGGCTCATCTATCAACGTTTGAAACTTGATGATTCCACCTATATTGGTAGGTTGGAATTCACTAACATTCAAAACTTTCAAATTATTTAAACTAAAACTATGAACAGTTTCTAAATGTTTCAGGTTTAAAAGATGATAAATTTGGCAGAGATAAGGAAAAGGTAAAATATACTCCTGGCTAATCATGTGCCTTTTTTTTAGCTCAAAATTATTAGTCTGAGTAAAGCAGAAATAGCCTTGATATGGACTTATATCAGTATTTTCATCCAAATTATCTTCAGGTTTTAAATATAGCCAAATCAGGAAAAAGAGAGAGGTTGTAAAAATCTGCAATATTTCTGTTGCTGATAAATATCCATCAGCAAACGCCGCCATACTTCTGTCAGTGATGCCAAAAATCCAAGACGGTATCCCAAAAAACCAAATACCTGTCCTGAATTTATTAATAAACTGATAAATTTCAAATTGTACAGGATTATTGTCGTTATTCTTGGCTTTTATATTATCATTATCTATAGACATAGAAAATTATCATAAATAAAGATTTATTACAACTTCTATGTTAGTAAGAGATAATGCTTGACAACTCTGCCTCTAGCTGTAAAGCAGAGTTGAAAATATTGTGCTAAATAACAAAAATCTCTGACAAAAACTTAAAACTTTAGACAGAGAAACTGAGCAATTATTGATTAGTCTATAGTTATATGTTGCGACTATAGACTCATGGATTCACCAAGCAATTTAACTGGTCTTCTGCATTATCCACTGCATGAGACTAGGAAATAATCGATAGACAGTAGTAGTCACTGCACCAGAACCAACGACTATTTCATCTTTGTGATGTTTGACGACATCCCAAATGGCTTGAGCTACATCTTCAGGTTGACTAGCTACAGCAGTATTTAAGATATCATTCATCTGCTGGCGATACTTTTGAGCTTCTTGTTCATCCTTACCGCGAAATTGCGATCGCTCCATAAAATCGCTGTTAGTAACACTCGGTTGTACTGCACAAACATGAATACCTTTTGGTTGTAATTCCAGGCGTAAAGTCTCAGTTAAACCTGTAACAGCATACTTACTTGTACAATAAGCAGTCATATTAGGTAACGGCATTTTGCCACCAAAAGACCCCACATTGACAATTGTCCCAGTACCTCGCTGCAAAAAGTGGGGTAGTATTGCTTGAATTGTGTATAAATAAGCCCAAAAATTAACATTCATTATCTGCTGCCAATCACTCAAAGAAGTATTTTCGATTGGCCCTGTCATGCAAATCCCTGCATTATTTACCAATACATCGATATGACTATAAACATCTAAAGCTTTCTCTATCAGGTGGTTTACCTGTTCCACTTGGCTGACATCCGTAGGGATAGCTAAAGCTTGTCGTCCCAAATTTCGCACCTCAGCCGCCACCGCCTCTAAACGTTCTGGCTGACGTGCGGCTAAAACCACATCATAACCTTGTTGAGCGAATAACAATGCTGTGGCCTTGCCAATACCTTGAGAAGCACCCGTGATAATTACTGTAGGAGACATAGAATTATGACTGTGAACAATGTATTATTTGTGAATATTTCCACCAAATTTTCTGCAAAACGGCAGCAATGACCATCCGTCATGCGAATGAAACTGATTTGTCAGCAATAGTAGCAATATATAATGCTGCAATTCCTACCCGCCTCGCCACTGCTGATTTAGAACCTGTGTCTGTAGAAAGTCGCCGTGCTTGGTTTCAGGGACGAGTGGCTAATAAACGTCCCCTGTGGGTAATCGAACAACAGGGAGTGATAGCAGGGTGGCTGAGTTTCCAATCATTTTACGGACGACCAGCCTATCACGCCACCGCCGAAATTAGTATTTATATCGCCCCAGCCTTCCATCAGCGAGGCTTAGGAAAACAACTATTAGCCACAGCTGTTCACGAAAGCCCCAACTTAGGTTTAAAAACCTTGTTGGGTTTTATTTTTGCTCACAATCAACCCAGTTTAAAATTATTTCAATCCTTCGGGTTTGAAAAATGGGGACATTTACCCCAAGTCGCAAACTTAGACGGTGTGGAAAGAGACTTAATTATTATGGGACTGAGGATAGGGGACT
>NZ_CAWMSA010000032.1:95494-124013 GCF_963870205.1 Anabaena sp. CA = ATCC 33047 | reverse complement strand
ATGCCTACACGAACCCTATCCTCTTTTATCTTCTATTACCCGCAACTTGGGTTATTAGGGATTGAAACTAATGGTTAAAAAGGATTACGATCAACAGGTGGTATACTGTCACGTAATGCTTGCCAGGTTAGCGTTCCTACTCTACCATCACCGACCAATCTCTGCGATCGCTGAAAAGCTACCACTGCTCTAGAGGTTCTAGGGCCATAGATACCGTCAATAGCTCCGTTATAAAATCCTAGCCATTTCAGAACAGCTTGCACATCTCTCACAGGTTGTCCACGAGAACTACGAGTCAGTAGGGGAGCTTCTAAAGGAGAGTATTTTGAAAGTCTACCCACAATTTGGAGATTAGTATTATTTGCTTGTGCCTTAGTTGGTGCAGAAATGAAAGTAAATCCACTTAAAGCTAATGCAAAAACCAAGCTCAACTTGAGAGTTATTGAGCTAAAAAATCGAGTATTCATTGTATTTTTCCAAAGCAGATTGTGGTAAAATATATCCAGCCTATTTGATATTTTTGTTCAGTAGCTTGATTGTGTAACTTTAAATAGCACGAGTACCAAACATTTCATTAAGTATAGAAAATACCAAGCCGTATATCTTCTACTCATAGGTATAATTTAGCTACACCCTAAGCATCACCAGATTCACAAAACAGCGTATATCATCACAGCTAAATAAGCAAAATAGACACCGTTGAGTGCGATGACTTCCCAAAGTTGGAAACTGTTTTTATCAGCACCCCAATAAATAAAAGCTGCATATACTGCGCCTAGCAATGCTACAAAACCTAAGTTGACGGAAAATATCAATAAATTTTCTACAGGTAAATTGACTAATGCTAGTGGAAAGAAAGCCAGCGTCATAGTAACTGTATTGTCAGCAATGACATTTGTCGTAGCAGCTGTCACCTGACCGCTACGCGCCACACTCCAGGTAGCAAATATTTCTGGTGCAATGCTCATAGTCGAGGTGATAAATAACCCACCTATTAACTTAGAAATTCCTAACAAAGAAACAATATTTTCTGTTGCGGTGACTGTTAAATAAGCACCCAAACCTAACAACAAAACACCAATCACAGCAACGCTAATTTCTTTTTTATTCCAGCGTACAGCTTGAGCATCCTGGCGTTCACGCATAATTGCTTGGGCTACATAAATGAAGTAAGCTACCAACATAATCCAACCATCAATAGGTTGCAGTCCCCGCCAGGGCTGAGGAACAGTTAATATAGCAGCCAAAGCGATAATTGCTAGATAAGGCAGGGCTTGTACATACAAAGCCTCTGGTTTAACTCGCATAGAATGTTGACTGCGGCGACTAGACTCAGAAGAGTTTCTGGCATTTTTGCGCGAGGCGATATAAGCAACAGTCACAATTGCCGGCACAGAGATAATATTTGAACCGAGTAAATTACCCAAACCAATATCTTTCAAACCTTGAACAGCACTAGCAACGTTAGTACCTACTTCTGGGCTAGCAGTAGCAAGAGCAATAAAAGTAGCACCTGCGGCTTCTGACAAACCCCATTGTTGTCGTAGTTTTTTGAGTGGTTCAGCCAGTTTGTCTGCTCCCCAGTGCGCCCCCCATGCAGCAGCAGCCAGAACCAACACCCAGAATAATAATTTCAATTAACGAAACCTCTCTAATAATTCATCCCGCGATAGTTGAAGTAATAAAGGAGTAAATTCTTCTGGAGATAAAGCCAATAAAGCTGGCATAATTGCTCTTAATTCCCCATCTAATTCACCAAATCTAAATCGCAACAAATTTTCTATAATTGTACGTCTTTCTTCTTGAATTCCTTCTTGTTTAGTTGCTGCTAATTTTTGCTCATAAATGGGTGATAAACGCATAATTAAATTTCTATCCTCCTCGTCTACATTTTGATTCACTTCTAAGGTAGTTTTCAAACTCAATAATAAATCAATAGCTTTGTCACGGAAGGGATGATTTTCAGGAAGTGCTGCTAGTTCATCTATCGCTTGTTGCTGAACTCGTCCCTTACCTAAAATTCTCAACCATAAAGTTTCTTCCGTACAGGGTAATTGATGAATGGCTACAATTGCTGTTCGCAAATAATCGCCTAAAAAATAGACTCCCTCTCCCCAGGTTTCTATATCTAGGTTAGCTCTAAAACCATTTAAGATAGATTCCGAGGCGGTGGGTGACAAAATCCACATCAATTTCTCGAATTTCTGCGGGAACTTTCCGACTTGTTTCCACTGTTCCCAATGGTTGTAATAATTCTTTCTGATAATCTTTAGCAAATTGGTCGTAGGGAAACCTGGTCATATTATGTCTGGTTGAACACTTATCATATCTGTTGAGGCAGGGAATAGGGAACGGGGACAAATCAATTCAAAATTCAAAATACCCTACGGGAAGGCTTACGCCTACAAAATTCAAAATTCAAAATTATTGATTGTTGACTGTTGACTGGGTAAAAGATTCTTCCTTGCCTCCCCTGCCTCCCCTGCTTCCCCTGCCTCCCCTGCCTCCCCACTCCCCCATCCCCGAAGTCCTTAAACTTCTGCTGGGTGATATTCTTGCTGTCTTTCTACAAAACGCTGCACCCGTGAACGATAGTCTCTCACGGTTTCATCTACCCAGTCGCGGTCATTGCTGTTAGCATATAAATGTACTAATGGCTCACTGGCATCAGGTAAGACTAACAACCAACTATCATCAAAGGTTTGACGAATTTTCACACCGTCGATGAGTTCTAGGTTTTGGGCGGGGTGAGTTTCCACTAAGTAGCGCATCAATGCACCCTTAGCCGACCAAGGACAACGTATGGTATAAGTTCTGTGAATGACACGGGGTAATTCTGATCTGACAGTAGCGAGCGATCGCTCCTGTATCGTCAACATTTCAATTAGTTTAGCAATACAGAACATCGAATCAAAGCCCGGATGTAACTGCGGGAAAATAAACCCAGTCTCGCCGCTACCCCCTAACACCACATTGGGATTTTTCTGACAAGCTTCCATTAAAGCTGTTGGGTTAGCCTTAGTGCGAATTACCCGCCCATCATGACGACGCGCCACTTGTTCCACCGCACTCGACGAATGTACAGGTACTACTACCGTCCCTCTGGGGTTAGAAGTGAGAATCATATCCACCATCAAAGCGGTTAACAATTCCCCCCGAATCGGATAACCCGACTCATCGACTAAAATCAACTGTTCCCCATTGGCTGATACCTGTACACCAAAGTTCGCCTTTAATGCTTCTACCACATGACCTAACTGATTAAGTAAAGCTTCCCTGTCAGTAGTAGATACAGCATTTTTATTCAGACTGGCGTTAAGCACCACCGCATCAGCCCCAAATTTATCTAAAAGTTGGGGTAAGACTGCACCAGACACCGCATACATATAATCAATTACCACTTTGGCGCGACTGTTGCGGAGGGCGGAAACATTTAACAGTTTCTCAAAAGCTGTGCAGTAAAGTTCAATCACTTGGCTGGGGTAAGCCACATCACCAATTTCATGGGTAAGGGCGCGACGCATATCTTCCTTAAAGAAAGCCCCCTCAATTTTCTTTTCTAGGGCTTTCGAGATATTAATCCCCTTACCATCCATGAATTCGATTAAAATATAATCCGGGCGGTCTGGGTGTACCCGCACATGAAGACCACCGGCTATCTTCATTGTGGGGATAACAGTCCGTGCTATGGGAATTGCTGTTGCATCTAAGTTCTGTACATCCACACCCACAGACATAAAACCCGCAATTAATGACCTAGTAATCATCCGGGAGACGTTGCGTTGGTCACGGGATACCGCTACTTTAGAACCAGGTTTTAAAGTTGAACCATAGGCAGCCCCCAATTTTACCGCAAATTCTGGGGTAATGTCAATATTAGCTAATCCCTGGACTCCACGTTGTCCAAATAGGTTACGTTGGGCTGTACTACCCCAAATCAGGTTAATGTTTAAGATTGCCCCTGATTCAATTTTTTTACTCGGCCATACCCGCACACCGGGGCTAATTTGGGCTTCTTCTCCAATGGTAGACAAAGAACCAACTACAGCCGCTTCTAAAACATGGGCGCGTCTGTCTACACGAGTGCCACGGGAAATTACACAAGCACTTAATTGGGCTTCGTCCCCAATAATCGCCCCATTCCAGACAATCGGACGTTTCAGGTTAGCATCTGCCCCGATGGTGACATTATCCCCGATCACAGTTCCGGCTTCAATCTGCACTCTCGCACCGATGCGGCAATTGTTACCAATTAAGGCGGGAGGGTCAATATGGGCTGAGGGGTCAATGTAAGTGTTCTGCCCTACCCACAAGCCGGGGGACTGTTCTTGATAGGCAAAATCCAGTTTAACTTTTTGGTATAAAGCATCATACTGAGCTTCACGATAGGCATCTAAGTGTCCGACATCACACCAGTAACCCTGAGCAATGTAACCATACATCGGTTCATCTTTAGCCAGCAGTAAGGGAAATAAATCTTTAGAAAAGTCGGTTTCTGTGTTTGCTGGTAGATATTCTAAAACTTCTGGTTCGAGGATATAAGTCCCAGTGTTGACGGTATCAGAAAAAATCTCACTGGTGGAGGGTTTTTCTAAAAAGCGGTTAATTTTGCCTTCTGCATCGGTGATGACTACGCCAAATTCAATTGGGTTGGGTACTCTGGTTAATATCAGAGTGGCTTTTGATTTCTGTTGTTTATGAAAGGCGATCGCAGCTGAAAGGTCAAAATCTGTGATACTATCACCACTAATTACTAAAAAAGTTTCATCCAAAAGTTCCGCAATGTTTTTGACACAACCTGCTGTACCTAAAGGTTGGTCTTCTTCCACTGCATAGGTCATCTGTACGCCGAAATCGCTGCCATCTTGAAAATAATCCCGCAAAACATCAGGTAAATAATGTAATGTGGCAATTACTTCCGTGATTTCATGCCTTTTGAGTAAATTAATGATATGCTCCGCGATGGGTCGATTCAGAATCGGCACCATCGGTTTAGGTAAGTCGCAAGTTAACGGGCGAAGTCGCGTCCCCGAACCGCCTGCCATCAGCACTGCACGCATAAATCCTCCTTAACTTTTTGCAGTTGTGACTGCTTTGAGAACCGTGAGAGTATATTGTGTTTTTCTTTAGTCTCCCCTCTACCCTGATTTTTCTGGCACTCCCACAAGAAACATCTGGCCAGGAATAAGTATAATTACTTGTATGCCAGCTTGTGGTAACAAGCAAATCAAGCTAGGTCAATAGTTGCTCATCAAGGGTGTTACTACTGATCAGGTTTAATTATGGTAGCTACCAGAGCCTTAAGACACAACAACCCAGTAGGAAAAAGTAATATAGAAATCTAGAATACTATGTATTTCTCTGTTGATTAATTTGACTTGCTTGGGTTGAGATTATATTTTAGTAATAGATATTTGTATTAATTGTCTGGTAACAATTGTTGCCAAGTAACAAGATGTTATGTCAACAGATTTATATATAAAAAATTGTTGCTTTCGGCACAATTCAATTAATCTACACTAACTGACTGTATATATTTAAGAATGAATGGTTAAGTTACACTGAGATAGTATAGATTATGAAATAACTACATGATGCTGTAAGACTTACGTTAAATTTTGTGATTGACTAGCGGAGTTGATGGCGATGGTTAAGTTAATTATTTTTGGCTTGATTGTGGTTTATGTAGGTGGGGCTTGGAAGTTTTGGAATGGTTTTACTAGAACTAATTTCACTCGTTCTTTACCCAATCGAATTATTTTAACTTTGTTATGGCCTGCTTTATTTATTGCGAATACATCCTATCGCAATAACTTCAGAAAGGCTTTGAAAGGTTAGCAATTGATTGTTAATTTCATAACAGGGATGGGCTAAAAGTCCACCCCCCCAAGATTTTAATTTAATTTAAAAGGCTTGAATCCACTCTTTGATGGTGTATTCTGTCCAAATCCCATTTTGCCAGTAGGGGTCATTTTCAACTAACTGGCGGACTGTGGCTTCGTCTTCTGCTTCGTAAATGCCAAAAACTTTAGTCACATCTTTGGTGGGGCCGATTGTAATTAACACACCGGATGCTTTTTGTTTGGCTAATCCTTCTAAGTGTGCTTCCCGGTAAGGTGCGCGTTTTTCTAAAACGTCTTCGCAGTAACTACCCCACATTATATATTTAGACATGATGTTTTGCAGATTGATTAACTACCTGTGGTCATCTTATGGGAAAATGGGGTTAAGATTGCATATCATTACTAGAAAAAAGTTAAAACTCAGGTCAACCAAAAACTTCGGGTGAAAACATCTGCGGCAATACTTGAAAATATGGCATGAAACTATTAGCTTGTTCAGAAGTTAGACGAGCTTGGATTTCTTTACCTAGTAAATGCAGCATTTGACGAATGAGTTCCCAATGTACTTTTAATCTAGGATAAAGCATGACACATAGGGGAAATAATTCTTGTTGAATTGCTGAGATATTGCCTTCTAAAGCCGATACCCACAGGTAAACCTGAAACATTTCTACATCCCTAATACTAGAAATTCTCACCTCTGGGTCACTCAACTTACCTGACATAGAGCCGTAATTGGGATACATTTCTATGACTCTTTGACATACCCTCTGAGCAATTTGTGTACTCACTGGTAATAAGTTTTGTACTGCTAACAAGACTGTGGAATTATAATCATGTTCGGCTGCGGCTTCATAAGCACGTTGCAAAGGCATATATAAGTGGTCATCAATAACTTTAAAGTATGCACGAACAAGCGATCGCTCTAAAGTATCCAGTTGTTCTAAAAGCATTTGACTTGTGTAATGAAATTGCATACTTACAAAGCCAATAACTCTAGGATCAGAACTAACATATTTTTTTCGCATAGCTCCGATATCTGCACCAATTATTGTTGTCAATTGGCTAGGAGCAATCTGTTGAGTGTAAACTTCTAATGCCTTTTCATTAAGTTGGCTACCTTCTTGTGCTAATTGCACAACTAAAGATAAAGGTCGAGTAATTCCTTGTTGTGTGTAGACTTGCAAAACTTTTTGATAAATTTTAAATGAATCTCCTGCAATCTCCCAGGGATTAATGTGATCAGGATGTATGTTATGTCTGGCAACTTCTACCGATAACAATGCTTCAGTTTTATTCCAAGCTTTAGCACTGGCACTGCGTAAAGAATCTAAAATTTTATGGGCTGTTTTTTGTCGTCCAAATGGTGAGACTAAATCTGATAAAGTTAATGTCTGAGAATCTTCTTCAACAATATCTATCTGAAGATTCTGCATATATTTTTTAGCCCATTGCTGTGCTAAAGATTCTATATTGCCCGGATTGGGTATATCTGTGATTAGTGTCGAATTATTGTTTAAACGCTGTAACATACAGAATTTACCTACTACTACCTGTGTTCATTAATATTTTTTATACTGAAACTTAGCCTTTCATATATCTTAATATATAGTTACTATTTATTACAATTACTTAGCTGAAATTTTATTTACAGTGATTATTAAGTATTGAGTATCAGAAGTTTTACCAGTAAATTTATTGAAAGTGCCACTGATATAAACAGTAATTTGGCAATAATAATCAGAAAAAATACGGTTGAGTATGATGTGATAAATATGGTTCTAGTTATGATTTGAGATTCTGGCAAAAAACTTAAAGAACACAAACGGCATATACTGGTTGGTAGGCTGGGTTGACTCATATTTCGACTTGTTTGGTGAGAGCCGTTTTCATACCTCTAGGGAAAAGTCAGCTAGGTGGTAGCGTGGGATAGCAAATAGAAGAAGACCCCCGCTAAAACGGTAATTTAACGGGGTCAGAAACTTAAATGACTTTGCAGAAGCTACCTTGGGTAATTAGCAGTGTTAACTTCTGAGGTTAACGCCGAATTTTTCTACTAAAGCTTCCCGGACTTTGTTGTGTACTGGTTCGACTTCGTTATCGGTGAGGGTGCGATCGCTCGCCCGATATACTAGACGAAAGGCTAAACTACGTTGTCCGGTGGGGACATTTTCGCCACGATATTCATCGAACAATTCCACAGATGCCAGTAAACCTTTACCAGCTTTGGTAATGGCTTTTTCTAGTTCAGCAACGGAGACTTTCACCGGTGCAAAAAAAGCAATATCGCGATCGCTCGCTGGGTAGGTAGAATAAGCTGTGAAGGTAGGCGTGAGAATTTCATCTTGGTCTACCGCATCTAATAATACATCTAAATCCCACTGGAACAAGTACACCGATTCAGGTAAATCTTTGTCCCGGCGTAGTTGGGGATGCAATTGACCAAAAATCCCTAACCTATTCCCCCTCACCCATAACGAAGCGGTACGTCCTGGGTGCAGACGCTCATCACGGCAATCAGGCTGATATTCTACTTGTATGCCCATTTGCTGGAACACACTTTCTAAAATCCCCTTGGCTTCAAACCAGGTCATCTGTTGTTCTTTGCCACCTTTTGACCATTTGCCCAGGGTTCTATCTCCCCCCATGATACCAGCTAATGCGTCTGCTTCTCGCAAACCTTCTTCCCCTTGCCAGAAAATTCGCCCAATTTCAAAACCATTGAGAGAACCGTTACCTTGTTCTAAGTTATATTGAAACGCATCAATCAACCCAGTTAACAAATCGGTACGCAAAGCCGAATATTCGACAAATAAGGGGTTACTCAAAACAATTTGTCGGTCTTCCCCAGGTTTAACTAAAGAATATTGCATTAACTCTGTCAAACCTTCCGCCCGTAAAGCTGCGCGTAACTTGCGAATTAATTCTTGGTCAATGGGTAAATAACCAGCTTCGGCTTTATCTGGTAAGGTATCACAGAAATTATCATAACCGTAGAGACGGGCAACTTCTTCAATTAAATCTATTTCCCGTTCTAAGTCGCGGTAACGATAGGGTGGAACTGTCACATTCCAAGTTCTCTCACCTGCGGGAGTTAGTTGACAACCGAGTGCGGTGAGGGTTCTTTCTACATCTTGTGCTTCTATTTCTCCGGTTTCCTCACCCAAAATTACAGGCCCTAAAACTTCATTTATTCTGTCTAAACGCAGGGAAATAGAACGACTCCAGGTAGTAGGATCAGGACGGGTATCTGCGATTTCTTGATGAACAATCACACCCCCAGCTAATTCTATAATTAGGGATAAAGCGCGACGACAAGCAACTTCTAATTCTGCACGGTTAACACCCCGTTCGTATCTTCCCGAAGCTTCGCTACGTAAACCCACACTGCGGGAGGAACGGCGAATGGCGACAGAATCAAATAATGCTGCTTCTAAAACTAAGCTTTGGGTTGCGTCATGAACTTCTGTTTCTTCCCCACCCATCACCCCGGCTAAAGCTACGGGTTGATCATTAGCTGTGATTAATAAGTTTTGGGGTGACAAATTGCGAGTTTGTCCGTCTAGGGTTTTTAGGGTTTCCTTGGCGTTAGCGAAACGCACCCCGATGCTAAGATTACCATTACCCGCGACGGTGGTTAAACGCTCTTGATCAAAGGCGTGTAGTGGTTGTCCCCATTCCAACAACACATAGTTAGTAATATCCACCACATTATTAATAGGTCTTACGCCAGCAGAACGCAAGCGTTGTTGTAACCATTCGGGGGAAGGGGAGATTTTTACTTGGTCAATAACAGTTCCAATGTAAGCTGGACAAGCTTGGGTATCGGCGATTTTTAAACTTAATGCGCCTGGGTTTTGGGATATAGATATTTCCCCAGGTGCAGGTATGCTGAGTTTTCCACCAGTCAAAGCGGCGACTTCCCGCGCTATCCCGACCATACTTAAAGCATCTGCACGGTTAGCGGTGGCGGTGACATCTAAAATTACATCATCTAACCCTAATAAGGGACGGACATCACTACCCAAAGGAAGATTTTCTTGAGTAAAAATATGAATTCCGTCTACATCAGCAGGTAAACCGAGTTCTTTTAAGGAGCAAATCATCCCTTGAGATGGGACACCCCGCAGTTTGGCGGGTTTGATTTTTAAATCGATGTTTGGTAAATAAGTTCCGGTTGTCGCGACAGGGACATAAATATCCGCCCGGACATTCGGCGCACCACAGACTATATTTAATGTCTCTGATGCACCGATATCTACTTGACATACACTCAGTTTATCAGCGTTGGGGTGGGGTTGACGCTCAAGCACTCTCCCCACTACAACGCCGTTTGCCCACGTGCGACGGTCTTCTATATCTTCGACTTCAAACCCAGCCATTGTCAGGGTGTGAGCTAGTTCTTCGGGGCTTAATTTTATCTCTACCAGTTCCCGCAGCCAATTCAGAGAGATTCGCATGAGTGTGCTTGTTTTCTGTTTCGTCTTTTGCTCTAATTTTAGGTCGCCTCGTGACTGTTGAGGTTTCCCCGTTCCTCATCCTACTACGTTGTTAGAGGTTGTTGGAAACAGGGTTTAGGGGTGGGTTTTTTCGCGCATACCGCTAAAGCGGAACCGCAGGGAAGGCGCAAAGCGGCTTCTCGCTGGGTAGGCGCAAAGCAAAAAATTGTAGGTTAGGGAGCCATCGCCGTGGACGGGTTTCCCGGCTTGGGGCGAATGGCGTTTGACGTAAGCAAACCCAACACTAATATCCTAGTTGGGTTGCGCTGCGCTTAACCCAACCTACATCTACTGCACTTCCTCCTTTTGATACATATTGTCATAGAAAAAATGGATAAATTTTCTTTTGATGGAATTAAATAATTCTGTCAAAAGATTCTGATATAAGCTGGCTAATTATTGATAATTAGTAATCAAGTAGTAGAACCAGTAAAACATAATTGTTCATAAAAAATTAAGGGTTATTTAATCAGGCTTCATGAACATATTTTACAACCTTTATAAAGAAGACTTGAATGGTTGTAAGTTCAGTTTCTACTGGCTGCTGTCTTCATACCATGCCTAAACTAGATGCGAAATACAAATTGCAGTTTAATATCATCTAGGAGCTTAATCATGAATAGAAGAATGATCAGTTGTGGACTGTCTATTTTATTAGGGCTGGGAACAACATTAAGTTTAGCAGAATCAAGCCTAGCATCTTGCTTAAGAATCAGAAAAATTCAAGCCAAAGCGGTATCTACAGGAGTTTCTTCTTCCTTGTTAACAGGAGTAATTAGGGGAAGTGGTTTCGCTTTGAGTTTTATAGGTGACTTAGGAGCAGCTAATGCTGTAATTCAATCTCAAGCTCCTAATTTAGTTAATATCTTTCAAAAGCTAGGTCAACGATTCCCCGATCAATTATACTTGACTTTTAATACTGGTAAGGGCTTAAAAAATGCAGTTTGGCCTGCACGGGGGAAATATCGTAAAATTAAGCAAGGGCAAACACTTAATGTTAATGCACAGTTACCTTTTAGTGGTAGTGGTAAGGTAAACTTTTGGGAATATGATACTATTAGTTCGGATGATTCTCTAGGCAGTATGGTTGTCAGTCAATCAGAAGAGGACTCTCAAGTCCGCACTAAAGTTGTGACAAACCCAGATGAAGGTAATTTTTATCTAGTTGAATATCAAGTCTTACCTGGTTCGTGTTCAAGATAAGTCAATGAACTTCGAACAACTTCGAGTTGATGGTGCTGCTGTTTAAGGCAAACTCTAGTAGTTAGTTCAGAAGGGATTATTTATCACAAAGACTGAGCTTGATATATACAGCACAGAAGTGCTGTATATATCAAAAAAATCATATAGCGATCGCCTACTATTGTCGAGTCCGTTGTTACACACATACACAAACCCACCCGTCAGGAATTGCGAAAAGCATCATTGCTATTTTGAAGTTATCAGCACTCTATTCTGTAAACGGCTGAGTTCCCAGGAGACAATGATGACAGTTGACTACAAGCACATCCAGAGGTGGATTTTACAACCTGCGTTGATCGGTTTAGCAACAGTAGGTATGCTAGCCTGTCAACCACAAGCAACTTTTTCTAGTCACGGTGCGATCGCTACACCTAAGTCTACACCAAAACAGGTGTCACAAAAACCCGGTACTTACCGGAGCGATCGCTTGCGGTTTCAATTTAGCTACTCTGCCAAAGATTTTGTCATAGATAATCAGATATCCACCCCCAGAAATAACGTTGATTCTCCTTTGTCCACTATTGATATTTGGACTAAAAACCACGCGCAAAAAATCCGCGCTGGTGCATATCAAGGAGGTACAGAATACCCAGCTAATGTTAATATTACTGTCAATAACAATCCGCGAAAATTGAGTTTACAAAACTGGGTGAAGCAGAGTCAACAATTCGGTGTAACTCGTGATTTTCAATCTGCTAGAATTGCTGGACAAACAGGAATTAAGTTTCAATCTAGTGGCTTATACGAAAACGAACACGTTGCTTTTTTCAGTCCTAAAGATTCTCGCATTATTGTGCTGACATTATCCAAAACTGGGTATGGTAATAATGATGCTATTTATCGCCGAGCATATCAACAGATAATCAATTCCTTTGCTTTTGTTAGCAGATAGAATATTAAAGGTGTCTGCCTAAGTTCGCGTTTTCATTACTAAAGAAATCAACATTCCAATCACACCTAAAACACCAGATGGAATAGTGATAATTCCACCCCATGCGCCAATAAATATCATTCCTGTCACCCAGCCTTCCATCTGGGGATTTTCAGGACATTTATAGGATATACCAATATCTACTTGACAGCCAAAGCGTTGAGCTAAAATTAAGCCTATCCCAGCGATGATAAACGGCAACACACCGTAGAGAATGCAAACACCAAGCAACAGTAATTGCCACCGAACTGCTAAAGAATAGTATAGAGCGATCGCTGCTAATCCTGGCCCTACAAGAAACAATATCAAAAAAAAGATTGAGTAAAACATAGCAGCCAAAATAGCCTCTATACAAATTATACAGTGATTTTAAGTATTGCTTTGTTCCCTATTCCCAATGCCCGATGCCCTATTCCCTAAATAGTATTTTACAGCCTTTAAGCTAAGTGCATAAATACTATTTTTAACAATTCTGCACGGGTAAATGGTTTAGTTAAATATCCCGAAGCACCGACTAATCTGGCTTTTACTTTGTCCACTAGCCCTTTATTGCCTGTAACAAAGATAATCGGTGTTTCTTTAAACATAGAATTATTGCGGATAATCCGACATAATTCATAACCATCAATTCCCGCCATATTCAAATCTAGTAAGATTAAATCTGGTTTGTGTCTAATAATTGACATAGCGGCTTTTAATGGGTCATTAATGGCTATGACAGTAAAATTTTCGTTTTCTAAGAAGTAGCTAATTTCTTTTAAAATTGTGGGACTATCATCCACAGACACAATTTTGTATTGCTTTTCTGGGGTAGTGGTAGCAGGGGTTACTCTTTCAGGAACAGAATTTGTGTTATTTAGTTGTTGAGCGATGGCTGTTGTATCAGCAGAAATCCGCGATCGCCTAACATGAGTGACATTTTTTATCTCTACATTTGGGTTGATAGGAGTAGCATTTTGACTCAATTCTACCACTGTATCAACTAATTTCTTCCCTAGGAATCCAGTTGTATACTCAGGTATTTCTGGCAAATTGACCACCATTTTGGGTAAGAGGTCATAAGGTGGATCTGGTTCATTTAAAATAATCTCGCCAGTCAGGATGTAAGGGTATAAATATTGCGCTAGTTGCAGTTCATCTTGATTCATAATCACAGCCAGGTGTCGCAAACTAAAACCCTTCATCCAATAAGTTAATTTTGGCTGGAGTTCGGTTGCCACTTTGCCAGAAATTGGATTACTCAGTAACAAGTAAGGACGCTGATAAGGAGATGTAAATTTTGGTAGGTAAGTTTGCCAATGTTGTAATTTTGCTTGACAAAAGTTGATAACTTTAGCTACATCTAACCGACAAATTACAGGCAATTTTTGAGACGAATCACTTAAACTATAAGTGCCATTTTGAATCAAAATAAATGCTTCCATTACTTCTTTAACTACTTCTTGTATGAGTAATGAAGCTTGGTGATTATCTAGATATCCTTGATTCATCAGCCATTGAATCGCCTGATAATCCGGTGGGTGATTTTCGTTAACTAGATAGGGTGAGTCAGTCTCAAATAACAAGCGCAGTTGCACACGAATTTCTGGCGTTACCAGGGGACATTGGTGACTGAGGCGGCGGAGATGGCGTTCTAGTCTGTCAAATGGCTCTACAGAATGGGTAGCATAGGTGAGTATTCCATTTTCTAGGTAAATTAACCAAGTAATTAAATTACTCTCAGCTTGTAAACAAGTGGTATCCAAACAACTAGATAATTGTCTTAATAAATTCTGAGGTCGGAGTGTTGTAAATGTGCCGATATTATTCATGTTGTAGGATGGTTTTGGAGAAACACACAGGATTTAAGTAAAATTTTCTCATTGAAAATGTGAATATTTATGTGATTTTACAAGCTTTTTGTCCATTAACTCTGCTCCAGAAGAGACATATACTTGACAAAGTAGTAAATTTTTCTTTTTAATAGTTTGTCAAATCCTCACCTATATTTGGGGTTAATATTTTCTCAAAAGTTGAGCGGAAAGTTATCTTAGTTACATTAGGTATAAATTTATGGTAACTAATTTGATTGTAAATTTATTATTTATATAGAAAAATAAAATTCTCACATCAAATCTTTAAAAATTTATATAGGCAAATGCAAATTATTTATTATATTCTGTGGTTGCTGTAGATAAATTATGGCAGATGGGCGTTCGCCACCCATGCGAACTTTAATCTATGTTTTTATGTCTCTACATCCTGATTAAAATTTGCTTAAATCTGTAGAGCTTACGGTGAAAATAATCTTTTAAATGAAGATTAAAGCATCTACCAGCAAACATCTACCTGTGGTCTTGTTGCCTGCGACTGTGGCAACTATATACTTTGGAAAAAGGAAAATAGAGCGTTGAACTATAACATAACACAAAAGGTTATGAATGAAACCTTAATGCTAGATGAAGTAGTAGAATTTGCGGAGAATCCAGAACCACGTTGTCCTTGTGTGTTGTTGCTCGATACATCTGGTTCGATGCAAGGCACACCTATAGAGGCATTAAACCAGGGCTTGCTAAATTTTCAGGATGAGTTAGTCAAAAATTCCATAGCCGCCAGACGGGTAGAAATAGCAATAGTTACCTTTGATAGTCATATCAATGTGATACAAGACTTTGTAACGGCGGATCAATTTCAACCGCCGATTTTGACAGCCCAAGGATTAACCAGTATGGGTGCGGGGATTCATAAAGCCTTGGATATGGTGCAGGAGAGAAAATCTTTGTATCGTGCCAACGGTATTGCTTATTATCGTCCGTGGGTATTTATGATTACTGATGGTGAGCCACAAGGAGAATTAGACCATTTAGTAGAGCAAGCCGCAATACGTCTACAAGACGACGAAGCCAATAAACGCGTCGCCTTTTTCAGCGTCGGTGTAGAAAACGCGAATATGACGCGTTTAAACCAGATTGCCGTGCGGACACCCCTGAAACTCAAAGGATTGAACTTTATCGAAATGTTTGTTTGGTTATCAGCTAGTATGTCAGCAGTTTCCCATTCTCAGATAGATGAGCAAATAGCACTACCGCCGATTGGCTGGGGATCTATTTAGATAGGGTGCGAATTGCGGCCTCACACTTTCACAGCTAGCTGACGAAACAAGTATATGAAAACATCAAAACAGAACCCTCATTGGCAAGTAGTCGCCGCCTCTGTTTGTGGTACAAGCCACCTCAAAAATAAGCAGCTGTGTCAAGATGCTCACCACTGGCAACAGTTGCCTGATAACGTGTTGGTAGCAGCGGCCGCAGATGGTGCGGGTTCTGCCAGTCAAGGAAAAGTCGGGGCGATGGTAGCTGTAGAAACAGCGATTGAGAATTTATCGCTCAAAAACATCACTAGATATTCCTTGGCTGATGATGAAACTGTACAATTGTTGTTAACTGATGCTTTGGTAGCCGCTAAAAAAGCTGTAGAAGATGAAGCGGCGGCTTGCCAACAACAGCCCCAGGATTTAGCAACTACCTTAATTATTGCGATCGCCTCACCAGAAATGGTCGCAGCCGTACAAATTGGTGATGGATTAGCAGTAGCTAAGGATCGCACAGGCCACCTCTTAGCCTTGACCATACCTCACAACGGCGAATATATCAACGAAACGACCTTTTTAACTTCACCAGGTGCCTTAGATACAGCGCAGATGAGACTATGGCGGGAAGCCATAGTCAACATTGGAATCCTTACCGATGGACTACAAATGCTGGCTTTGAACATGGTTGTTGGTGAACCTCACAAACCTTTCTTTTTTCCTTTATTCGAGTTCGTCGAAAAAACAGAGGATAAAACAGCAGCGAAAGAACAGTTAGTGAGGTTTTTAAGTTCTGAACGGATTACACAACGTACTGATGATGATTTGACGCTGATTCTCGGTGCCTTCAACCATTCATGAGCCAGGATTCTGCAAGTTCGGTAAACAACAAGGCAGAAAGTAAGGGAGTAGGGAGTAGAGGAAGATGAGGAAGCAGGGAAGCAGAGGAAGCAGGGAAGCAGAGAGGAAAAATCTCATCCCCAATCCCTTCCAATCCCCAATCCCCAATCCCCAATCCCCAATCCCTTCCCATGCCTTTGCCAATAACCCCTTAATCGTGATTTGATCATGAAGGTACTACGTTATCTTCCCCAAGAAGAAATTCTCAGCCTCAGCGTTAGCTTAGGGCGTGGCGGTGAAGCTTGTATTTATGCTGTGCCATCGGCGGGCGATTTAGTCGCAAAGGTTTATCATAAACCTACGCTGGCTCATGGTAATAAACTCCGGGCGATGCTTGCCAACCCACCGGAAAACCCAACGGCGAGTTTGGGGCATATTTCCATTGCTTGGCCGCAAGAATTACTGTGGGGGGTAGATGAAAACACCAGCATCATTGGCTTTTTAATGCCTCGCATTCGCGGAATGCGTCCCATCATCGACTTTTACAACCCCAAAACCCGCCGCCAACACTGTCCATTATTCAATTATCAGTATCTCCTGCGTACAGCTCGCAATCTGGCCGCAGCTTTTGCCGCTTTACATAACAGTGGTTATTGTGTCGGTGATGTCAACGAGTCAAATATCCTCGTCAGTGACACAGCATTAGTCACCTTGGTAGATACAGATTCCTTCCAAGTGCGTGAACCAGAAAACGATATAGTTTATCGTTGCCCGGTGGGTAAACCTGAGTTTACACCCCCAGAGCTACAAAATAAAATTTTTGCTCATCACGACCGCCAAATTAGTCATGATTTATTTGGCTTAGGAGTCCTCATCTTCCAATTATTGATGGAAGGGACACATCCTTTTTCTGGTATTTATCAGGAAATTGCCGAACCACCGCCCTACGAAGCCAGAATTGCTTCTGGACATTTCACCTACAGTAAAAAGCGGCAAGTTCCCTACTTACCTACACCGATTGCACCACCTTGGCAAACACTTCATCCCAGACTGCAAGCCTTGTTTTTGCAGTGTTTCGAGGATGGACACTATACCCCCCAAAAGCGTCCTCATGCTCAAACTTGGTTGTCTGCCTTAGCGGAAGCCGAGGACTCTCTGACTACTTGTAGTGTTAATCCCCAGCATCGCTACAGCAATCACTTGCATACTTGCCCTTGGTGTGAACGGGCGGTACGTTTGGGTGGTAGAGATCCTTTCCCCTCAATGCAAGCGATTGAGAGAAGAGAACATCTACGTCCCCGCAAGACTACCAAAAAAGGACGCACCCTAACTGTACAACCGGCTGCTTTACCACTGCCAGTTATGCCCTTGTACCAAAGTCACTGGCAGCTACCCACCTCTAGTTTTGCTCCCTATCGCCCTCGACGGCGAAAAAGACTTTATCCTCTGGTTAGTTGCTTGCTGGGGTTAGGGGTATTGGGGTACTTGGATGTGATGATGAAATTTACCCGCCCCTTAGTTTCAGCTAATAATTATGCCCAACAAAGCTTGATTACACAGCCAGCGACAAGTAGTCAGACTCAGACTTTTGCAGATTACTACCAGCAAGGTGATGCTGCTTATCAAGAACAAAATTACAAGCAAGCGGTAGATAGCTTTAGCCTGGCGATTCAAAAAGAACCTACCAACGCCAAAGTCTACATTAATCGCGGGAATGCCCGCTATAACCTCAAAGACTACGAAGGCGCAATGATAGACTATACAGCCGCTTTGCAAATTAACCCGCAAGAAGTCAAAGCCTTTGTCAATCGGGGTAATGCCCGCTATATGCTGGCGGAATTTAGCAAAGATCCTGATCGAGAATACAAGCTAGCGATCGCTGATTTCAACCAAGCCATCAGCGTCAACCCCAAAGAAAGCGAAGCCTATATCCGTCGGGGAATTGTTTACGCCCAAATGGCTAGATATAGCGGTGACACTCTCAAAGACTATCAACTAGCGATCGCGGATTTTGACAAAGCATTGGAAATCAACGATACCAAATCTGAAGCTTACTTTCAGCGTGGTTCTGTCCGCTATCAAATCGCTCAATATAGTGGTGATTCTCACTGGGAATATCAGCAGGCGATCGCTGACTTTGACCAAGCCTTAAAGATTAACAACCAATTGCCCAAAGTTTACCTGAAACGCGGCATGGTGCGCCATGAACTCGCCCAACTCACTGGTACATCATCTGATCCTAGTCATCTCAAAGCCATTGCCGATTTACAGATTGCTGCCCAACTTTCTCTAGAACAAGAAGATACAGAAACTTACCAGCAAGCATTAAGTAGTATCTGTATCATTGAAGAAAGCAAATGTAACGCTTTATTCCAAAGTGCTAACTTGTGGCGATTTGCAGATACAAACTCCACCCTTACACAGTAACTAGCATCAGAATTCAGCATTCCAAACCTAAAATTTTTGAGAAGATATTTGGTAATTGGCTTCCAGATGTATAGCATCCTCCTGTGGACAAGGACTTGCTAACAACTATTCTCGATTCAAAATACTGTATTCTGAGTTTCTCGCTAGTTATACCCATGAGAAACAAGAATGTAAGAGATAGATTTACTAGGGGCGCAAGGGCTTGCGCCCCTATAATAATTGATATCTTGCCGAGATTTTTTGAATTCGTAGTGTATCTTGAGGAATTAACATATTATTTAAGAGTTTTTAGTGTTGATTTTTACAATCCTAAAATACTCAATGTAGAAATTCATCACTCTAATTTATTAGAAGTATTTTACTACTTGCAGTCAATTATTTAGCCAAATATTTGGATTTATCAAGGTTTAACAGATAAAAGTTTTTTATTTATCCTTTCTTTATACAATTTCCGAGAAGAATAGTTAGACTATGTACGAAGAAAACTACAAGAGAAATCAAGTTTTCTCCCATCCATGTGCATCCTCTTCATCCTGATAAATTTCTCACAACAATTAATTTATAAATCTCCGAGGTAGTTGCATGAAAGCGGTGATTTTGGCTGGAGGACTGGGTACACGCCTCAGTGAAGAAACCAGTATCAGACCGAAGCCGATGGTTGAGATTGGTGGTAAACCAATTCTCTGGCATATTATGAAAATTTATTCTAGCCACGGCATTAATGATTTTATTATTTGTTGTGGTTACAAAGGTTACATCATTAAAGAATATTTTGCTAACTACTTTTTATATATGTCTGATGTAACTTTTGATATGCGATTTAACCAGATGAATATCCATTCTGGTTATGCTGAACCTTGGCGTGTCACCCTAGTAAATACAGGTGATAACACCATGACAGGCGGACGCTTGAAGCATATCAGAGAACATCTTGGGAATGAAACTTTTTGCTTTACCTACGGTGATGGTGTCAGCAATGTGAATATTACCGAACTAATTAAATTTCATCAAGAACAAAAGACACTAGCAACACTCACAGCCGTACAACCAGCCGGTCGTTTTGGTGCGATTTCCCTAGGACAAGAACAAACTAAAATTACCAGTTTTCGAGAAAAACAAGATGGTGATGGTGCCTGGGTAAATGGTGGTTATTTCGTCTTAGAACCAGCCGTAATTGATTTTATTGCTGATGACACTACAGTTTGGGAGAAAGAACCATTAGAAAAGTTAGCAGATTTAGAACAATTATCAGCTTTCAAACATAATGGTTTTTGGCAACCAATGGATACATTAAGAGATAAAAACTACTTAGAAGAATTATGGAATCTTAACCAAGCTCCCTGGAAAGTTTGGTAACACCAATACACACAATACCAGTGAGGAGATAATTACAACAACTACAAACTCCTTTGGCGTAAGCTTTTGGCATTTTGCCAAAGATTATTAGCAATACTGTTGTATGGTAATACTTAACAGATGTCACGGAGTTTATTGCAAAACAACCGAATTTATTCCCAACCCAGGGGCAATTTACGCCTAAATCTAGAATTGATGTAAATCCCCCCAATGGTAGAAATCAGATGATATCTACCCCAAATAAAAACATGGAAGTATTTATGACTTTTCGTAAGTAATAAATACTAGATGTCATAAAAATTAACCGCAAAAGTTAGAAATTCTGCTCAACTAAAGTGAACGGTTTGGTGATGGAATCAAATTTTTGGCATAGAAAAAAAGTTTTTCTCACAGGACACACAGGTTTTAAAGGCAGTTGGATGTCCCTATGGCTACAAATGCTAGGGGCTGAAGTGTTTGGTTACTCTTTAACTCCGCCAACATCTCCGAGTCTGTTCGAGTTAGCTGATGTCGCTGAAGGCATGACATCAGTAGTGGGAGATATCAGAGATTTAGACTATCTGCAACAAGCAATGCAGACTTTCCAACCAGATATTGTCATCCACATGGCAGCTCAACCCTTAGTGCGGGAATCTTATCAGCAGCCAGTAGATACCTATGCAATCAATATCATGGGAACAGTCAACGTACTGGAAGCAATCCGCTATGTATCCAGCGTCAAATCAGTAGTCATCATTACCTCTGATAAGTGTTACGAAAACCGAGAATGGATTTGGGGCTACCGCGAAACAGATCCGATGGGCGGATATGATCCATATAGCAGCAGTAAAGGATGTGCAGAGTTAGTCACTACAGCTTATCGTCAGTCATTCTTCAATCCTGCTAACTACTCTCAACATGGCGTGGCTGTAGCTACTGTCAGAGCCGGAAATGTAATTGGTGGTGGGGATTGGGCTAAAGATCGTCTCATTCCTGATATTCTCCGCGCTTGGTTGGGAGGAGAAGAAGTTGTGATTAGAAATCCCCAAGCAGTTCGCCCTTGGCAACACGTTCTAGAACCACTTCATGGTTACTTGATTTTGGCGGAAAAATTATTTACTCAAGGTTGTCTGTATGCAGGTGGCTGGAATTTTGGCCCTGATGAGTCAGGAGTGAAAACAGTCTCTTGGGTAGTTGAGCAACTCCAGCAATTGTGGGGGAACAATGCTAGTTGGATTCAAGATAGTAGATTTCAACCTCACGAAGCCAATTATTTAACCTTAGATTGTTCTAAAGCTCGTAATCTGATCAATTGGCAACCCCAATTAGACTTAGCAACGGCATTAGCCTGGATAGTAGATTGGACTAAAGCCTGGGAACAAGGCTATGACATCAAGCAAAAAACTCAATCTCAAATTCAGCAGTTTATGCAACTATCTAGCAATGCTGAACAGCTAGTGTCAGTTTAGTCCAAGTCACAACAAATAACTCCCTACTTTTCCAGGGGAGTTGCGGCAATATAGGACTCCTATTTGATTGTGGCAAAGCTAGGTGCAAATCAAAGAGCCTTCTTTCCTATTGCCTATTGCTTATGAGCAAATTATTAACCATTGCCATTCCCACCTATAATCGTGCTGAATTACTTGATCAACAGTTATCTTGGTTAGAACGATCTATCAAAGGTTTTGAATCAGACTGTGAAGTATTAGTTGCTGATAACTGTTCTAGCGATCATACTCCAGAGATTATAGAGAAATGGCAGAAAAAGCTGATTAATCTCACTTTTAAATCACACAAGCATCCGCAACATTTAGGCATAATGCAAAATATTATGTATTGCCTAAATTCAGCAGCAACCCAATATGTTTGGGCAATTGGTGTTGATGACCACATTCAAGATAGAACAATAGCTGATGTTATTGATAAACTTAAACAACAGCAGAATCTATCATTGTTATTTCTCAACTTCTCTGGTTGCAATAAAATTACTGGGCATCCAATATATCCACCAAGTATTATTGGTAATCGCTGGTTTGATGCTGATTGTGAAGATGGTTGTAGTGATGGTAAAGCGATTTTTGAGCATTGTTTTGCTAAAAGTTTGGGTGCAGTTATCTTTTTGAGTGCTAGTATCTATCGCACTGATTTAATAAAACGCGCTCTGCAAAATTGGTCAGATGCTGCAAATAACTGGATGTCATTAGCATACATAGCGGGCTATTGTGCTGCACACGGCAATGTGATTGTCACAAAAAAAACTTATTTAGAATGTGCTTTTGGTGCGACTTTTTGGCACAAAAAGCCCAAAGCGGTGCTATTAATGCAATACAAACATATACCTGAAGTCATATCTAAACTGGAAGCAAGTGGATATTCGCAGGAATTTTGCAGACGGATACTTTTGCAGTTTTGCCAAGAGATTGACACAAAGGTTTTATTAAATAAGTTGCGACGATGGCCGATTGCTGCTATCAGAACAGTCATGCCTTTTTTGATTTTAGTTAGGATGGCAACTGTTGATCTGGTGTTTTTTCAATAGATAAAGTTCCTGTTGAGCATCTTTATCTAGAGTAAATACTAAGTGATTAGTAATTATTTCTTCTGTTCAAATTATATTCCTGTCAACTATGATTTTCACTCCTACATCGCTACAAGACGCATTTATTATTGATTTAGAAGAAAAGTCAGATAACAGAGGTTTTTTTGCTCGGACTTTTTGCGCTAGAGAATTTACAGACCACGGTTTAAAACCAGTAGTTGCTCAGTGCAATATTGCTTATAACTATACAAAAGGCACAGTCCGGGGAATGCACTATCAACTCAAACCAGCAGCCGAAACTAAACTGGTGCGTTGTATTAAAGGTGCTATTTATGATGTAATTATTGATATGCGTCCTGACTCACCGACATTTTTATCTCACTTTGGTGTAGAACTCACAGCAGAAAACCGCCGCGCTTTATATGTACCAGAAATGTTCGCTCATGGTTATCAAACTTTGAGCGATGATGCTGAAATTGTCTATCAAGTCGGTGAATTTTATACGCCAGGATATGAAAGAGGGCTACGTTATAATGACCCATTTTTTAACATTGAATGGCCGTTAGAAGTCACATTAATTTCTGAGAAAGATGCCAATTTTCCCCTGTTAGAAACCATTCCCATCGGTAGTTCTAATCCAGTGGAAGCAGTTTGTTAGGCATGGGAAGGGATTGGGGATGAGATTTTTTCCCTCTACTCCCCTGCCTCCCCTGCTCATGCCTCCTGCCTCAAAACAATACGAAATAAAGGAATTAACAAAATGATTATTATTGATCGCGCTCTAGAAGCTCGTGCTGCTGCTGGTAATCCCGTGAGAGTGGGAATGATTGGGGCTGGTTTTATGGGTCGAGGGATTGCTAACCAAATTATCAATTCTGTTCCTGGTATGGAGTTGGTAGCAATCTCTAACCGTAGCCTGGATGGTGCTAAACGTGCGTATACAGAAGCAGGTATTGAGGAAATTCAAATTGTTGAGAGTGTAGGCGCATTAGAGACAGCGATCGCTCAAGGGAAATATGCGATTACTGAAGATGCCAACTTCATCTGCCAAGCCCAAGGTATTGATGCGATCATCGAAGTGACTGGTGCAGTGGAATTCGGTACTCAGATGGTGATGCAAGGAATTGCTCACCGCAAACATATTATTATGATGAACGCCGAACTCGACGCTACTATCGGCCCCATCCTCAAAGTTTATGCAGATAAAGCCGGCGTGATTCTCTCCGCTTGTGATGGCGACCAACCAGGAGTAGAGTTGAACCTTTACCGATTTGTCAAAAGTATTGGTTTGACTCCCCTATTGTGCGGAAATATCAAAGGATTGCAAGACCCCTACCGCAACCCTACCACTCAAGAAGGATTCGCCAAACGTTGGGGACAAAAAGCCCACATGGTGACAAGCTTTGCCGACGGTACAAAGATATCATTCGAGCAGGCGATCGTTGCCAACGCCACAGGCATGAAAGTTGCCAAGCGGGGAATGTTGGGTTACAACTTCACCGGTCATGTAGACGAAATGACCAATATGTATGATGTGGAACAACTTAAAGAACTCGGTGGCATCGTAGACTATGTAGTTGGAGCTAAACCCAGCCCTGGCGTGTTTGTCTTTGCTACCCATGACGACCCCAAACAACGCCACTACCTCGACCTCTACAAATTAGGTGAAGGCCCTCTATATAGCTTCTACACCCCCTATCACCTCTGCCATTTTGAAGTACCCTTATCTGTAGCCCGTGCAGTTTTATTCCAAGATGCTGTGATGGCTCCTTTAGGCGGCCCCTTAGTGGACGTAGTAGCCACTGCCAAAATTGACCTCAAGGCAGGAGACACTTTAGATGGCATAGGCTATTATATGACCTACGGACAATGTGAAAATTCCAATATTGTCCAACAACAAAAGCTTCTACCAATGGGTTTAGCCGAAGGATGCCGTCTCAAGCGTGATATTCCCAGGGATCAAGTCCTCACCTACGATGATGTAGAACTACCAGCAGGCAGACTGTGTGACCAACTCAGAGCCGAACAAAATCAATATTTTGCCTCAGAGAAAGTCCTCGCCACAGTTAGCTAGCATCTGACTTATTTGGCAATCGTAATTTAGAAATATTGCCCCCCTTCGGACAAGGGGGGTTCAGGGTATCTGATCGGCGGTTAATTAATAATTTGAGAAGACCATGAAAATTGCCCTAGTTCATGATTATTTAACGCAGCGTGGTGGAGCAGAACGCGTCTTTGAACTACTTTGTCACCGTTATCCAGAAGCGGATATTTTTACATCTTTATATGATCCTGAGAGAACTATCGATGTAGGCGATCGCATAGTTAAGACAACTTTCTTACAAAAAATTCCTGGTGCAGCCAAATATTTTAGATTAATGGCTCCCTTATATTTTCCTGCCTTCCGGGCTTTAGATTTGCAAGACTACGATTTAATTATTAGCAGTAGTACCAGCTTTGCCAAAGCAGTGAAAAAGCGACAAGATGCCAAACACATTTGCTTTTGTCATAATGTCACTCGTTTCTTGTGGGATACAGAAACTTATTTACGAGAATATAGTGACTATCGCTACTTTGCCCCCTTCATCCAAAGAATTTTTCAATTAATGAGAGATGTAGACCTGAAATATGCTCAGGAACCTGATATCTACATTGCCAATTCCAGCACAGTTGCCCGCCGCATTCACAAGATTTACGGCAAACAAGCACTGATGATTAACTATCCTATCGATACCAGTAACTTTATTTTTTCAGATACCAAAGATGAATACTATTTAGCATCGGCGCGGATGATTAGTTATAAGCGACTCGATATCATAGTTGAAGCATTTAACTGGTTAGGATGGCCGTTATTAATATCTGGAGATGGCCCAGAAAGAGAACGATTACAAGCTAAAGCGTTGGATAATATTCAATTTTTAGGTCATGTTAGTGACAGCCAACGTAAAGATTTGTTTGCGAAAGCGAAATCCATAATAGTAGCAGCCTTAGAAGACTATGGTTTAGTACCTGTAGAGGCTAATGCTAGTGGTACACCAGTGATTGCTTATGGCGCAGGTGGTGTATTAGATACGCAAATACATAGACACACCGGAGTATTTTTTACCAGACAAACACCGGAATCTTTACAAACTGCATTATTAGAGTCCGGAAAAATTGCTTGGAATTATGAAAATATTCGTAATCATGCTGTGAATAATTTTTCAGAACAAGTCTTCTTTAACAAAGTTGAGCGAGTTATTGACGAAACTTGTGGTGTCAATTGAAGAAGAAGACTGTCCTTTTATTTCAGCTTGGGCAATTAGTGAAAATTACCAAATCTGATTTGTTAGTAGTTCACGTAGCGTCTCGCAGATAAGGATAATAAACGTGGTTCAAAGCAGTCTAAGCACCAATATCGTCACTTCAAATCAAGATACAGAACCTAGCTATGGAAAAATTTTTACGGTACTTATTCGGAGATTTCCTTGGTTTTTAGCAGTATTGTTCACCACAATTGCCTTAGCAGCTTTCATCACTTCTAAAACCAAACCTACCTACAAAAGTACAATGCAGTTGTTGGTAGAACCTAACTACCAAGGTAGAAGAGAGACAGCCGGGCCAGAAACTCAATTTCTCGAACCTGATGTCCAGATAGATACTGCAACTCAACTTAATTTGATGCAGAGTTCAGGACTGATTCAAAAAGCAGTTACAAAACTACAATCTGAATATCCAAATATTACTGTCGCTGACATTAAAAATGCTTTAGTCTTGAATCAAATCAAGACGAAAGAAGATAATGTAGCGACTAAAATTTTCCAGGTAGACTACACAGCTAACGATGCCGAAAAGACGCAAAAAGTTCTGGCTGCTATTCGTCAAGTTTATGTGGAATACAACAAAGAACAGCAGGATATGCGTCTGCAAAAAGGTCTACAAGTTATCAGAGAACAATTAAGCAAAGCCAGCGAAGAAGTAAACGCGGCTGAAGCCAACTTACAACGGTTCCGCAGAAATCAGAATTTAATTGATCCAGTTGCACAGGCTAAAGCTTTAGAAGATGCTTTGAACGCTGTTGAACAGGAACGCCGTACTACTCGTTCTCAGTATCAAGAGGCTTTAGCCAAGCAAAAATCTTTGCAAGAACAACTCAACCGTTCTCCTCAAAATGCTTTAGTTGCTTCCCGTCTGAGTCAGTCTACTCGCTATCAAGGCTTACTCAACGAAATTCAAAAAACAGAACTGTCGTTGGCTCAAGAACGCCTACGCTTTACAGATGAGACTCCTAGCGTGCAGAAGTTGAAAGAACAACTGCAAAGCCAAAAGGAATTATTGCAACAAGAAGTAGGCAGAACTTTAGGCTTTAAAGGAGTCAGTGTTTTCAATTCCAGGGAACCGCTTCTGGAACAAGGACAACTAGGTGAAATTGACCTTAACCTTGCTAGTCAACTGGTAGAAACACAGACAACTATAGTTGCATTAAGTGCGCGTGACCAAAGTTTGGCACAGAAAGAAAATCAGCTACGTCTAGAAATCAAACGCTTTCCGCCCCTATTGGCTTATTACAACCGCATACAACCACAGTTACAATTTAGTCGCGAAAGATTGGAGCAACTGTTGCGGGCAGAACAGCAATTGCGCCAAGAATTAGCCAAGGGTGGATTTAATTGGGAAGTTGTGGAAGAACCCCAACTAGGTGTGAAATTAGGCCCTAACCTCCAGCAAAATCTGATGTTGGGTGCAGTGGTAGGGTTAATGTTGGGTGGTATTGCCGCCTTTATTCGGGAAGCATCTGATGATTCTGTTCACACTACGGCTGAGTTAGAAAAACAAGCTGCTTTGCCTTTGTTGGGAACTACTCCTAAACTAGCACCAGCTAAAACCAAAGAATCTATGATTAAGCTACCTTTTGGTAAGCCAGAAATACCTGCACCTTGGACGATTGAGGTTTTACAATCTCCTCACCGTTGGGAATCTTTGGATCTGATTTACAAAAATATCGAACTTTTAAATTCTGTCTCTAGCTTGAAGTCGTTGATGATTTCCTCGCCTGTGGTGGATGAGGGTAAGTCAGCTTTCGCTTTGGGTTTAGCGATGAGTGCGGCGCGGTTACATAAACGGGTACTGTTGATTGATGCTAACTTACGTCATCCGAGTCTGCATGAACAGCTAAATATTCCCAATGATCAAGGGCTTTCTACTCTCTTGGCTAGTGAGATCACTTTGCCTAATCAGATTGGAACTCATTCTGTAGGCTCAACCTATATTGATATTTTAACGGCTGGCCCTCAACCTGCTGATGCTGCTAATCTTTTGAGTTCTCCCCGGATGCAGGAATTGATGAACGCATTTGAGGAGAACTATGATTTAGTAATTATCGATGCGCCGCCTGTTTTGGGTTTGGTGGATGCGATGCTGACGGCTTCCTCTTGTCGGAGTGTGGTATTGGTAGCTAGCATCGGTAGGGTAACTCGCAGCCAAATCGCCCAAGCTACAGGTATGTTGAGTAGGTTAAACCTGATTGGAGTTGTGGCTAATGGGGTGGCCAACTCTGATAGTACCTATGTACAGTATGCTAGGGAATATCGATATGCTCTACAACAAGCGGTAGAGAAGTAGAAGGGATTGGGGATTGGGGAATAGGTAAAAATTCTTTTCACCTGCTGCCTCCGCTTCCTGCTCCCTGTTGAATTCATCTGACTTGAGTCATACTTTTTGATTGTGCGATCGCCTGTTCAGGGTTGCGATCGCACTTGTGTTTTTGCTGGGCTGATATATTAGTCATTAGTCATTGGTCATTAGTCATTAGTCATT
>NZ_CAWMSA010000032.1:48497-95404 GCF_963870205.1 Anabaena sp. CA = ATCC 33047 | reverse complement strand
TCCCCAATTCCCAGTCCCCAATCCCCAGTCCCCAATCCCCAATCCCCTGCCTCCCCACTCTCTGTGTTTCTTAGGAGTTATAATCTCTTCTGCCTTCTGACTTGATTGACAAATTTATATAATTTAATAATTTTATGTCCAAAAAATGTTGAAATAAACTTGACTTTTTTAAATGTACAATTTAAACTTTTTTTGTGTTAAAATTAACTCTAAAAGTATTACTATTTAAATAAGTATATTTATGCCAGCTTTATATTTTGGCTGGGAAACACTTTTTATTTAAAGAATAAATAAAGAATCAGTTTTGCTATATAGTTATTTATATGGATTCTTATATCCTAGATATTGAAATTAATTTTAGGTGACTCAACGGTAATAGTGGACTAGCTTTCTTAAATTTATTGAACATAGTAGACAAGTAGGCAAAATAAACATAATTACAAAGTTATTAAGCTCATCATGGGGTAACATACCTCTACATTTACCCAACATCCCTAATTTGTATCCGAGACATCTAAATTTCCAGTTAACTTTCTAATTATGTTGACTACTACCTATCTACTTAGTATGTCATCCAGCACGACGTAAATTCAATAAATATATTTCTGCAATTCAAGACAACAGGGAACTCTTAACAGGAACGTTTGAAGGGGGTTCAATCCCCCATGAACGCCAACCGTCAATAGGTGGGGATATTAAACGCTGTGATTGGCAGAGGAAACAGCCAACAAATCTCAATTAAACTCAAAAATTGACTGTTGCCCGTTGTCTATTAAGAGTTCCCTCTCCCGTTGGCGCAGCCTCTTGTAGAGAAGGGAGATAAACAGGCTACTAGAAAGTTAAACAGCACAAAACATCGGTCATTTGGCTTTTAACTGAATATCTCAAATCTAGCAGAATTACCAAAGTGTCATATCTTGCACCATTCTCAATCAGAATAGGCGATGCACAGCCCACAACGTAAAACTCATAATCTTAGCTACCTGCTAGCAATGCCCACCCTACAAAAATTGTCATCAAGCAACGGGTGCAAGATGTGTAAATATCTATAACTTTGGGCTAGAAAGCACGATTCACATCGCCGTCTTTGACATTGATAGCCTTTGATATCAACTCAGCGATTTACTTGACATAAATCCCAAGACATTATGACAAGCACAATAGTTCCAACTCTTCTTCATAACTATCCTGTAACCCCACAACAGCAAGAAAATCGCGCCTCACGCTACACTCTCCAATGGCGGCGGGGTCAACTGTTGGTAAAGGCTTCTACAAAATTGCCACAGCCATATTTACCTTCTCTAGATAATCAGCAATTGTTAGTAGAATGCTTAAAACATTCACCAGTCAATTTGGTGAGTATAGATGCCAAACTGGGTAAAACTGTGTTACAGTTCTGGGCTGAGGGCTGTGAACAAGCTAATAAACCTATATTCCTCCGCATACCTTCTGGTTCTAAATTTTTCCAACGAACTAGCCAAAATGGAATGTGGTTGCAATTGATAAACAGGGTGATTGCCGGCGGATTATTGCTGTTGTTAAGTCCAATCATGGCAGTATTGATAATACTGATGCAAGTTTATTCACCCAAGTCAATCTTTACTCGTGAATGGCGTGTAGGACAAAGGGGTAAACTGTTTCGCACGATTAAGTTTTGTACTACTCATCAGCAAAATACCACCGTTTTGGGGCGTTGGTTGAGTAAATCAGGTTTAGATCATCTGCCACAATTATGGAATGTGCTACGAGGTGAAATGAGTTTGATAGGAACTCGTTGTTGGACTTTAGAAGCAGCCATAAGTTTGAGTTTAGAAAGACAACATCAACTCAAGCAACTACCAGTAATTAACAATTCATGGGAAGTGAAGGCAGAAGCCCAGGTGTTACATTTGGACGGACAAACCTGTAGTTTAAAAGAGGGTGTAAGGGTGTAAGGGAAAGACTCTTTCATGTTTGGTTATCGGTTTTGCTCGTGATTAACTGTGATGTAACTGTGTTGAGTACAAAGTGGTGCCAATAAAACTACCATTCAGCAGTGCTGAGTTGAAGTATTCACTCAGCACTACATCTGTAAATAGAGTATGATTTTTCTGTAAAATTTTACTACTTTACAACATCTTTAAATCAGTGAGTTTTTTTGAGGATTATGACAGTAATTGATAAATTTATCTGTTGGCTGATAATAAAGCCGAATTAGTTACTTAGCGTATATCGCTGATAAATAACCAAGTCTGATTAGAAAATAATCATGCGTTTTCAACCAAATCAACTCATCCGTAATCTATTAAAAGCTACTAGCTTCTGGAAAGATAACTATTTAATTTTGCAAGAATTCAAAAAATTCCGCAAAATAGCAATCTTAGCTTTGGTGTTCTCAGTGCTAGCGGCTACTTTTGAAGGTGTAAGCATTGGATTTTTACTTTCATTTTTGCAAAGTTTAACCAGCCCAGATGCTCAACCAGTCAAAACAGGTATAGAATGGTTTGACATTTTAATTTTAGGGGCGAAAGAACCAGCGATTAATCGGTTGTATCGGATATCTGTACTGATTTTATTCAGTGCTTGGTTACGAGCAACCTTTAATTATTTTAGCCAAGTTTATATAGAATTAGCTCAATTATATCTTGGCGATCGCCTGCGAAAAAGTATTTTTGAACAACTGCAATCTTTCCAACTGAGTTACTTTAGTAAAATTTCCTCTGGGGAACTATTTAACACGATTACTACAGAAATTGAAAGAATTAAGCAGGTTTTCAGTGGTGCAGCCTTTTTATTGACTAGAGGCTTGGCAGTTCTGGTTTATGTAATTTCCATGTTTGTGATTTCATGGCAGCTAACATTAGTATCTACCATGTTATTTTCATTGTTAGCGGTAGGCTTATCTAATTTGAATGCCAGAGTGCGCGAAACCAGTTTCGGAATGTCGGTGGCTAATGGAAATTTTACATCAGCAGCCGTAGAATTTATTAATGGGATGCGGACAGTTCACGCCTTTGGAACTCAAAATTTTGAACGCGATCGCTACTACAAAGCTAGTCAAGAAGTCGTCAGTTCTACTACCAAAGTCATCATCACCTGGACATTGGTAAAACCAATTGCAGAAGCTATCGCTACCACTGTCTTAGTCGGGATGATTGTATTAGCATTCACTAACTTTGTCTCTGATGGTCAGTTACAAATTTCTTCTCTATTAACCTTTTTCTTTGTACTCTTCCGACTTGTGCCATTTATTCAAGATATTAATGGCACTAGAGCATTTTTAAGCAGCTTGCAAGGTTCGGCAGACAATATTAAAAACCTGCTGAGAACGGATGATAAGCCTTATTTCCAAAATGGTAAAATCAAATTTACCGGCTTAAAAAGGTCAATTGATTTAGTATCTGTAGATTTTGGTTACAGTCCTGATCACTTAATTTTGCGTGACATTACCTTGAGCATTGAGAAAGGTAAAACTACAGCTTTAGTTGGTGCGTCTGGTGCTGGTAAAACCACACTAGCTGATTTAATTCCTCGCTTTCATGATGCTACTCAAGGCGATGTTTATTTAGATGATATCGACATTAGGAAGTTTGAGATTAATTCCTTACGTCGCAAAATCGCTGTCGTTAGTCAAGACACGTTTATTTTTAACACTTCTGTTTGGGAAAATATCGCCTACGGTACACCAGAAGCGACTCCAGAACAAATTAAAGAAGCGGCAAAACTAGCTAACGCCTTGGAATTTATTTTAGAAATGCCTGAAGGCTTTGACACCAAACTAGGAGATAGGGGTGTACGCTTATCTGGAGGACAAAGACAAAGATTAGCAATAGCTCGTGCTTTATTACGTAACCCAGATATTTTGATTTTGGATGAAGCAACTAGCGCGTTAGATTCTGTATCAGAGCGATTAATTCAAGACTCATTAGAAAAGCTATCAGCAGGGAAAACAGTAATTGCGATCGCTCACCGTCTTTCTACTATTGCTAAAGCCGATAAAGTCGTAGTTCTTGACCAAGGACGCATCGTAGAACAAGGCGGTTATCAAGAATTACTAGAGCAAAAAGGTAAGCTGTGGAAATATCACCAAATGCAATATGAAATGGGACAAGCTGGATAGAAATATTTCGGGAGAATTTCTTTAATCTTTGATGAAGAAAACCAACAAACTGCTGTATTCAGCAACAAGCTAAGTAAATAATTCTATCACTTACTCAGGAAAAACCAATGGTAAATATTGGCTATCATACTGCGCGATTTCAAGGAAAAATAAATCGTTCTCTATATAAGTCTCTGCTACCTCAAATAGTTAAACGTTCCATTCCCCACCCTGGTAATGTGACGATTAATGTCTATGCTTTATCTTGTGAACGTGACTTACCAGAACAAGTAGCTAGTATTCGCTCATTTATTCGGAATATCGGCATTCCCCAGACATTTACTGTGATTTCGGATGGTAGCTACACTGATGCTAGTTGTCAGTTACTGCGTTCTATTCATCCCTGCGTTGAGGTAGTACCTTTAAACAAGTTGATCAGAACCGACTTGCCGCAATGCGTTTCTGATTATGCCCAACAGCATCCGATGGGGAAAAAGTTATCAGCATTGATGTCAATTCCCGTTGATGGTGCAACTATTTACACTGACTCAGATATTTTGTTTTTTCCTGGTGGAAGTGATTTAGTTGATTTAGCTAATTCAGATAGTAAATCCTCTTATTATCTGCCTGATTGCTCAGTGTCTTTAGATGCACGCATCATTTATGAGCCAGAAGAAAAATTAAATCCTGTCAATGGTGGATTTATTTTATTTAAGCATGAGTTTGATTGGAATTTGGCAATTGAACGTTTAGCAAACCTGTCCGGACTGCCGATCTACTTTACTGAACAAACAATTGTACATTTAACAATGCACCATAATCATGGTGTACCACTATGTACAAAAAAATATGTTTTGGATGTTACAGACCAATTTATTTATCCTGATAAATTTGCCAGTAAAGAAATTGCTTTACGGCATTATGTAAGTGATGTCAGACACAAGTTTTGGTTTAATTTTGGTTTTTAAGGATGATTGCGAACATAATTGATTCCCCAATGATTTATCACTGTTCTCAAACAGATATTAGAGGCGGTGGCGGTATTGAAACTTACGTGGCTTCTTTAGTATCGGCTCAACTTCCAGGGGTAAGCGATCGCACTATTACGTCTTTAAAAACAGTAGATCAAAAGCAGTTCAAGTTACTGCATATTCACGACCCGGATATGTTAGTTGATTGGCGGCAAGAATGTCCAGCAATTTTGACTTTGCATAATCACTCTATTTACTGTCCCAGTGGTACACAATATCTAGCAGATAGGGGTAGAGTGTGCGATCGCGCCATGCACCCTTTAGGATGTGCTTGGGGTCATCTAGTCGATGGCTGTGGTAGTCGCAGACCACAAAATATTCTCCAAGACTGGCGAAACACATCTCAGGTGCTAGAAGCCCTCAAAAAATTACCTATTCCGGTAATTGCTAATAGTGATTATGTCCGTCAGCAAGTCATTAGTAGTGGTATACCACCGGAACGGGTAATAACATTGCGCTGTGGTGTCCAACCACCCAAAACTGAGACTGCACCTTTGAGTCAAGACATCCATCAACAGCAGCGCATTTTATTTGTCGGTCGGATTGTTCCGTACAAAGGCATTGAATGGCTAATTAAAGCCTTAGTGAAAACTCACCCAAGTATCCATTTAGATATTGCTGGTGATGGTTGGGGTAAGCCGAGTATGGAACGTTTAGCAGCGAAAATGGGGTTAAGCGATCGCATTACTTGGCATGGTTGGTGTAGTGGCGAAAAATTAGCCGCACTGTATCAACAATGTTTGGCTGTGGTTTTTCCCAGTTTGTGGCCGGAACCGGCTGGTTTAGTCACACTGGAAGCCTATAGCCATTATCGACCCGTAATAGCCAGTGCAGTCGGAGGAATTCCAGAACATCTGCGAGATGGTGAAACAGGTATTTTAGTTCCACTCAATGATGTGCAGAAGTTAGCCAATGCCATCAATGAACTAGCATCAAATTATCTCAAATGTCGGCTTATGGGTCAACAAGGTCAGGCTTGGTTCCAGGAAGAATTTACACTTGATGTGCATGTGCAACGACTAGAAAAAATTTATGCCAGAACTATTGCTGAATTTCAACCTTAAATCCTGAATCTGAACCAATTTCGCCAGCCTAATCACAATTATGAATCATCTTAATTCTTCAGAACCTCTGGTTAGTGTAATTATCCCCACGTATAACAGAGCAGAATATTTAAAACAAGCGATCGCCAGCGCAGTTAAACAAACCTATCACAACATTGAAATTATCGTTTCTGATAATTGCAGCCCCGAAAGTCCCCAAGCAATTGTCGAATCCTTTCAAGACTCGCGGATTAAATTTTGGCGACATCCAGAAAATATGGGGATGTTGCCCAATCAAATGAACGCCTTCAAAATGGCACAAGGTAAATATGTCGCTAGCCTCCATGATGATGATATTTGGCATGAGGATTTTTTAGCCAAGTTAATACCACATTTAGAAGCAGATTCTCAGTTGATTTTAGGTTTTTGCGACCAGTATATTATTGATAGCAAAAGTCAAATTAATCACGAAAAAACAGAAGTATATACTCGTGATTATCAGAGAGATAAATTAGCCGAAGGAGCTTACCAAAATTTTGTCAAAATAGGCTTAATTGACAAAAGTATCCCCACAGCTTCAGCTTGTGTCATTCGCAATCATCTGATTGATTGGGATAGTATTCCCCCAGAAGTTGGCGGAATGTGGGACTTATATTTAACTTATCTATGTTGTATATCAGGTTATGGAGTTTACTATTATCCCGAAAGATTAACCCTATATCGTGAGCATGAACAAACTGATACTCAACTCAGTGGTAGTAGAAATGCTCAGGCAAAAATTCGTAAAGCTCAGAGCGAAATTTTCTGTTACAAAATCTTCATGGAAGATATGCGTTTAAAAGAATTTCGTTCCTACTTTCAACAAAAGTGGTTGGAAGCTCATACAACTTTAGGAATTGGTTTATTACGTAATCAACAAACAACAGCAGCACGTTCCTATCTTTGGCAAGCATTCACGCAACAAAAATTTAATTTACGGACTTTCGTAGCATTAAGTTTGAGTTTTACTCCACGAACTTTAGCTAATCCCCTGTTGGGAGTGAAGTAAGTAGGGAGGTAGGGGAGCAGGGGAGCAGGGGAGAAAAACTAATGACTAATAACTAATGACTAATAACTAAGGACTATAATAGATGAAAATCTGTATTGTGACCCATAAAGTTAGAAAAGGTGATGGTCAAGGTAGAGTCAATTATGAAGTTGTGAAAGAGGCTCTACGTCAGGGGCATCACCTCACATTATTAGCTAGTGAGATTGCACCGGAATTAGCAGAAAATCAAGCTATAAATTGGGTGAAAATTCCGGTTGATGGCTATCCGACGGAATTTATTCGCAATTTCATTTTTGCTCAAAAAAGTGCTGATTGGTTGCGAAAAAATCGCGCTAATTTTGACTTAATAAAAGTAAATGGAGCGATTACAAAAGCTACAGCCGATGTGAATGCTGTGCATTTTGTGCATAGTTCTTGGTTGCGATCGCCTGTGCATATTTCCCGTGTGCGTCGAGACTTGTATGGTGCGTACCAGTGGCTATACACAGCCCTAAATGCCCATTGGGAAAAACAAGCTTTCCAAAGAGCCAAAATTGTCGTCGCCGTCTCGGAGAAAGTCGCCCAAGAATTAGTCGAAATTGGTGTACCCCGTTCCCGAATCCGGGTAATTGTCAATGGCGTGGATTTACAAGAATTTGCGCCCGGTGTAGCCAACCGTCAACAATTAGGGCTACCAGAAAACGTCACCTTAGCGTTATTTGCCGGAGATATCCGTACACCCCGGAAAAACTTAGATAGCGTGCTGCAAGCTTTAGTCAAAGTTCCCGACTTACATCTAGCTGTAGTCGGAAATCCCGAAGGTAGCCCCTTTCCTGAGTTAGCAGCAAGTTTGGGGTTAAGCGATCGCGTTCATTTCGTCGGCTATCGTCGTGATATCGCCGATATTATGCGAACCGTCGATTTATTCGTGTTTCCTTCTCGATACGAAGCCTGCACCTTGGTATTGTTAGAAGCACTCGCCTCTGGATTACCCGTAATTACCGCCACCGCCACCGGGGGAGCAGAATTAGTCACCCCAGAGTGCGGCGTAGTTTTACCCGACTCAGATGATACTGACGCTTTAGCAACCGCCTTGTTGTCAATGGTGAGCGATCGCCAGCGTAGGCAACAAATGAGTCAAGCCGCTAGGACTTTAGCCGAAAAGTACAGTTGGCAGACTATGGCACAAACCTATATGGATCTATTTGAGGAGTTCATTAGCCATGCAGAACACAGTTCTCATCCCCACCTATCGCCGTCCTCTCGATCTATCACGTTGCCTTACGGCACTACAAGCGCAAACTAAACCAGCCAACCAAATAATAGTAGTTGTCCGCGACACAGATACAGAAACAAGGCAATTCCTCGCCAACTTCGATCCTCAACACCTACCACTACAAACCGTCACAGTCACACAACCAGGGGTAGTTGCCGCCCTCAACGCTGGCATGGCAGCAGTCACAGGTGATATAGTTTCCATCACCGATGACGATGCCGCCCCCCGTCCTGATTGGTTAGCAAGTATCAACGCCCATTTTCTCAAAGATACTGCTGTCGCTGGCGTTGGTGGTCGTGACTGGATTCACCAAGGCAACCAAATATTAGACGCATCCCGCCCAATAGTCGGACAATTGCAGTGGTTTGGACGAGTCATTGGCAACCATCACCTAGGAGTAGGAGAACCCCGCGAAGTCGATATTCTCAAAGGCGTAAACATGAGTTTTCGCACCCAAGCTATTGGAGAATTACATTTTGATCAACGGATGCGAGGCACAGGCGCACAAGTACATTTTGAAATGGCCTTCACCCTAGCCTTAAAACGTGCAGGTGGAAAAATAATTTACGATCCCCAAATTGCCGTAGATCACTATCCAGCCCAAAGATTTGACGAAGACCAACGTCATAATTTTAACGCGATCGCCCAAATAAACCTAGTCCATAACGAAACCCTCATCCTATTAGAACATCTCCCACCCCTACGCCGTACCATCTTCCTATTGTGGGCAATCATCATAGGTACAAGAGACTGCTACGGCTGCCTCCAATGGCTGAGATTCTTCCCCAGCCAAAGCCAACTAGCAACCCGCAAACTCATAGCCTCACTACAAGGACGTTGGCAAGCCTATCAACAATTCCAAACCCAAAACCCACTCAAACCGCCCCTAACACAACTACAAAACTCAAACTAATTTTGTAGGCGCAAGCCTTCCCGCAGGCTATGCGTGAATTTTGAATTTTGAATGAGAGAATTTTGAATTTTGAATTGACATTAGCGTGCCTCTGCGTTTAAAAAAATTGTAGGAAATACCAGTGATTTCTCAACAAATACTCTTTAACACCTTTTCAAACCAAAAATTTTCACCCAAACAGCGATCGCTAGAAGGTTGGCTAGTCATCCTCGGCTTTATACTACTAACAACAACTTGCTATTTTGCCGGTGCTGCTAGCCTACTCCGGATAATTTATCCAGCCACAGCTTTTGTTGTAGCGATATTTTTATACTTGCGCCATCCCATCCTGTATATCGGCTTCAACTGGTGGATTTGGTTTCTCACCGCCTTTGCCACCCGGCTAGTTGACTATCGCATCGGTTGGGATCCCACCCGCCAAATGATGGTAGCACCCTATTTAGTATCATTTGTCAGCATTGCTACCTTCATCAAATACTTACCCAGTGCAGCCCGCCAGGGAGGCTTACCCTTTATTCTCCCCGCCTTGGGTGTATTTTATGCCTTTCTAGTAGGATTAATTTTTAATGCACCGCTTCCCGTAGCCAGGGGCTTTTTAGATTGGGTTAGTCCCATCATTTTCGCCTTTCATTTGTTTGTCAACTGGCGAGACTACCCCAGCTATCGCCAAAATATGCAACGAGTATTTTTCTGGTGCGTATTACTCACAGGGGCTTACGGCGTGTATCAATTTGTAGTAGCTCCAGAGTGGGATCGTTATTGGCTAATAGAATCAAAACTTTACACCAGTTCCGGCTCACCTGAACCCTTTGGGATGCGGGTATGGAGTACAATGCACTCTGTTGGCCCCTATGCAGCCGTCTTACAAGCTGGCTTATTGTTAATGTTTACCAGCACTCAAGGGGCGTTAACTTTTCCAGCGTCCGCCTTTGGTTATTTATCATTCCTACTTACCCAAGCACGTAGCAACTGGGGAGGTTGGCTACTGGGGGTAGTGATGATTTTCATATCAGTAAAAACGCGGATTCAAATGCGTTTAATCGCCATCATTTTGATGATGGCAATCTGCGTTGTACCCTTGACAACTATCGAGCCAATTTCTGAAGTTGTGGCTGAACGGATGGAAAGTTTTACCAATCTGGAACAAGATACTAGCTTTAGAGATAGATCAGGGAACTATGACAGAAACTTGAATCTTGCCTTAACTAATGGACTGGGTAACGGTTTAGGAAATATTTGGAAAGTCAACGAAGAAACAGGACAAATCGAAGTATTTGTAGTTGACAGTGGAATTTTAGATATGTTTTTCACCTTGGGATGGTTTGGAACAATCCCATATTTAGGCGGATTAATCTTATTACTTTACAACGTTTGTAGCTATAGTGAAGCCCGGTTTGATAGTTTTGTCAGTGCTGCCCGTGCTATTGGTATAAGTTTTTGCGCCCAGCTAATTATCAGTAGTGGAATGCTGAGTATCATGGGGATGATTTTGTGGGGATTTTTAGCGATGGCAATGGCAGCCCACAAGTATTACAAGCAGCAAGGAATTAGTTATTAGTTATTAGTCATTAGTTATTAGTCATTAGTCATTAGCTTCCTTCTCCTCCGCCTCCCCTACTCCCCCAACTGTACTGGTGCATCTGAAATTGGTACAATTCAGGGTGCAAGAGAGGAGAACATTCACAGATGGTAGCTACCCATACGGATTTAAATATTGCTGCTCTAGAGGCAGAATACAGTCAGAAATCACCAAGGGAAATTCTCAAGTTTGCCTTGGACACTTTTAACAACATGGCAATTTCCTTCAGTGGTGCTGAGGATGTTGTTCTCATTGATATTGCTTCCAAGATTACCAAAGATTTCCGTGTGTTTACCCTTGACACAGGACGCTTGCACCCAGAAACATATCAGTTATTGGATCAAGTTAGAAAACATTATGGTATCAAATTAGAAGTAATGTTCCCTGATACGGCAGAAGTTCAAGTTTTGGTAGAAGAAAAGGGAATGTTTAGCTTCTACGAAGATGGTCATAAAGAATGCTGTGCAGTTCGCAAAGTTAAGCCCCTGCGCCGCAAACTTAACACCCTTGATGCTTGGGTAACAGGACAACGCAAAGACCAAAGTCCCAGCACCCGCAACCATATTCCTGTAATTGAACTTGATAGTGCCTTCTCTACAGAAGACCATCAATTAATTAAGTTTAACCCCTTAGCCAACTGGTCTTCTGCTCAAGTGTGGGAATATATCCGCGCTTTAGATGTACCTTACAACAAATTACACGAGCGCGGTTTTATCAGCATTGGTTGCGAACCCTGCACCAGACCTGTTTTACCCAACCAGCACGAACGGGAAGGCCGTTGGTGGTGGGAAGAGTCTACCGCTAAGGAGTGCGGTTTACACGCAGGTAATTTGCAAAAATAGTTAAGTAGTAGGTGAGGTGCGTTAAGTTTTGACTAGCGCACCTGAATTTATCAGGTCACAACTCAATCATAAAACTATCTCGTAAATGAAAATCAGCATCTACACCTTTATGAGTTAATGCCCAGTAGGTTAGATGACTGTTTTGTTGTTTAATGACAGTGGTAATTGCTACTTCAATGGGTTGGTTTTCTGAGATGATTGGATTCAAATCAACATTCAAAGTCAGCACTAAACTATCTGATTGATTCTGCACACTCAACGGCAGCACACTAAAAGCTGTTTCTTGTTGCATTCCTTGGCGATAGTTATCAAAGTGATAGATGTTCCAATGTCTAGCCGGGGAAAGGTTAAATTCCCAATAACTTTGAGAATTTTTCACACCCAAAAAAAACTCAAAGCAGGTATTTTCCCATAGTTCATGTTTTCGCTTTGGTGTGTCTGCGGGTGGAGGAATGATAATTTTTTCTAAGTCGCCTGTTAGTTGGTAGGTGATGGTGAGTTGATTTTGATGACGGTTGATGTTACCTGTGATTTTGACATCAGGTAAAGATTCCCCAGAGGGGAATGGTTGTAAAGTAAATGTTTGTTGGTTCATTTCATGTCTTGAATAATTTGGCGAATCTGAGTTTCTTGAGATTCTATACTTTCGGTAAGCTTAAACTGTACAATTGCTCTGGCTAAGTTATGTTCTGGATGCTTGACTTTAAAGTAGACATTCCCGGCTAAATAATCCGCAAAAAACCGCAACCCTAACTCAAAGGCTATCAGGCGAATAGCATCATACATATATGTGTAATCGTTCTCAGTCAAAAACGCTTGAGCTACGGAAAGATAACCTCGTAATATTCCCTGGCATAAATCTGTATCAAAATAGACATTATTCCAGTCTGCTGTTTCTTCCCCAGCCGGATTACAACCAGAACGCAAACAGTCACCAATGTCGTAATGTACTAACCCCGGCTTTACTGTGTCTAGGTCGATGACACTGACGGCTTTGTGAGTGCTGGTGTCAAACATAACATTATTAATTTTGGGGTCGCCGTGCATTAACCGCAGAGGTAGTATACCCTGAGCTTTGGCATTTTCTAGGATATGTGCAAAGGTGGCGCGATCGCTCACAAACTGTAGGCAATAATTTACTTCTGGGGAGGGTTGCGGTGTAGTCGTCGCCAAAACTTCTTGATAATGGCGCAGGTAAAGCGGTGTGATGTGAAAACCTTCCAGGGTATCGGCTAATTTTTCCGGTGGTAAGTCGCTAATTAAGTTGTGAAACATCCCCAAAGCGTAGCCAATTTCTTGCGCCTGTTCTACACTTTGCATGGTGTCGAAAGACTGCGACCCAGCAATAAAGCTAATTCCTCGCCAAAAGTTGCCCTCAGCATCAATATAATAGTCTTGAGCTTGCTGTGTTGATAAAACGCGGGGTACTTCCCAACGACGGTCTAAGGGGGTATGTTGTAGTCTTTGGCGTACATGGTCTGTGAAAGTACGCATATTCTGCATAATCAGTTGGGGTTGGCGGAATACCTGCGTGTTGATGCGTTGCAGGATAAAATGCTGTTCCCCAGGAGCATCAAGAGTGACTAAGAAAGTATCATTTATATTACCACTGCCAAAACCGCGAACATCCACAACTTGACTCTCAAGCGTGAATTGTTGAGCGATCGCCACCAGATTTCCTATACCATGAGTCCTGATAACTGTTGTCATATTGGTTTTTACTCCCCACAGATGAATTGCACAAAGGCAATAGGAAATTATAGTAGCTTAAGTTTTCCGCCCAGTATATATATAAGTGTTGCAAAGAATGCGATCGCTTATTCACCACGGCGACAAATCAAGTTAGCATAGTTGAGTTCATCAGGATTTCGACGGAACAAATCGAGGATGTCGGAAACCGCAGAAAAATCATGTTGGCAAATTTGTTTGCCTTGAGCATCATACACCCGCACATAACCAGATGGATCGTCCTCCTGTCCAGGCATAGCAATCAATGCTGGAATTGCATAAACCACCGCTTGATACTTACTATCAGGGTTAGTATATCGCTTGCGTTCATAAGCTAAGGGATGATGCGCCCCTCCTATCAGCCACAAAATATAGACTACTAATGCAACACCTCCAGCCAAGACTAAAAGCTGCGGTTTCCTTGAGTTTTGCATGATAATTAGTTTCTCATGTTCCCTTTGCTGATCAGAAACAGAGAACCGGGTAGCCACAATCCGAAAATCAAACCTAAGCGGGAAGTAATCGCTAGCCAGTTGAGACTGCGATTGTAGAAGATATCATATATCGAATAAACGCACGAAGCCACACCAACTAAACCAACCACCCGTAAACTAATAGCGTGACTTTGGGGAAACCAACAGGCGATCGCAAATACAAAGCATAATCCTACAATAACTGTTGTACCAATGATAAATTCTACTTGTTTATCCGGTGGTCTGGTAGCAAATACACCAGGAGATTGCAACAGCAGGGAAATTCCCCCCAGCATTGATAAAACTCCCAGCACTTTCCAAAAAGTTTTACTCACAATTACTTCTCCTTTGGTGATGATTTTATACCACCTAGTGGGATAAGCTATTTTAGTACAAGTGAGGAGATTAGCGATTTAAACTGACTGCAAACTCAAAGCTTCAAACTGTCGCCAACACAGGTACATAGCACGGGGAACATGAAAACATCCCTTCCATTTACCGCCTTTGAGATTTAACAACACTTCTCCACGGCGATTGAGATAACCAAACCACTCACCATATTCTAAATCAGCAAAGTGTGACCAAGAATAATCATGGATTTTCTCATACCACTCCCAACACTCTACTCTCCCGGTGAGACGATAACCCATTGCTAAGGCCACTAAAGTTTCTAAATGCACCCACCACAGTTTTTGATCCCATTCCAACTGCTGCGGGGGATGTCCATCTGCATCCATAAAGTAATATAAGCCACCATATTCATTATCCCAAGCAAAATTCAGGATATTTAACACCACATCAACAGCTTGATTAATGGTTTTGCGGTCGTTTTTACGGTTGGCGATATCCATAATAAACCACATGGCTTCAATCCCATGACCAGGATTAATTAACCTGCCATCAAAACAATCAATGTGAGAACCATCAGGAGTAACGTTTTCATACATCAATCCCCGTTCTTTGTCCAGAAAATCTGTCATGACTTCCTGAACGGTTGCAGTTAAGACACTTTCTAAAGTTTCTTCAGATAGCAACCATTCCATTTCTAGGGTGAGGTTGGCTAAAATCATCGGCACAGCTAAGGCTTTCATGGGGCGTGTGCCGGGGTAAGTTTTGCTATATTTACCTTTAGGATGTTCTTGACGGCGTAGCACATTGTTGTATGCTTGCATTGCTACCTCCTGCGCCCATTCTTCACCAGAGGCTAAAGCATACTGACTAAATGCCATTGCCGCAAAGCAATCAGAGAATATATTATAAGGCTGAACTAATGGTTTTCCGGCACGAGTCAGGGCAAAATACCAGTTACCTTCGTTATCTCTGCCGTGTTTAGCTAAAAATTTTGCGCCATTACTAGCGATTTTTAACCAGTTTTCCCGTTGTTCTAGTTGGTTGCACAGCATGGAAAAAGTCCACACTTGGCGATTTTGCAACCAGATAAATTTGTCTGTATCATATACCTCGCCTTGACGATTTAAGCAGGTGAAATAACCGCCTTGTTCCCAGTCTACTGAATGTTTTTCCCAAAATGGCAAGACATCATTGAGAAGGGTGTGTTGATAAAGTGCTGCTAGTGCTGAAAAATCCTGCGCCATATTCCCCTGGTGAAAAGCAACAGGGTTCATTATCGCTTTGCTGGCGATGAACTACAAGTATTTTAAATTTTATATCATGTCCGTTTGAATAGTTATCATATCTGTTGGGGTAGGGAACAGGGAACAGGTAACAGGAAGGAACAGGCAACAGGGAACAGGAAGGATCAGGGAAGAAGAAAAGATCAGCATCGAAAACTTATCATAAGTAATTAGCCGGACATGATGTTAATTGGTTTGACAGCACCCTGTAGTCAGTGGTTTATCTACCAATTAAAACTTCTTCTTTGATGATTTCCCGATGAAGATTGTAGTTTTTGGCTAATTCGCGGTAGACAGTGAGGGTTTCCTCGTTGACGCGCGTAGCTTTGAAGCGTTCAAGGTTTTTTTGTGCGCGATATTTATATTTTTCCAGTTGTTGCGGATTTCTGAGTAATTTGCTCAACGCATCTGCTAAACTTTGACTATCTTTGGGTGGAATCAGAACACCAGCCTGTCCATGATCCAAAGTTTCAGGAATGCCATCTACATTACTAGCAATAATCGCACACCCGGCTTCTCGCGCTTCTGTCAACACTAAACCAAATGATTCGCAATGGGAAGCCAGCACAAAGATATCGGTTGCTAGCATATAGCGTTGTGGTTCTGGCTGAAATCCTTCAAAATGAATGCGATGACTAAAGGGTGTATTTTTCACCATTGTCTCAAACATGGTGCGATCTGGCCCATCCCCGACTAAATATAAATGTGCTGGCGGAAATTCCGGCGCGAGTTTCATAAAAGCTGTGATTAATTCCGCAATTCCTTTGCGGGTATACATCCCGGCTACAGTGGTAATTGCTGGACGATGTAATGGTAATGGTTGATAATCTGGTAGTTGGCGATGCCGGGGACTACCCAAGGTGCCGTTAGTAACTATTCTCAGTTTCTTTTTGGGTATACCACGCCGGATCATAGAATTAGCTACAGCATGACTAACTGCTATGACTCTATCTGCTAATCCCATCAGGATGGCACTACGCTGAAACTCATTGTGTACTGTGGAGACTAAACCATAATTACAGCCATTTCTCAACATCGCCGCTAGCACTACGCCTGTCATCATGTGTGCATGAACAATATCTGGCTGAAATTTTTGTATCAATTGCCGCAACTGCCATGCAGCTTTAATTATATTAAATGGTTGTCTAGACTGATCTAAATGAAAATGTCTGACACCATAACTTCCGAGTAAGGCGGCGTATTCTCCTCCCGCCGAAGCCACAGCAATTTCATAACCACTTTTTGCTTGTAAACAGGCTAGGTCTACTGCTACATTGACAATACCATTACCGATTTCTTGGACATGATTAGTAATATGTAATATTCTCACCTAAATGTTCTCCATAGGAATTATAGATAATTACCTAGACAAATTCTTGTTTTATTCTGGTTATCGACCAAAAATTTATATGGGCTGTAAATTTGATGTGAAGATGCGCCCTAATAATGATTATTATAAGCTGAACAGAATTTACTATCTAGTCCTCAGTTTTGAAAAAGATTTCATGGTCATTTAAAAACTGTTTGACAAAGCCCGACGGTAAGCTTTGGAGTTGGGAGGAGTAGGAAGCGATCGCGCGATTTTTTTGTTCTTGTACCCCAGCAATGGCAACTCTATAGGCTGCTGCTATATCCTGAAGCTTTAGCAGGATAAATAATGGCGACCTCCAAAATAACCACACGGGATACTGATAAAAATCAACTTGAATATTTGCGGCTTTAATTGCTGTTTTTACTAATGTAAATGTCGCTTCATGGTCTTGATGACAATCTTGGCGATGGGGAACATAAACTTCTTCTGGCTGATAATAGTTTATCATTGCAGATAACTGTTTAATTATCTGTTGATATTCTTCATTTTCTAATTTCTTTAAACCTCCATCTGCTTTAGCTAAAAAGTGAATATCTGTGGCTGCTACCCCTAGAATTTCTAATGCTTTTATCGCTTCTTGTTTGCGAGTTTCAATGATGTGATTCTGCGCATCTTGATTTAATGCTTCTGCACCCGCGCCATTAGTCAAAAATACCACGACCACAGGTATTCCTAATGCGCGTTTTTGGGCAATCATCCCGCCACAGCCAAAGGTTTCATCATCTTGATGGGGAGAAAATACCATTGCTGATTTCTGACTTAAACCTAGTTTTTGACTTCCAGCAAACAACAGCCAATTCCATAGTAATTTAGAGTGTAAATATTGCAGTTTCTCTAGCCATTGGTTAGGCATGAGCTTTTGTAATTGCTGGAGGTGATTTTTCATGGTCATATTGTTGTATTCTCTACAAACTTAAAATCTATTTTGTGTGTTACTGGTATTTTTATTTCTTGAGAGAATAAACAAGATTATAAGTTCATTATTATGAAGAACAGATAAAGAATGATTGTGAAAAAGATGTGGTTTAATTTAGACCAAAAATCAAAACCCCGACTGTTTAAACAGTCGGGGTTTTGATTTGTGATACTTGAGAATGTTGATAAAATCTTTACAGGCGATAGACAATTACTTTGCCTTTCCAATTTTCTTCAACAAATACCAGATATTCACCATTAGCACGACGCACAGCACGAATACCTTGAGGGATATCAATCCAACCGCTTTCACCTGCAACTTCTGGGCCTGGTTTTAATGTTTTGACTAAAGTTCCTGTCTTAGCATTATAAACATTGACTACGGCGGTTTTAGATGTCACGGAAAAAACATAATCGCCAGCGATACTCATAGCTGCGGTGACAATTTCCCGCTTACCTGTGGTGTCGTGGGGGACAACAATTCGCCAACGGGGTTGACGATTGCCTTGACTCCAATTATCAAACCTGGCAATTTCCGAACCGGCGGCTTTGGCATCATCCCCAATTGATGGATGTTCCGCCGTGAAGCCTGATAAATACATGGTGTCGGTTTCGGGGAAATATTCGATGCGGCGTAAATCTGTAAAAAAGCTGGGAGTCTTATCCTTTTTCATGGTACGATAGCTGTAAATCGGATTACCATGAGCATCTAGTCCTTGAACGGGATAATGACGAATGCCGTCTTGAGTGCGTAAGGTTTTCCAGACATCACCTTTGCTGTCTACCCACCATCCCCCCATGTAAGGATAGTCTTGGCTAGTGTCGTATTCACCTTGATCAAAAGCACCGTTACCGTTGCGATCGCGCCAAATCCATTCCCCCTTTTGCGGTTGATAAGCTGGCCATTTACCACTCATTGCTGCTTTACCATCCCCACGAGTACCGACAAACATCCCGGCAGGAATAGCAATTTTACCATCCTTAGCGGGATTGAAACGATACACTTGCAGAAAACTGGTGTACATATCTGTGAGGAACATGAAAGGTTTACCGTTGATGCGACGCACAAAGGTAGCATCTGGGGATGTATGCAAACGGGGATCTTGAGGATATTTGAATGGATTTAAGGTATAGGCTTTGTAAGTCCATTGTTTACCCGCCGGTTTACTATAATCCATTGCAAATTGTTCTTGCTTAGTGAAAACGCTTAACCCATCACTTTGAGGATCAGCATCAGCATTTTCTACAAAGAATAATCCTAATAATTGCCAAATTTGCTTACCTGATGGGGAAAATTTTCTTAAATCTGTGCCGGAATTATTAAACCCATTACTATTAACATAAATATTGCCTTGCTTATCTGCACCTACGCCAGTCAAACCATAAAATTTTAAGCTGTGGACTTCTCCGGGTACACCGCTATAAATTCCGCCTTTGTTACCGAAGGTTCCCACTTGTACAGGCTGATTTTTGATATTGTAAATCAATACTTGCTGACGAGTGCCGTTTTCTGCTACTAAAAGTCTGTTTTGGTGATCGATAGCGATCGCCGTTGGTACACTAACATTAGTAATCTGTTGTGGTAATTGCTTTCCGGCTGGAGTGTAGCGTACAATCTTCGCAGGATTACTGGCATTTTTACGTTGAATAATCCAAAGATTATCCTGTTGATCAACTGCGATCGCTCCTGGTCTAGCAATACTAAAACTACGTTTTTCCTGCATTGTATCAGGATTGTAGACGCGAATTTTGTTAGTAGCAAAATCACTAACAAATAACTCATTACCTATCGTTGCTAACCCAGTAACTTCACTTTTGTTACTGACAATTAACATACTTTTATCCCAACCCCTTCCCCCAGGGAAAGGCGCAGGTTTTCCTGATAAGTCGTAACGTCTGACACAATACCAAGTTGTTCCTTCGGCGGGATAATCTTGATCTATTTTGCCAACAGCACCTTGAATCATCGCCATGTAAATATATTTGCTGTCGGCTGTGATAGCTTCCCCACCGCCTCGACTCCAACCGTGAGTATCACGCAGAATCGCCACAACATCGGCATCCTTATATATTGATGCTTCTGCACCTGCTTCATCCCAATGACTATTAGTATAAATAGTGCCATTGGAAGCAACATACATTCCTTCAATATAATTCTGTACCCACTTATTCCCACCACGAAAAGTATTACCTATCCAAGATGTTTTATAAGTAGTTGCGGGAACACTACTTATAGTTTCATCTATGGGAATACCAACGGTAGTCAGAATTAAACCCGTCATCACTGCCAAAAAAAATAGTAAAAATTTTAATTGGCGAAACTTAAGATTGAGCGATAAATTTCTGAGGCTTTGGACTAACTTTAGCTGTACTTTACGCAAATACTGAAATATTTGGCTTCTCATGCAGTAAGTTTCCCAACATTTTATCTATTGCTAGGGTAAGTTAATTAATCTTATCTAGTCATAAGTAATAAATAATCATCTGTCAAATCCAATATTTGATAGTTAGCATTAGTAATTATTATTTATATTTTTAACCTCCATAAATAGTAATCAAGTAATCATTCATACTGTACCTTACCTAGCACAACTTGTAAGACAATAGTGGAACTATTGACTTGATGAAATTGTTAAATTTAAAACAATCTATTTATATTAACTGCCCATCATGCCTTTGACGAGCAGACATATACATACATAACAAATAGTTACGGCTTCATATTTCATGTTTAACAAATTTTTATCAAAACCACATCATTGGTTTATTTTTGCTATGAGTTTGTCTAAAAGAATATTAATTGTGTTTATATTGACTTTTTTCTCAAATTTAGTAACTATAGATTTCAAAAAAAATTATTTATTGCTACTGGTAGTTTTACTATCTTTACGTTGTCTAGTATGAGGCTGTGCGAATAAACACCTCATTGGAATTGAAATGAGGTATCTACCATTTCTTTCACAAAAACAGGTAAGTTTTGATATATCCATAATCAGGAGATGATTCATTTAATAAAATCTTTAAATACTAGATGATTCCATATAAAATCTCTATTTTATCATAGGAAAAATTTACTGATTAGATAGATGAGAAGCGAATATAAATACTAAAGACTGTCGATGTACTGTTATATACAAAACAAATAAATGGGTTTTTGTATAGAAATAAACAGAAATATTTTGGCGAACAAATTGGAGATAAATAGTGAAAGATAAAACAGCTAATATTAGTTCAACCTCTGCTTCTATTCTCACTTTAGGAACAGGCTGGTTTCCGAAAACACCTGGAGGATTAGAACGTTATGTGTATGAGCTAATTCATACATTAGCGGCGGATAAATACCAAGTAGAATTATGTGGAGTAGGTTTACCAAACACAGAATTAAATTTACCAATCACACTGACTAACTTAGCATCACCAGATACTTCTATCTGGCGAAGACTATGGTCTATTAGGAAAAATTTCCAACAACATAGAAGAAGTAAACCCGATGCGATTAATTTACATTTTGCATTATATAGCTTTCCGATTTTAGATATTTTACCGAAAGGAGTGCCGATTACGTTTAACTTTCATGGCCCTTGGGCTTCGGAAAGTAAACAGGAGATGGTGAATAATCAACTGAGCATTTTTATGAAGCGTCGGCTGATCGAACAAACGACTTATCATCGCTGCGATCGCTTCATAGTTCTTAGTAAAGCTTTTGGCAATATTTTACATAAACAATATAAAGTTTCGTGGAAGCAAATCCATATTATTCCCGGTGGTGTTAATATCGAGAAATTCCAACCAAACTTATTACAAACAGCCGCTCGTCAGCAGTTAGGCTGGCCAGATAGTCGCCCTATTTTATTTACATCCCGGCGGTTAGTAAACCGGATGGGACTAGATAAATTGTTGGCAGCTATAGCAATTATTAAACCAAAAGTACCTGATGTTTGGTTGGCGATCGCAGGTCGAGGATATCTCAAAACTACTCTAGAACAACAAGCGAAAGCATTAGGCTTAGAAAACAATGTGAAATTCCTAGGTTTTCTCCCAGATGAACAGTTACCCATAGCCTACCAAGCTGCTAATTTAACTGTGATGCCAAGCCAATCTTTTGAAGGATTTGGATTAGCAATCCTAGAATCTTTAGCTTGCGGAACCCCCGTTTTATGTACACCAATCGGGGGGATGCCAGAAATTTTGCAACCCTTTTCACCAGAGTTAATCACCACTTCTACCGAAGTTTCAGCCATTGCCGAAAAATTAGAACAGATATTACTAGGACAAATGCCCACGCCGTCACGGACAGATTGTCGTCAGTATGCTGCAACTAACTTCAATTGGCAAAAAATCGGTCAACAAGTGCGTCAAGTTCTCTTGGCTTAAATAGTAATTGTCTCAACAACAATTTAATAGCTAAGTGACATCTCTGTGATTGTAAAAATCAATTCCACTCGGACACCGGAGATAAAATTTCTATGCTTGCAATTAATGCACTTGCTAATCAATACTATATCTACATCAAAAAAGGACAGCAACCAATTCCTTGGGATATATACGACAGCAAGCCACCAGTTAAATTTGGTTTAACTGATTATTTGAGTAAAGTATTTCAAGCTATAGAAACAAGTTCGGCGATTCGTGATTTCATCTTTTATATAACCTGGGATGAAATGGATGAATTGCCAACTTATGGTCAAAATGTAGTTGTTTTTGTTGTCGGAGACGAATGGTATCGGACACCAATGTATGCTCATAAAGTCAGGGCTGTATTTAAATGTATAGGAACTCGTCCCGTCTTAGGATGTAATCCTCTACTTCAGCCTTCTTTGCTGAACTTGCTCACCTTAATTCAATTTCTCAGAATCTTAATTGTTTCCTTCCCTGGATTAGCAAATTATCAATACCACAAATTGAAAAGTTGGTTATCAGGTAAAGGTAAAATCACTCCAATTTATGACATTCCTCTAGGGTATAACAATTCCAAAAATCTACCAATTAAGCCCATCGAAGCACGGCTGTATGATACTTATTTCTCTGGTAGTATTGTACACATATCTTATCCGATATGGTCTTTGAAGCATTGGCTAGGAACTCCCAAAAGCTTGGCGAGAAAACTGATGATTTCTAGTCTCCAAAAATTGCAACGCAAAAATCCCCATTATCAAGTCGAATTAGCAATTACAGCAGGTTTTCATGACAGAAAACCTGAAGATGAGCGCAGTTATTGCGAAATTATGATGGATACTAAAATCTGTGTTGTTCCTAGAGGCACATCTTTTGAGACAAATCGGTTATTTGAAGGTATGAAATATGGTTGCGTTGTCGTTACAGAAGCTTTACCTTCACGGTGGTATTTAGACGGCGTGCCTGTGATTCAAATTAAAGATTGGCGGGATTGGGAAAAAGTTTTAGAAAACCTACTACGTAATCCGCAATTAATCCAAGAAATGCACCATAAATCTCTGGATTGGTGGCAAAATAAATGCTCAGAAACTGTTGTGGCGGAATACGTTGTTAAACAATTGAATGCCAGTATTACACTCAGCAGTCAACAGCAAAACCTATTACCAATAGCAAATTTGTCTATGTCTTTAACTCCACCCTAAAGAGGATTAGGGATTTGAGATTTTGCTAGCATAAAACTAAATGTTCTTTAAGCAAGTCTGATATTGTCATATCTTGCAGCATTCTCAATAAGTGTTAGGTGGGCATTGCCAACAATATAAAACTCAGGGTTTTAGCTACTAAAAAGCAATGCCCACCCTACAATTTTCTAGTATTACGCAATTGTCATAATGAAACTTTATTCACTAAACTATCAATAATTTATTTGTGATGAAAATCTTATTTTTAGACCAAAGCGGTAAACCTGGTGGGGCGGAATTGTGTTTAATTGATATTGCTAAACCTTACCGCGATCGCGCCTTAGTTGGTTTGTTTGCAGATGGTAGTTTTAAAACATTACTACAACAAAATCATATACCCGTTGAAGTTCTCACCACCCAAAAAATTCAAGTTAGAAAACAAAGTAATTTCTTGCAAGCATTTGGTAGTTTAACACAACTCGCACCCCTAATATTTAAGGTAGCCGAAACCGCGAAAAAATATGATATAATCTATGCCAATACTCAAAAAGCATTAGTTATTGGGGCAGTAGCTAGTTTTTTAGCTCGTCGTCCCTTGGTTTATCATTTGCATGATATCCTGTCATCAGAACACTTTAGCCAAACTAACCTTCGCGTTGCTGTTAACTTAGCTAATCGGTTTGCTACATTAGTCATTGCTAATTCCCAAGCTAGTAAAACAGCCTTTGTGCAAGCCGGAGGAAAAGCAGAAATAACTCAAGTTGTCTATAACGGTTTTGATGGAAAACTCTATCAAACCAGTCCGGCGGAAACTCAAAAACTGCGGCAACAATTAGGAGTAGAAAAGAAATTTGTCGTTGGACAATTTAGCCGACTTTCACCGTGGAAGGGACAGCATATTTTAATCGATGCTATTGCTCAATGTCCGCCAGAAGTGACAGCAATTTTAGTTGGTGATGCTTTGTTTGGTGAACAAGATTATGTTAAACAATTACATCAACAAATTACCCAACTAGGACTAGAAAAGCGCGTGAAATTTCTGGGATTTCGGAATGATATCCCGCAATTAATGGCAGCTTGTGATTTAGTCGCCCATACTTCCATTGCACCCGAACCTTTTGGTAGAGTCATTGTTGAGGCGATGCTGTGTGAAAAGGCTGTAGTGGCAGCTAAAGCTGGCGGTGCAACAGAATTAGTAGAACACGGAATTAATGGGTTTTTAACTACGCCTGGAGAGTCACAAGAATTAGCAGAAATTATTAATACTTGTCTGCAAGATCAACAGACAACTGCAACTATAGCGAGTCATGCTAGAACTACCGCTAGTCAACGTTTTGATGTCGCTCATATTAATCAGCAAATTGCCGAACTATTATTAAGCTGCGCCAAATAAATTATGTAGAGACGTTATACATAACGTCTCTACATCAAGGAATCAAGTATAATTGCAGTGATCAATTAACTAGGCTACTTCCCGCAGTTGCGTGGGGATATCCACCTCTGATAATGGTAAAGCCAGTTGTTCGGTTTGAGGTACAGCCGCTTGTTCTAACACCTGAACTTCAATATTTACACTGACTAAATAACTACCTGTATCAGCACCTACTGCTTCAGCAATTAATTTAGCAATGTCTGGACGTTTTGCTGTAAGCGGATCTCTGAGGATGCAACGATCCCATTCATGCTTGGCGGTGGGGTTGAGATTGAGAATGTAATGTTTCATCATTTTACCAGATCCTTTAATCCCTCTTCCAGAAGACCGTGACATAGCTGTTATCTTGCTGTACTAGGCTTTTTCGACGTTAGAACTATTATAGTACATTTGTACTAAACAGGGATTGGGGACTGGGGATTGGGAAAAAGTTCTTCTCCCCTGCTCCCCTACTCCCTACTCTCTCAAGCAACAGAGGTTAAAAAGATTTACCGTTCTCTGGAGAGTTCAATAACTGAACATCATTCACCCAAATTGCTTGCTGAGGTACGGGAATGTCAACGCCGACTTGATCGAAGGCGATTTTCAGACGACGACGGTATTCTCGCGCTACATCCCATTGTTTGAGAGGTTGGGTTTTAATCCAGACGCGAATCATCAAACCGCGATCGCCAAAATTATCTATCCCTAAAACTTGGGGTGTTTCCACAATTTGGCGTTTCCATTGTGGATCTTGATTCATGTTGAGAGCCACATCTTTAATTAACTGCAAAGCCTGTTCAATATCAGTATGATAAGCCACTGGAATCGTTAAATCGGCTCTTGACCAACGACTCGAAAGATTCGCCACCACTTTAATTTCACTGTTGGGAATCGTAATCAAGCGTCCTTCTGCGTCTCGTAGCTGTGTCATCCGTAAGTTGAGATTTTCGACTAAGCCGCCGACATCTCCCACAGCAATCACATCGCCTAAAGCATACTGATCTTCAATGATGATCAAAAAGCCATTAATCGCATCTTTGATCAAGTTCTGCGAAGCTAAAGACACCGCCACACCGACTAAACCCGCACCCGCTAGCAGGGGGACGATATCGATACCAAAGAAAATCAAGGCTAGGAGAATGCCAACCCCCACCCAAATCAAAGTCACAATACTTTTAGTTACACCAGAGAATGTAGAAACTCGCAGTTTCAAACGTTCGGAGGTTGCGGAATTTAATAAAGCACCACTGCTGATGAGGGTTGAGGTGAAGCGGTCAATTAGGGCAAAACTCAGACGAATAACTACATAAGTCCCGACTATAATTAGACCCAATTTTAAAGGAATTTGGGCGGCTGTGACAATCCCTACTTGCAATACCCTGGTATAAGGAAATAAACCCAAAATGATAAAACTACCACCGCCCCAAATCCCCCCTTGGGTGATTTGAAACAAGCGTTTTTTGACTTCTTGAAAATGTTGATGTTGCTGTTGATTTAGCTGAGATGTAATATTTTCAGCGTCTTGTGAAGGGGCGGGAATAGGTTCTATGGAATTTTGTTTAGAACGACGCTGCCAAGTATAAACTCCCCAACCAGCTACAAGCATGGCGAGGGCGATACCAGCAGCGATTTTACCTTGGTTGAGCAGAAATTGCGGCTGTCGCTCTCGTTTAGCCCGTTCTAGCCCGGTTTTCACATCTTCCACAATTTGTTGTGCCAAGATTGAGGGATCTATCTGTTGCAGTCTAGCGTCTGCGGTGGTGACAGTCATCAGGTATTTACCGTTGACTTCAATGATTGGTAATCCATTGACTGTGCGGGTATTGACTTCAACTTGTTGTGCATCTGAGCGAAAGAATTTTGTACTGATTTGTGAGAGATTCTGTTGGATATTTTGCGAACGATCTGAAAAGTTGCTTCTGGATGCGGCAATTTGAAATAATCGCCTACCATCCAAATACACCCAATCTGATACAGTTCGGTTATTCGTTTCATTGCTCAGATTGTTAGGAGCTGGCAATTGAGGTAAAAGAGGAATCTGGGCAGTAACTTTCGGCACAGAAGCAACATTAAACGCTGTTGTACCTGCGATCGCCGCAGATTCACTCCATACTGGTTTACTACCCAAAAAGCCGGGTACTGACTGGCTAGAACCTGCTGTTGCTGCCGTTGTCACTGCCACAGCTATCGTGCATCGAGCGATCGCCAAAAATTTAAAGCGCACTCAAAGACCTCCTTTAGCGAAATTTACTGTAGACTGCTCCTCAAACCACCTTTCACATTTAACTTGTTACTTGGGTAAATGTACCTATCAAAAGTTAAGTTTTATTCCCATACAATTAAGTTGGGGTATTCTAATCCTTGAGATAGATGACAAATGAGTTCATCTGTCATGAGAAGTAATCATAAGAGTTGCCAATCTGTATACTCTTACCAAAAATAAATGTAAAAGAAAAAAGCCAGATATGCAGTTAAACAGGAAAGAGGCAAGGGAAAACAGCTAAAAGTCCGTCTCACCCATCTCTGACGGCGATTTATCCCCTCGTAGGGATGAGGGGGATGAGGGAGAATGATTCCTGATGCCCCATGCCCTTATGCCCTATGCCCTATGCCCATTTCCCAATAAATTTGCTATTTGCTGATGACAGCAAAAAATCCTGAGTCGTGGCATACTATAGTAAAGCACGTAACAAATTACGTAGCTTTTTTTACTTTTTTGAGGTAATTGTTAATGACCGCAACTTCTCCCCGATTAAAGCACGAGGTTAAAGACCTCGCCCTCGCTCCCTTGGGAAGACAGCGTATTGAATGGGCTGGACGGGAAATGCCTGTATTACGGCAAATCCGCGATCGCTTTGAGAAAGAAAAACCATTTGCCGGGCTGCGTCTTGTAGCTTGCGCCCACGTTACCACAGAAACCGCACACCTAGCGATCGCTCTTAAAGCTGGTGGTGCTGATGCTGTGTTAATTGCCAGTAACCCCTTATCAACTCAAGATGACGTAGCAGCTTGCTTAGTCACTGATTACGAAATTCCTGTATTTGCGATTAAAGGCGAAGATGCGGCAACCTACAACCGCCACGTGCAAATCGCCTTAGACCACCGTCCCAACATTATTATTGATGACGGTAGCGACGTGGTTGCAGACTTGGTGAAAAACCGTCAACACCAAATTTCTGATTTAATTGGGACTACAGAAGAAACCACCACCGGGATTGTGCGTTTACGCGCTATGTTAAACGATGGGGTGTTAACCTTCCCCGCGATGAACGTTAACGACGCAGACACCAAGCACTTCTTTGATAACCGCTACGGTACAGGTCAATCTACCTTAGACGGCATTATCCGCGCTACAAACATCTTGCTGGCTGGTAAAACCATTGTAGTAGCTGGTTATGGCTGGTGCGGTAAAGGTACTGCTTTACGGGCGCGTGGTTTGGGTGCTAACGTTATCGTTACCGAAATTGACCCCATTAAAGCGATTGAAGCGGTAATGGATGGTTTCCGGGTGTTACCCATGTCTGAAGCTGCACCTCATGGTGATTTGTTTATTACCGTGACAGGTAACAAGCACGTAGTCCGGGGTGAACACTTCGACCTAATGAAAGATGGTGCGATCGTTTGTAACTCTGGTCACTTTGATATTGAGTTAGACTTGAAATACTTAGCAAGTCAAGCCAAGGAAATCAAGACTGTTAGACCTTTCACAGAGCAGTATATCCTCAACAGTGGTAAATCTGTGATTGTACTGGGTGAAGGTCGTTTAGTTAACCTCGCTGCTGCGGAAGGACATCCTAGCGCGGTGATGGATATGAGTTTTGCTAACCAAGCGTTAGCTTGTGAATACCTGGTGAAGAATAAGGGTAAATTAGCACCTGGTTTGTATTCTATTCCCACTGAGGTTGATCAAGAAATTGCTCGTTTGAAGTTGCAAGCTTTGGGTATTGCAATTGATAGTTTGACAGCAGATCAGATTGAGTATATCAATTCTTGGCAGTCTGGAACTTAATCATTTAAAACCCATATCCCGACAGGGAATTAATTCCCTGTCTAATAGTTGAAGTCATCTAAAGATGACTAGGGAAAATGAAGGTCTTTTAGTAAACTAAAGTTTACTTTGGCTATTAGCCCGGAACTTCAGTTCTGGGGGGGTTTGGAAGCTAAATTATTAATAGTTTTTTGGGGATGGGCGTTTTGCTTGTTCCTTTTTTTTAACGAACCACGAAGACACGAAGGACACGAAGGAAGAAGGGAAGAAGAGAAGAAGGTATTGCTTGAGAATTTAGGTATAATCTAAGATAGAAAATATGGCTTTATGTTTTTATGTCAGCGAAGGATATTTTTCATAATGCAGTTAGGTTAGCTTTAGAGAAAGATGGTTGGTTAATTACTGCTGATCCTTTAATATTTATAGTAGATACTATAGAATTTCGTATTGATTTAGGAGCAGAGCGACTTTTAGGCGCAGAAAAAGAAGGACAAAAAATCGCTGTTGAGATAAAATCTTTTTTAGGGAAATCGGCAATTAGTGAATTTCATACAGCTTTAGGACAAACACTTAATTACCGTTCTATTTTAAGAACAGAAGAACCTGATCGTATTTTATATTTAGCAATTAGTTATGAAATATATACAGCATTTTTTCTGAAACCTGTGATTCAAAACATAATTGGTGAACATAACTTAAAATTATTGATATTTGAAGGTAGCAAACAGGAGATTGTTTTATGGAAGGAATAAATTATTCTGAATTAGTACAGACTGTATTAGCAAGACATACAGAAAGTCATTTAGCTAAGGGAACAGAACTACAATTAATATTTGATAATCAAAGAGATCATTATTTAGTAATTCATCTAGGATGGGAAGGTGAAAAACGGACTTATGGTTCAATGATTCATATAGATATTATCAACGGAAAAATCTGGATTCAGTGCGATTTTACAGAGGAAGGGGTAGCTAATGAGTTGGTAGAATTAGGTGTTCCGAAATCTGATATTGTTTTAGGTTTTAGATCACCTTATGTTAGGCAGTTTACTGGTTTTGCATCGGTTTAAACTCTCATTGAATTTTAAACTGCTTGCTTTAGATAAAAAAATTAACTAACGTAGAGCAGGACGTTTTATTATATCAGGAGGTAGTTGCAGACCATCCAATCCAGAAAGTTGCCTTACCCCAGACATAAAGATAGTATGTATAATGTTTTGGTGGTTAATAGCTTCTATAGAGTTTACAGAACATAAAAAATTACCGAATTTTTCTCCATCAAGGTTTGCTCCAATAATTAATTTGCCATTATAAATAGAGAAATTAGTAGGTATTTTTTCGCAATATTTTAAATATTCGTTTACAGCTAAACTGATATATCCGTTTTTATAGAGTGACACTTCTAACTTAAAGGGTTTTTGCATCATCTCCGAACTAATAGGAAGTTTGGCAATTATTTTATTTAATAATCGCCTTTGAGAGCCAAAAGTTTCAAAAATTAAAAATTTTGTAGTTTGTTGACAAGATAAGCCTAAAATATTACTTTTTTCCTTTTCTTTTTGCTTATTGCCATAAACAAATATAAAGCCTTGTTTATTTATTTGTTGTAATTGTAATTCTAGACAAATTCTAATTCCAAAATTCGCTTGTTCTCGTATAGGAATTTGTATGTAAGAATTGTTAAACCAACAAGTTGGATTATCATAACCGTCCTTGATTAGCTTGCCATTATTGACAATCATAGGTTGGCGGTTCATAATAGCAGAGTAGCCGTTGTTATCGCCATTAAATTTTTCAAAAATATCCTTGTAGGCAGCGACAAGGCAACGAGCTATATCATGAGTTAACCGTAAATATGTTTCTGGTATTTCACAAATAACATCATGATATAGCTTATTTAAATCAGGCTGATTAACTTCAAAATTAGGTTGCCAATGAATAGAACCATTATAGGCAATTGCAAACACAAAATTCTGTAAGGTATATAATTGATTTTCGTATTTAATAATGGGAGCAGCTAGAAAATCTTGAATTTTTATATACTTACTATCTTGATGATTATAAATTTGTGTGCAGCATTCGATATTTATAGTAATGCCTAATCTATTTGGAAAATTTTTATTTACTGGCACAAGTATAATTAGGTCATATTTGTATAACTCATGAGCTAGTGATCTTGGTGTATCTTGCTCAAGTATGACATTTCTTATAAAAAGTGCTAAATCTTCAAACCGATTATCAAGTTCTTGTTCAGCAAATATTTGTAACTTATTGTAATATTCTAAGCCTCTTATTTTTTTATCGAAAGGATTTTTGTTGAAATTTTTATTCATATTTCTTATCCATTAACAAATCAAAATATTGGTAGGACTGTTGTAGTATAAGTAGGGTGCGTTAACCAAGTGTAACACATCAATTATTTTTCAGATGTAGGTTGGGTTGAGTAACGAAACCCAACATCTTTATAATTTGATTGCGTTGGGTTGCACTTTGCTTAACCCAACCTACGAATATAAATATTTTTTTGTAAATGTGCAAACTTATATAGTATATATTATAGTATAAAATTAACCCTATGCCAGCTAGAGATATTTACCATAATTCCGTGAGAAATTCCCTAGAAAAAGATAATTAGCAAATCACCAAAGATCCATTTATTATACAATGGGGTACAAGAGATTTATATATAGACTTAGGTGCAGAAAAACTCATAGCCGCCGAAAAAAGCGGGCAAAAAATAGCCATTGAAATTAAAAGCTTTATAGGTGCTTCTCCAGTCACCGACTTAGAAAACGCTTTAGGGCAATATATCCTATATTATGACATCCTCAGTCGCTTAGAACCTGACCGTCGCTTATATCTCGCTATTCGTCAAGAAACCTACTCCGAACTATTTCAAGAACCAATTGGTAAAATATTATTAGAAAATCAACGCCTTTGTTTACTTGTATTCGATTCAAAACGAGAGGTGATACTGCAATGGATACCTTAGATAATTATCGCCAAATTATTCAAAAAATATTAACCGAATATTCCCAACTACCCTACGCTTACGGAGAACTAGAAAGACAACTAATAATAGACCAAAACGCCAACCATTACCTATTACTAACATTAGGATGGGAAAATAATCAACGGGTGCATGGTTGCTTAGTCCATATTGACATTATCAACGATAAAATCTGGATTCAAAGAGACGGAACAGAATACGGTATAGCAAACGAACTTGTTAACGCTGGTATTCCTAAAAATCAAATTGTTTTAGCCTTCCAACCAGCCGACATCAGACAATATACAGAATTTGCAGTTGCTTAAAACTTTGCGTTCTTCCTTGCTAAACTAAAAACATTCCTACAAACTCATCCCATTGTTATGAAACATCTATACATATCCCCCCATTCCCTGCCTTGCGGCACGCTGCGCGAATGTGGGGAAGGGGGGTGAGGGGGGTGAGGTTTCCCAGCATTGGCTATGAATAACAATACTGTTCCAACATCCTCTTACAGTAAATGCTGCAAACGAGTCAAGCGTTCTGAATAATTCTTAATCACCATTAGAGCAAACATTGGCGTTTCTTGGACAGCAAACAGAAACCGCTTTTCATTTAAGTAAGCCAATTTACAATCAGAGTGGGCGATCGCAGTATAAGTCCTGTTTTGTACGCCTACCAATACACCAGCACCAAATACTTCACCAGCCTCAATAGTTTCTACAACTTTACCATTGACTGATATATCTACTGTTCCCTCTACAATACCATACATATATTCACCAGGCTGTCCTTCTGTAAAGATGACTTCACCGGCTGAAAATACTTTATGGTCAGATTGTTTCTGAAATATACCAATCGTTATTACAGGACTTAACATAAATTCCACCTGCAAAATTCCTAAATGTCAACGCAGCTTCAAGATTGCTCATCTCAAAGCCGAGTCAAGTATACTACTGACTGGAAAGTAAGATTCACTATGCAAAATATCATTAATCACTTTCCGAAACACAACTTTGTGCCAAATTGGCAACCATTTAGTGATTCACACTGGTATTATTTATATTGTGCAAGGGGTGTAGCAAAAGTAGCCCCGACCGCAAGGTTGGGGTAACTTCTGCAAAATATCTGGGTTAATTTACGCTTCATGTTCTGCGGCTAGTCATATCATGTCCGTTTGAATAGTTATCATATCTGTTGTGCTAGGGAACAGGGAACAGGGAACAGGGAACAGGGAACAGGGAACAAGAAAAGATTAGCATCGACAACTTTTCATAAGTAATTAGCCGGACGTGATATCATATCCTGTTCGCTTCAAATCAGATGATGACATCAGTTTTCGGCTAGTTAGACTACAGTATAGAGACGTTGCATGCAACTGCACTGTAGAGACGTTGCATGCAACGTCTCTACAAGGTTTTGAAACTTTTGACTTGATTTTATAGCCAATGCCTAACTTCTAACGCCTAAACTCTGTTCTAATAACTCACTAGCTTGGGTTAAAGAGTCCAACACTTGATAAGCTAAACACTTGATGTCTGGTGATGGTTGTTCGATGTCGGGAACCATAATTGGGTACATCCCAGCACTAAAGGCGGCTTCTATCCCTACACAAGAGTCTTCAAACACCACACACTGCACAGGTGCAACATTAATTCTGCGACTGGCTTCTAAATAGATATCTGGTGCGGGTTTACCTTCAGCAACATCTTCACTGGTGACAATGGTTGTAAAGTAATGCAGAATTCCGGCGTTGGTTAAACGGCGAATGGTGCGACTGCGTGATGTGCCTGTGGCTAAGGCGATGACTATCCCCAAATGCTTTAACTGACGCAATAAATCTAATACACCTGCTTTTAATGGTAAACCTTCTTGCAACTCCCGGCGATCGCCTATTTCGATCCGTTGTGCTGTCACCGACTCAAAAGGAAAATGATTACCGTATCTTTGTTTGAGAATTTTTTCCCGCCAAGATAAATCACGCCCGACAAACTCGTAATAAAAATCATCACTCATAATATAGCCATGACTGGCTAAAGCTTGTTTCCAAGCCCAGCGCGCAATGCTTTCTGTATCAAACAGCAACCCATCCATATCAAAAATTGCGGCTCGGATATTTGCTAGCACACCCACACCTCTGGTTACACCTTAACAACACCTAATTATGTAATTATGCCGTTTATTGGTTATCCAACCTCTCGCATTTAATCATCAGCAAATTTGGACTTAATTATGCACTCCCAATTTAGAAAAACTAACTTGTTAACTGCATCTTGCCTATTACCTTTATATAACAAAAGAATCCTAGTGACAGCCCCTAGAAATTACGCATCTCGGTTATCTGCACAAATCATTTCTCAAGGTGGACTGCCTATACTCATGCCCACTATCGAAACTTGCAATTTATCTAATTATACATATTTAGATGCGGCTCTCAAAACTATCAGTCAATTTGACTGGATTACTTTTACCAGTAGAAATGGCATCATCGCTTTTTTTGAGCGAATGTATGAACTAAATATATGTTTATCTCAATTGCAAAATTGCCAACTATGTGCATTGGGTAAAGATGCAGATATATTATTATCTTTCTGTGACAAAGTTGATTTGATCCCCAAGGAATCTAGTCCGAAGGGAATTGTCAACGAACTATGTCAAATACCTGGAATTGCTGGCAAAAAAGTTTTAGTCCCTGCGCCAGAAGTTATTGGTATACCTGAACCAAATGTAGTTCCTAACTTAATAGCGGATTTACAAAAATTAGGAATGCAAGTCACCCGGATTTCTACATATATAACTCAATGTTTAGATAAAAATATTTACCCATTGGAATTAAGCTTAATTTCTCAAGGCTTGATTGATGTTATTGCCTTTAGTAGTACAGCCGAAATCACCAGTTTCTTAACAATGCTTAACTCAAAAAGCGAGTTAGAAAAATGTATCATAGCTTGTTTTGGCCCTTACACAGCAGCTAACGCCAAAAACATGGGGATAAATGTAGATATTGTATCTACAGACTTTAGTTCATTTGAGGGATTTGTGCAAGCGATCGCCCAATTTTATCACCATCCTGAATGATTTAGAAAAAAACACCCGACTTTTTTTATAAGTCGGGTATCTTTTAATTAACCAACAGAATCTAGATTAATTTTAACAACTTTATTTTTTTCTTCCTCAGCTTTCGGCAAAATTAAATTTAAGATACCATCTTTATATTCTGCCTTGACATTGGTATTTTGAATGCGAACAGGTAAAGGAATCACACGTTGGAATTTACCATAGTGGAATTCACTCTTGATAGTACCTTTATCTTCCGTCTTAGTTTCAGATTTACGTTCACCCCTCACGTAAACAGCCTTATCAGTGACTTGTAAATCTATATCTTTAGCTTCCATCCCAGGGATTTCTAACTTTAGATGCACAGCATCATCTGTTTCATGTAATTCAGCCGCCGGAACTTTCACTAAAGTTCTATCAAAGATTGTGGTAGGTAACATATCTTCTTCAAAAATCCGATTTAGTTGGCGTTGTATTGTGTTCAACTCTTGCCAAGGATTCCAACGTACCAGTGTCATATCACTACCTCCTATATGGTTTGTTTTGAGAATCAATTAATGCTTTAAACTTTTGATTTGTTTTTATCTTATTCATAAATGTAGGTGGTGCAAATTCGGTTTTTATCACCTGATAAATGATGATTTCCGAACGTGTAAAAACCGTATTTAAGGTACGGTAAACCGTTCTGATGGTGACAAATCAATTCAAAATTAAAGAATCTTTGGGAAATGGGAAGATGAGGGAGATGAGGGGGATGAGGGAGATGAGGGAGATGAGGAGGATGAGGGAGATGAGGAGGATGAGGAAGAATAAATGACTAATGACTAATGACTAATGACTAATGACTAAATCCATTAGTTGTTATCTACATAGCAGAATTACTCAAGTAATTACTCATAGGATTGAGATAGAGCAGAGGCAATGAATAACTCTGGATGATTGTTAAAATTTACCGAAAAATATGTTAATCAATTGGGTTTACCTGCTGGGAGCAATTATTTTTGAAGTTCTAGGCACAACCTGTATGAAATTATCAGCAGGATTTAATAATCTTATTCCTTCCATTTTGATATTTGTATTTTATGGGGTTGGTTTTACCTTCTCTACCCTCGCCTTAGAAAAACTTGATGTTGGTGTTGCATATTCTATTTGGTCAGGTTTAGGAACTGCTTTAATTGCTAGTATAGGGATTATTTGGTTTCGTGAGTCTATGAACTTGGTCAAATTTATTTCGATTGTGTTAATTATCACGGGTGTAATTGGCATAAATTCAAGTAAATAAAGCTACGACTGCTGTTGTCTAATCCTAGTAATAACCATTTGGAAAAGCATCTGAGAAAAAAACCTCATTCATTATGTACATGAACGAGGTATATAGCAGAGGAAATCAACAAATGTGATCAGTCTAACATTGCGTTTGAAGACAGGAGAGTGTATCGCGATCGCTACTATCAACTATAATGGCAGCAGACTAAACTAATTTAGCCTGCTTTTTTGTGAGCAGAAGGAGCTTAGACCTTATGCAATCAGGAGTGCAATCACTTTACTGGCAATACTCTAGCAGAGTGAATTTTGTCTGTGTAGCCAGTTTGGCGTTTTTTTTTGATGCGCTGACAAAGTGCTATAGTTGAAAATCAACTACCCATAGAGATGTTCACAAGTATCTCGCAGTTAAACCCGAACAATTATCTTACAGAAATCCCGCCAATATTTATACTCAGATTTGTCAAAATTAATCAGCCTATAAAATATAACAGTGTCTTAACTTGTTGTTAAATTTCTAGAATGAAGTTGGTAAAATCTATTGATTTAAATATTTGTCCTTATCGCGGTTTACAAGCTTTTAGGGAAGAAGATTCTCAGTATTTCTATGGTAGAGAAACCTTCACCCAGCAGATAATCGCTGAATTAGGGAAAAAGTCATTTATCGCTGTGGTGGGGGCTTCTTGCAGTGGCAAATCTTCCTTAGTGCAGGCTGGTGTCATGGCGCAACTGCGGCAGGGGAAACAATTACTCGGCACTCAAGACTGGTGGATAAACGGCTTTCGCCCTGGTGCAAATCCTCTAGCGGCTTTATGTCGTTGCTTGGTTGATAGCGCAGCTGAGGAAGAAAAACCCTATCAGCAAATGCAATTGCCGCATATATTTCACCAAGGTGGGGAAGAATGGGCTGATTGGGTGAAGCAGCGTCCTGAACCAATGGTAGTTTTAGTAATAGATCAGTTTGAAGAATTATTTACCCAGGCAGCGAGTGAAGATAGACAAAGATTTCTGGAAATTGTCTTGACAACACTGGCACAGATACCCGAAAAGTTAAAACTCATCATCACTTTACGGGCTGATTTTATTGCACCTTGTTTAGAAGTACCAACCTTAGCCCAGCTTTTACAGCAGTCGAGTATCTTTTTACCGCCTGGTTTAAGTCAAGAAGAATATCGTCGCATTATTCTGCAACCTGCCAAACAAGTCGGGTTAACAGTCGAGTCAGACTTGCTAGAGGCATTATTGCAGGAGTTAGACTACTCACCTGGGTATTTACCATTGTTGGAATTTGTTCTACAACAATTATGGGAGTACCGTGAGCATGGAGTCATCACTTTACAAGCATATCAGCAATATTTGGGCGGAATCAAAGGCGCGTTAGAAAAGACAGCCCAAGCAGTCTATGATAGTTTAGAACCAGAAGCGCAAGAATGCGCCCGGTGGATTTTTTTAACCCTGACACAGTTGGGTGAAGGTACAGAAGATACTAAACGACGGGTATTGAAATCAGAGTTAGTTGTGAAAAAATACCCGGCGGCTTTGGTGGAAAGAACATTGCAGATATTAATTGCCGCTAAGTTGGTAGTAGTCAATGTAGAAGATGAAACGATAGGGGAACTAGAAAAACCAGGAAGACAAGCTAGCAATTCTCCCCCCACTTCCTCATCTCCTATTCCCTGCGTCACTGTAGAAGTAGCCCATGAAATTTTAATTCGCCATTGGTCAACACTACGCTGCTGGTTAGAGGAAAATCGTAGTAAACTGCGATCGCAGCGTCAAATTGAACAAGCTGCTAATTTATGGCAGCAACATCACCGCCAAGCTGAATTTCTCCTCCAAGGTGTACGCCTAGCAGAAGCCGAAGAAATTTATCTCAATTATACTGATGAGTTGTCTTTGGATGCACAGAACTACATTGCGGCAAGTTTACAAGAAAGACGACGGCAACAACTCAAAGAACAAAACCGCCTCAGACGAGCGCAAAGGGCTATAGCTATTATCAGCACCCTAGGATTGACAGCTTTTGGTTTAGCAGTGTTTGCTTACCAGAAAACCCAAACAGCCCAGTTACAAGAAATTCAAGCTGTCAATTCCCTTTCCAGAAATTACCTTCTTTCCCATCAGCAGTTAGAAGCATTGTTAGCTGGTGTGCAAGCTGGCAGAGAAGTGCAAAGAATCAACTTCGGACTACCCGCCGATGTCCGTCATCAAACGGCAACTATCCTCCAACAAGCTGTTTACAGTACCCAGGAACGTAACCGCTTTCTACATAATTCTTGGGTAACTAGCGTCAGTTTTTCGCCGGATGGTGAGATATTAGCGGCTGGCAGTGCTGACAATACTATTAAAATTTGGCACAGAAATGGCAATCTAATGTCCATGTTAACAAATCACACCGATGGAGTCAATAGTGTGATGTTTTCCCCAGATGGGAAAATGTTAGCCTCTGGTAGTGCTGACAATACCATTAAACTCTGGAATCGTAGCGGTCAATTACTTACCACTCTCAAGGGTCATACTCGTGCAGTTAATAGTGTCAGCTTCTCCCCAGATAGTCGAATTATCGTCTCTGGCAGTGCTGACAATACGATCAAACTTTGGACTCGTGACGGACAGCTAATTCTCACACTCAACGGCCATCAGGGGGGTGTGAATTCTGTCAGCTTCTCCCCAGAAGGTGATACTATCGCCTCTGCCAGCGATGATGGTACGATTAAATTATGGAGTTTAGACGGTCGTCTGCTCACAACTATCCCCGCCCATACTCAGGAGGTGTGGAGTGTCACTTTTAGCCAGGATGGTAAAACCATAGCTTCTGCTAGTGCCGATCATACAGTGAAACTCTGGACTCGTGACGGTACTTTACTCAGAACTTTGGAAGGACATAATGAAGATGTCTGGCGAGTGATTTTTTCCCCCGATGCACAGATGATTGCTACTGCCAGTGCGGATAAAACTATTAAAATCTGGTCAAGGGATGGTAATTTACTGGAAACATTCCTAGGGCATAAGCATGAAGTCAACAGTCTCAGTTTTAGCCCGGATGGTAAGATTCTCGCTGCCGCTAGTCATGATAATACCGTGAGACTGTGGAATGTGGAAAGAACAGTACCCAAAACTTTTGATGGTGATAAAAGTAGCGTTAATCGGGTGAGCTTTATCAATGATGGTAATAGCATCGCCTCTTTAAGTGCTGATTATACCATCAAGCTTTGGACTTTAGACGGAAAATTAACTAAAACTTTGACTGCTCCTATTCCTGATGTTGCCAGTATCAGCTTGAGTGCTGATGGTAATAGAGTAGCATTAGCAGGTGCAGATCAAAGGATTCAAATTCGCGATCGCAATGGTACATTACTGCACACCATGCAAAATCATAGCCATTGGGTAACAAGCATGAGTTTCAGCCCAGATAATCAACTCATCGCCGTTGGTAGCGCAGACAAAACCATCAAACTTTGGACTGTACAAGGTAGTTTCCTGCATACTCTTTCAGGACATAATGGTTGGGTGACAGATATCAAATTTACCCCAGACGGTAAGAGAATTATTTCTGCTAGTGCTGATAAAACTATTAAAATTTGGAACTTAAACGGTAAGCTATTAAATACCTTACAAGGTCACAGTGCCAGTGTTTGGAGTGTGAATATTTCTCCTGATGGACAAACCATTGCCTCAGCTAGTCAGGATGAAACCATAAAACTTTGGAATTTAGACGGTGAATTACTCAACACCCTAGAAGGGCATAATGATTTAGTATTTAACGTCAGTTTCTCACCGGATGGTAAAACTTTGGCCTCGGCTAGTGATGACGGCAGAATTAAACTGTGGAATGTTGCCAATGGAACTTTATTAAAAACATTACCAGGTCATCAAGGCGGTGTCAAGAGTGTTAGCTTTAGTCCCAACGGTAAGCTATTGGTGTCTGGGGGGCAGGATAGTACAGTCAAACTGTGGAACTTAGAAGGAATAGAACTACAAACCCCTAACTTAGATCAACTACTCAATCAAGCGTGCGATCGCCTAGCCGATTATCTCACAACTAACCCCAATATCACCACAGAAGATTATCAATTATGTTTTGGGGATTAGTTATTAGTCACGTCGCTCCGCTCCGAATTCAAAATTCAAAATTCAAAATTCAAAATTCTGGCAGTCATTAGTCGTTAGTCGTTAGTCAATGACTGTACAAACTGCTGTCTTTACAATATCATTACACAATGTTCCATATTATTACGGTTTTAAGCACATACATTTATGTAGAAATCTAGATAAAGTGAGTTTTTTGTGCATTTATGAAAATCAGCCAAATCCTAAAACTAGCTGTAATTCCTGTTGTGACTGCATTTAGCATTCTGGGGATATCAAATATAGCCTTAGCTGACTACTTAACCAGCCAGGGAATAGGAGGAGATTACCGTTACGAATTATGGTCTACTGATGATAACAAGAATTACTATTTAAAAATTTGGTTACGTAATGCCAACCCCAAAAGTAGCCCATACAGAGTAACTAGATACTTCAACTCTACTAGGGACGCTCTCATTTATTTTGATTGCTACTACGCTGAAAGAAGTTTACCACAATGTCCTAAATAATCATCCTGCAAAAATAACCAATCTTTAGGGCGTATTTCTACAAAGAATTTATTGGTATTGTCAGGTTTCATCTAACTGACACAACCTACCGACAACCAAATTGGGATAATTTATTTTTAGTGTTCCCTCATCCCTTCCTTTGCACATTCTCAGCTAAGAACTTCATCACCATCCACATAATGAGATTTTTATTCAAATTGATAGGTTTAGCATTACTGCTAGCCGGAGTTTACTTCCTTGGTCAAAATATTTACTTTACTACCAACGTCTACCCTTATTGGTGGCGTGGAATAGCTGCTGATGCTTCCATACTCTGTCTCACCTCTGGAATTTTAATGTTATTTGTGCTACCCCGTCAAGATAAATCTGTAGGTTGGGTAGCATTGGGAATAGGAATTTTGCTAATTTTTCTCAGTAGCCGTGCTATTCTTAGTCCTACAAGTCTTTGGCAATTTTGCCTGTCAATGGCTTGTTTTATCGGCGGATATCAATTATTGACCACAGGTCGCCTCAACATTTAAACTTAGGGATACATATTCATCTGCGTACCCTGCGGGTTCGCGGTAGCGTCTCGTAAGAGAAGCAAGCTATATCTGCGTTTATCTGCGTTTAATTTTTTATCCCTGCATAAAAACTTGCCACGGTATCTAATAGAAAATAGGGACTGGGGACAAATCAATTCAAAATTCGTCTTGAAAAGTTTCCTACGGCGGGAAACCCGCCTACAGAACTTTTCGCAAAATTCAAAATTAAAGAATTATTGAGAAAATTCTCCCCTGCTCCCTTCCATTCTCTATTCTCTCACGAAAATGCCCCGTGCTGTTGCTACCAGTAACTCAAAACAAACTAAAACCACTGTCACCCCGAAACTGTGGTTACTATTGGTGGGAGTTAACCAATACCAAGATGCACAACTGCCATGTCTGCGTTATTCCGCCGTAGACTGTCAAGCATTAGCAGCAGCTTTAAAAGATGCCACTAAAGAGCAATTTTCCCAAAAAGACATCAACATTTATCATGATTTAGCAGCAGAATTACCACTGTTAGCTAATATTCAACATAGCTTACAGCATATCACAAAATCAGCCCAACCTACCGATACAATTTTATTTTATTTTTCCGGTCATGGAATGCTGCAACCAAACACGCAGCAAGCATTTTTATGTTTGGCGGATACACAAAAAGATGACTTAGAAAATACAGGTTTAGCTGTTAAGGAATTATTAGAATATTTAAGTAATAGCGGTGTCCAAAATCAGATAGTTTGGTTAGATGCCTGTCATAGTGGAGGTATGACATTACGTGGTCTAAATCCCACACAGCAATTAGTATCAATCTTACAGCAACGTGCAGCGAAAAGTCAAGGTTTTTATGCTTTGCTTTCTTGTGACACTAATCAACAATCATGGGAGTTTCCCGAACTAGGTCATGGGGTCTTTACATATTATTTAATGCGGGGCTTGCGTGGGGATGCGGCGGATGCTCAAGGTGTGATTTCTGCTGATGGTTTATATCGCTATGTTTATCATAAAACCCTACAATATATAGATAAGACTAACCAACAATTAAGGTTAATTAACCAACAGAAACGGGGGAAAGGAGACAACGAGCTTTATAGTGAATATCCGCTACAAACACCAAAGCGGATAGTGGAGGGGATTGGGGAATTAATTATTGGTAAATTACCTGCGATCGCTCAATCATTACCACCCAGGCAAGCTCTAGTCATAGAAGGCATTATCGGCGCACAAACAGCATTAGATTTCAGTAAAATATTAGCTAGTGCTGGAGCATTTGACTTAGAATATTTACCCCGTGGAACTAACACCACCGCCCAAGATATCCGTGACAGCATTAAAGAATGTCTCCGTTCCACCAACCAACCACAGCGACAACAAACTGACGAACCTATCACCGTTTTATTATATTTACGAGGACGACTAGAAGAAACCCCCACCGGAGAAGCAGCCTTAGTCTTATTAGATAATATTTGGTTAAGTCGTTCTTGGCTCCGACAACAGTTACGCCGTTCTCCGGTGACACAACAAATTATTATTTTAGATTGTCCAGTCGCCAGTGATAACGTAGCATTGCAAGACTGGATAGAAGACTTACAATTAAATTCAGAAACCGGACAATGTATCATTACTGCAATTAGTCCCAAATATAACCCAGAATTATTTACTCAAGCACTCATTGAAACCTTAAAAAATGCTTCTGTTTCTACAGGTTTATCAGTAGCAGCTTGGATAACCCAATTACAAATTCATCTAGCCGCACAGACACAAATCACCCCATCTTTAACCCTACAAATTTGGCTATCAGGTACACAAGGCGTAATTGAAATTATTCCCGCTACAACTGGTACAAACAACCAGAAAAAATTAGCCGCTTTAGATTTAAAAATTTGTCCTTATCGTGGGTTAAAAGCCTTTAGCGAAAAAGACGCGCAATATTTCTATGGTAGAGAATCTTTAACGCAACAATTAATTGCTCTCATTGCACACAAATCATTTTTAGCCGTAGTCGGTGCGTCTGGTAGTGGTAAATCTTCAGTAGTACAAGCAGGATTAATCGCGCAACTACGCCAAGGAAAACAATTACCCGGTAGTGATACCTGGTTAATTAAAAGCATACGCCCAGGCGCACACCCGTTAGAAGCTTTAGCGCGACGGTTGGGAGAGTTGAGGGGAGGGGACAAGGTAGACAAGGGGGACAAGGTAGACAAGGTAGAAACTTTTCCCCCATCTCCCCCCAGTCCCCAGTCCCCAGTCCCTAGTCCCCTCCTCCTTGAAGGAATGCTTTACCAAGGAGTAGAAGGTTTTGTCTACTGGTTGCGTAGTCGTCCAGAACCGATGATAGTGTTAGTAGTAGACCAATTTGAAGAATTATTTACCCTTGCACCGCTTGAGGATAGACAGAGATTTTTAGAATTAGTTTTGGGTGCGATCGCCTACGCATCTGATAAATTTAAGTTAGTGGTGACTGTACGTGCAGACTTTATCGCCCCTTGTTTGGAAGTCCCCACACTAGCGAATTTATTACAACAATCTAGTATATTAGTCCCACCACATTTAAGTGATGACGACTACCGTCGTGTTATCGTCAACCCAGCCGAACAAGTCGGGTTAAAAGTTGAACCCGGACTGGTAGAAATTTTACTACAAGAATTAAACCACTCGGCGGGAGATTTACCCCTGTTGGAATTTGTCCTACAACAGTTATGGGAATATCGCCAAGCTGGGGAGTTAACCTTGACAGCGTATCAGCAGCAAATTGGTGGTATTAAAGGCGCATTAGAACGCAAAGCCCAGGAAGTTTACGAAAATTTAGATTCACAGGCGCAAGAATGCGCTAGATGGATTTTTCTCTCACTAACGCAGTTAGGTGAAGGAACAGAAGACACGCGAAGACGGGTATTAAAATCTGAGTTAGTGGTGAAGAAATATCCTGATGAATTAGTCAACAGAACCCTTTCAGCGTTAACTGCGGCGAAGTTGATAGTCGTAAATTTAGAAGATGAGGGAATGGGGACAAATCAATTCAAAATTCAAAATACTCCTAGGTCGAAGCAAGCTACAAAATTCAAAATTAACGAATGCTTGGGTGAAAATCTCCCCTCCTCCCTTACTCCCCTATCCCCCTCATCTCCCCTCACTCCCCCTGTAACCATCGAAGTCGCCCATGAAATCCTGATTCGCCATTGGTCAACTTTGCGCTGGTGGTTGGAGGAAAATCGGAGTAGACTGCGATCGCAGCGTCAAATTGAACAAGCTGCAACTCTCTGGAAACAAAATCATCAACAGTCAGATTTTTTATTGCAAGGTATCCGTCTCGCTGAAGCTGAAGAAATTTATATTCAATACACAGATGAATTATCGGCGGATGTGCAGAAATTTATCGCTGCTTGTTTAGACGCTAGACAACAACAACAATTAGCCCAAAAAAAGCGACTACGACAAGCACAAACGGCTGTAGCTATCATCAGTGTTTTAGGAATAGCTGCTAGTGGTTTCGGTGGTTTAGCCTATTTCCAAAAACGGGCGGCTCAATTACGCGAAATCTCAGCCTTAAATGCTTCCTCCGAGGCTTTTCTCTTATCTCATCAACAATTAGAAAGTGTAATTGCTAGTGTCAAAGCTGGACGCGAAATTAAACAAGTTTTTTCACCAGCAAAACCTATCCAAATAGCCACGGCGGCAACTTTTCAACAAGCTATTTCTCAAACTCAAGAAATTAATCGCCTTGAAGGTAACACGCAACAAGTCAATGCTGTAACTTTTCATCCCAACGGTAAAATTATCGCCTCTGCCAGTGATGACCAAACTATCAAAATTTGGTCTACAGATGGTCGCTTAATTCAAACCATCACCGGAAATCATCACAGAATTACAGCCATTGCTTTTAGTCCAGATGGTGAATATTTAGCCGCCGCTATTGCCGATAATACTATTAAAATTTATGCTCTCAAAACTTCCTGGCAGTTAATTCACACATTGACCGGACATACAGATATAATTACAGATATCCGCTTTAGTCCTAATAGTCAACTAATTGTCTCATCCAGCTTTGATAAAACTGTAAAATTATGGCGAATCGATGGCAAACTAATCAATAGTTGGAACGCTCATAATGGCTGGGTAAATACTGTTAGCTTCAGCCCTGATGGTAAAACTATCGCCTCTGGTGGTGAAGATAATTTTATCAAACTTTGGCAGATAGCCAATGGTAACTTAATTAAAACTCTAACTGGACAAGGACGTATTACTAAGATTAAGTTTAGTCCTAACGGCAAAATTATTGCTGCTAGTGATGATAAAACTATCAAACTTTGGCACAATAACGGCAAATTTTTACAAAGTTTAGTAGGACATAATGACCAAGTTAACAGTATTAACTTTAGTCCCAACAGTCAGCTTTTAGCTTCTGCCAGTGCTGACAACTCAATTAAAATTTGGCGGTTAGATGGTAAAATAATTACAACTATTAACGGACACGGTGAACAAGTTAGAGATGTAGCTTTTCATCCTGACGGTAAAATCATTGCTTCTGCTAGTAGTGATAAAACTATTAGACTTTGGCAATTAAATTTAAACAATAAATTACAATCAGATAATACTAATTCTGTGAGTTTTCATCCTGCCAATAATACCTTTGCTGCTGCTGGTTGGGATGGTAAGGTGAAAATATGGCAGAGAGATAAAGTTTTTCAGGCTGTACCATTGGTTAGTTTGACAGCACATCAAGATATAATTAACGCAGTTAGTTTCAGTCCTGATGGTAAAACTTTAGCAACAGCTAGCGCAGATAAAACGATTAAAATTTGGAATAGTCAAACTCGCAAGCTCATTACAACCTTAAGCGGACACAATGACAGAATTACCAGCATTAGTTTTAGTCCAGATAATCAAACTCTTGCTGCTGGTAGTGCTGATAAGACTGTGAAAATCTGGCAGTTGAATAATGGTAAACTATTAAAAACCATTACAGGCTATAGAGATGAAGTGACAAGTGTTAATTATAGTCCTGACGGTAAATTATTAGCTGCTAGTAGTGCTGATAATAGCGTGAAAATTTGGCAAGTGCAAGACGGTAAGCTAGTCCATAATTTATTAGGACATGGTTTAGCGATCGCCGCCGTAAAATTCAGTCCTGATGGTAAAATATTAGCCTCTGCTAGTTGGGATAATTCTATCAAACTTTGGCAAGTCACAGACGGTAAGCTACTACAAAACCTCACCGGACATACAGACGGTGTAACTAGCCTTAGTTTCACTACAGATAGTCAAATTTTAGCTTCTGGCAGTGCCGATAATACTATCAAGTTATGGAATATTACAAATGGGACATTACTAAAAACTTTGTGGGGACATCAAGGCAAAATTAACAGTATTAGTTTTAGTCCTGATGGTAAAGCTTTGCTCAGTGGTGGTGAAGATGCTGGTGTGAAATTGTGGAATCTAGATTTAGATAATTTAATGCAGCAAGGATGTTTAAATATAGCCAATTATCTTCAGTATAATCCAAATATTAGTCCAAGCGATCGCTTGCTATGTAAGTAGCTGGTTGCAATTAAATATAAAATGTAGGATGGGCATACTTCGACAAGCTC
>NZ_CAWMSA010000032.1:25400-48487 GCF_963870205.1 Anabaena sp. CA = ATCC 33047 | reverse complement strand
AAGTCTTGCCCGTCAACAGGCTAGAAGCCTGTTCCACTATCTAACAATTAATTAAGCCTACTTACTTAAATAATTTTAATGGAGTGCGATCGCCAACTATTTCTCAAGTCCTTGTTGGAATGTTTTGATAGCATCAACATGATTAACCATATTAATGCAACGTAACAACAAATCCAAATCAATTCCTTTCACTTCCTCACTACTGGAAACCCTTTCATACTCAAGCGCACTGGCTTCTCCCCGCAGGTGATAAACTTCCAATACACCATCTTCCCAAAACCAAACTTCTGGAATCTTCAACCGTTTATATGCCTCTAACTTATTAATACCACCACTGGTAAACACCACCTCAATCGCCAAATCAGGACGCACTCGCCCAGGAGCAAGTTTATAAGATTCATCTGCTTCTCGTTTGACAGCAGCAGATTCACTTTCCAACGTCATCGAACCCGTGGGAGTAAAATCAAACCCAGCTATCAATAGGTACAGTTCCACCAATGCAGCAATTCTCTTTTTAACAGTTTCGTGTGGTTCTCCTGGCATTCTTCGTATCTCCAACACACCATCTAAAAAAGACAGTCGATAACCAGGACGGTCTAACAACTGCTCAACTGCTTTAAACTCTCTCCACGTCAAACCCTCAAACAGCAGAGGTGATTCCTTTTTAGGTGTTGCGATAGTTGCTGTAGTCATTTACATCTCCAGTCTGTTTCTAGATAATCAATCATCAGCATTGGAGGACAATTTTCTTGATTGTAATCCCAACTTCCCAAATATTTATCGAAAGATAATATTGACTCATACCTGCAATAGATGTATTATTTACTTAAATAGAAGGGGAGTAGCTACTGGCGAAAATTTCCCAGCCAGTACATCTGAATCAACACACTGGCGATGAGCCTGGTTCAGATGACAAATAATCAAGATTTGGCAGCGAGACCTTCACTGAGTTCACATAGCGATGTGAGCTTGGTGAGGTCTTTTGGCATTCATCAAGCTCATATCCTACACAATTTTTCAGGAGCTTGAGACAGTGCTAACAGCGTTTACAGCAGGTTTATTATTAATTACAGTTTCCGAGTTAGGGGATAAAACTTTTTTTATCGCCGTGATATTATCCATGCACCATTCCCGGCGATTAGTATTTACCGGAGTGGTAGCTGCTTTAGCTGCAATGACTATCCTATCAGTGTTGTTTGGGCAAGCAGCATCTTTATTACCAAAAGTTTATATTCATTACGCTGAAATCGGCTTATTTTTAGTCTTTGGGATTAAGCTGTTATACCAAGCTAGCAAGATGACGGCGGCTGGTGAACAAGCCGCCATGAGCGAAGAAATAGAAGAAGCCAAAGCCGCAGTCGAGAAAGCTGACTTGCAACTACCAAAGCAAAAAACAGCCTTATCGATTGTCATAGAAGCATTTATTTTAACATTTATGGCAGAGTGGGGCGATCGCACCCAAATAGCCACCATCGCCCTAGCCGCCGGAAATAACGCCATTGGTGTGACTATAGGCGCAATTTTAGGTCATGCCATTTGTGCAGCGATCGCCGTCATTGGTGGCAAAATGATAGCCGGGAGAATTTCTGAGCGTCAACTCACCTTTGCAGGAGGATGCTTATTTTTGATTTTTGGAGTCATCGCCGCCTTTGAAGGAGCGTAACAATTCAAAATTCAAAATTTAAAATTCAAAATTCAAAATGGGGATGGTTGACAGTTGACGGTTGATTCGTAAAGAATTTCTACCTCATCCCCCTCATCTCCCTCATCCCCCACATCCCCAGTCCCCAATCCCCAATCCCCAGTCCCCAATCCCCCATCTCATGGCTGAGGAGTCTTGTCCGTAGCAGGTGTAGGAGATGCAGCAGGTGTAGGTGTAGCGGATGCAGTCGCCGCCTTGCTAATTTCATCCTTGTATTGGGCGGGAGCTAAAGCCACAGCACTATCAAACAAAGGTTTAGCTTCTGCGGCTTTCCCCTGTTCCTGTAACAGCATCGCCTTAGCCAAAACCGGGCGAAAATCTTGGGGAGCTTTCTTCATAGCTTGATCAAAAGCCGCAATAGCTTGAGGATAGCGTTGTTGGTTAGCGTGAACATTGCCTAATAAAATCTGTACAGCCACTACATCAACACTTCCCGGCTGAATTGTATTAGCTTGAGCCGCCTTAGTCAGAGTATCTTGCAGTAAACCAATAGCGGCTTCTGGGCGTTGCTGATCTAACAACAGAGCCACCATTCCCTGTAAAGCCTTCAAATCTCCGGGATTTGTGGCTAAAATTGTGCGATAAGCCTGGGCGGCTCCTTCCTTATCGCCAATTTGCTGTTTAGCTTGTGCCAATAGCACACTGTATTCTGACTGCTCAGGATTGAGTTTAGCTAGCTTTTCTAAAGGTTCAATCACCCCTTGAATATTACCTTGTTTTAAACTTAACAGTTGTAGCCGCGCTTGTAATAGACCCTTAAGTGCTGTTTGATTCTCTGGTTCCCGTTGTAAAACCAGTTCATAACCCCGTACAGTATCTTCCAATTTTGATTTTTGCTCAGAGGCGGCTGAATTGCTACTGGGGCTAGCAGGATTCTGGTTTGAGGCTGTCGTATTGTTGATAGCACCAATAATAGGAACGAGAGAAACACCTACAAAAGTCAGCACTGCCAGTGCTAAAATAACCTTAATTATCCAGCGATTGCGCGGTTGAGACACGATTTACTCCCTCTGCAAAACTCTAATCCCATTATTATTGACACAAATTAGAAACTTAAAAATTTCCAAAAGCTTGCGGAGAAGTGCCAATTACCAGTGAATTTTATAACAAATCATTATCTGCACTGTTAAAGTAAGTGATGACTTTAGGAAGAGCCATCCAACTGGAAGCTATGATATGCTTCCGAAACTAGAGTAAAGACGCTAAATTACCATTTAGATTCTGAATGCCGAATTTAGCGTCTTTAAAATTGTATAGAGCGTTCTCATGTAATTTGGGAGAAAGCCTACATACTTTCATCAATTGCATCAACGCTCTTTCCAGCTGCCTTAGTCAAGTCCCACAATGGGATGTGTCTCCGCCCAAGGAGTTTTTATGAATTCCGACCTGATGCCTTCGCCTGAATCCTCTAACTCTTTTTCTTCCCAGGAGCCTCAAACTAAAACAGAGGCAGCTGCTAACGTTCACGTAGCAGCAACCCAGCCCTCTAAGCTTGAGCATTCCCCTGTCAAACCTAGCGAAACCGAATCCGATGATAACTTAGTTGATCGCCAACAACCGATTCCGCCCCCCAGTGAACCGATGCAATACCGCGCCATCGGCTTAGTCCGGGGACGCTATAAAGCCAGTGATGAACAATTTACTCAAGGCGAATTACTGACCTCAGATGGCCAAGAACTCAAAGCCGTCCTCCTCGGTCGGATTATGAGCCTAGTGAAAAATCACCTAGACCTAGAAGCGGATCATTTGTGGGTAGTTTATCCCCGCACCAGACCAGAAAATGACAGCTTACACCTGCAAATTGTAGGGGTTTGGGAGCCAGAAAGTCTGTCCAAAAAGTCAACTCCAGAAAATCAGCCAGATTCGGAGTCACAAGCATTACAGACACCCGATGAGAGTGTAACCCCAAAAAATCAAGAAATTACCAGCCCCTCAGTACCTTCATCTCATATTCCCGATGGTGGTTTTTCTGTACGTGGCGAAGTAGTTTATCAGTCTTTTGATAGTAAGAGCTTGGTAGTCAAAATTAAGCAAGCTCCACGTAAACCAACTGACAAACCCAAATATTTCAAGTTAAAACTGCGGGGCGTGTTAATCACCAAAGCCGTCGGCAAGTTTTGGGACTTCCAAGCCAAGCGAGAAGGGGACGTATTAGTAGTCTCAACGGCAGAAGCGATCGCTGACTTGCCCAAAAAACGTAGACCACCCTTCAAAGGTGGCCCTCGTGGTGCTGGCAGAAAACCATACCCGCCCAGACGACCCGGAGAAACTCCACGCCCCGTCAAGAGAACAAGCGGCGAACCCTCGGCATTTTCCAAACCTATGCCAAAACCGTCTTCGCCGTCCTCTACACCCACCCCGAAACCGATCAAACGACCAAAGCCAACCCAAGATTAGGGATTGGGGACAAATCAATTCAAAATTCAAAATTCGTCTTGAAAAGTTTCCTACGGCGGGAAACCCGCCTACAGAACTTTTCGCAAAATTCAAAATTAAAGAGTTCTTGAATTCTTGAAAAAAGTCTCCTCTGCCCCTCTGCCCCTGCCTTAAAAGTCCGTTCTCCTGTCTTGAGGCAGAAAAGAACGTTCCATCGGCATTGGGGCTACTGGTTCGGTGAGGGTAAAACTACCGGCTGCAATCCATTTTTTTAACTCTAGGGCAACTTGCCGAGATAAAAACAGACTAGCCAAAGGTGCAGCCCGTACTGTTTTACCCTCTATCGTGATCCGCCCTGACTTCAGTTGGGCGTAAGTCACCAAGCCAAATGTCGGACGCACACGCCGAGGTATGGAAAAATCTACTATGGGCGCGACTAAATCTTGGTCTTGAACTGCACAGTGTTCTACTACTTGTTCATTCAATATTGGTATGGGTACACCTACACCCAACATCAAGGAAGGGCCATAATTTTTAAAGTAACAACCCCTTACCCAACGGGTATCCATTTGTTTAGCATCACCAATTAAGGCTAAAGTAGCAGCCGGCCCTATCGGTGTTTGATTCGCTAACCGCTTTTGTAAAGGAAAATGTTGTGTACCTTCCCAAGCTACGTAACCTACTCCACCACCTAAAAAAATGCGCGTGCCAATGCCAATTAGTTGTAAATTGGGGTCGTTAAATAGGGGAGAAATTGCACCAGGGTTAGAATAGACCGCATTACCTAAACGTGGTTGTAGAGGGCCGAGATAAGTATGAAGTGGGCGATCGCCTCCATTCACGCCGACGATAAAATTTTGATAAAGATTGCGCGGATTATATAAATAAAACTGATTTATCGTGTCGCGGGTAATCGCAGTCTCAAAACTTCCCCTAGGATAACAGTCAGTAACTTGTCCTTGAGCGCGGATATGAACAGGTTTACCTGCAATCAAATCTTGGATGACATGGCCACCGCCCCGTTCTCGGACTTCTTCCCCATCCATCGTATCTACAGCACAGCTAGCACCCAAATATAAATCAACTGCACCAAAACCAGTGTAAGCAGGTACACCATCCACCCAGCACCGACGAATTTTGATCGGTGGGTCAGTATGCCCTAAGTTAATAATTGCACCACTTGATTCCATCGGCTCAAAAGTGCCAGTGGTGACAACATCAACCTGTTTGGCAACTTTACTGACTCCGACTTCCGCCACTCGTGCTTTTAGTTCCTCAGCTGTTAATACTACCGCCGTTTTGCGGCGAATTTTCTCGTTAATTTCCGCAATAGTTCGCATTTTTTTGTAGCGGATTTACATCCTAATCTTGGTTTGATATTCCTGCCAAATAATTTATGACATCAGTTGGACTTTAGATGTAGGTTGGGTTAAGCGCAGCGCAACCCAACTAAAATATTGGTGTTGGGTTTCCTTACGTCAAACGCCATTCGCCCAAGCCGGGAAACCCGTCCACGGCGATGGCTCCCCAACCTACAATTTTTTTTGTATCATTATCTAATCTTCTGGTGACACCGCATCATCATTAAAATTGTTCACAGGGTCATCATCTGACCATTTGTCATCAATTGCAGGAGAGGGAGAAACTATCACTAACTCAGTCTCTGACTCATGGCTTTTTCCCCATTCATCTAAAACATCTTTAATTAATACTTCTTGCACCCAAATTTTAGCGACAACTGTTAAAGGTAAGGCTAAAAATAATCCTAAAAAGCCGAAGAAAGTCACGAAAAATAATTGAGAAATTAACGTGACGGCTGGCAGTAATGAAACTTGATGCGCCATGACCACAGGCGTAATAAAATTACTTTCCAGTTGTTGAATAATAAAGTAGAGAATTAACACAGCAACAGCTTTCCAAGGATGATCGAGAAGCGCGATCGCCATTGCTGGGACAACACTCATTGTCGGGCCTAAGTTGGGAATTAAATTTAAAAATCCTGCTAATACGCCTAACGCCAGTGCCGCTTTCACACCTAAAACTGATAAGCCAGTGACACTCATCAGCCCTACCACACCCATCGCAATGGTAGCACCTGTCACCCATCCCTCTAAGGAGACTTCACATTTATCTAAAATCCCCTCTACCCGTCGGCGATAAAATGAGGGGAACAACCTCACAAATACTTTACGGTAAGCTAAAGGGTCAGCTAGTAACATTCCTGTTAACACCAACACTAGCAGCACTTTTAGCAACACTTCCAAAGAACCAGAGACAAAAGCAAAAGAACTACCTAACGCCCGATTTACAAAGGGCTGGGCTTGCTCAATTAAACTATTAATATCCGGTATGTAGGGAATTAATTGGGGAGGGATGCGAGTTCTCAGTTCGTCAAGCCAAGTGTTAAAACGGTCTAAACCTTGGGGAACACGATATGTCAGTTCGTTAAACTGCTGGGCGAATGGTGGCACAATTAACCAGAAAAAACCAATTACACCAGCTAGAAAAATAGCTACTGACAGCAAAACGGCAAACCCCCGCTTTAACCCGGAACGTTGGAAGCGTTTGGCTAACCGATTTAAAGTAGTAGCTAAGACAACTGCGGCAAACATCAGCAACAGCACTTCCCGAATTTGCCACAATGTATATAAAGATAGAACTATGGCGATTAAGCCGATCCATTGACCAAGGTTCACAGGCTGACTCCCTGCTGTTGGGGTGATGCAGATTTTTAACAATGCCGTTAGGTTAGCCGATTTTGATGACTTTCGCCTAGAGAATTTTAGTTAAGTTTGTTTTTGTGTTTGCGATCGCCACCACAATGCGATCGCCATAATCACTGTCGGTAACAACACAATAATCAAAGCATTCACATCTGTAGCGGGAATCGGTGGATGAGGCGCAGTATACTTCAGCAAAACCGATAGCAACGTTGAAATTACAAGCAATTTGACGATAAAACCTAGCTGATTTTCCATCACAGTACGGCAATACACATTTTTCGGTAGGGTATCCACTAATTTAGACTGCAATACCCACTCTCTACAATAGACCTATAACTACACAAACCGTTACAATTCACATTCTGTCTTAATCTTGGGACTGGGGACTGGGGACTGGGAGAGATGAGGAAGTAGAGGAAGCGGAGGAAGAATAACCAATGACTAATGACTAATGACTAATAACTAATAACTAATGACTAATGAGGTAATATCAAAATGCCTGTAGAAAAAGATAATAACAACAAAATCAAACCGCCTAGATTACGCCAGTTTGGCGGCAGTTTTTTGATTCTGCTGACCTTGCTGTTACTACTAAATTTTATAGTACCGAGCTTTTTCGGCCCCCGTTTACCACAAGTTCCCTACAGTGAGTTTATTGCTCAAGTGCAAGCTGGTAAAGTAGACCGGGCGATGGTAGGTGGCGATCGCATTGAGTATTCTATCAAAACTCAAACCCCAGAAGGTCAACCCATTGAGCAGGTATTTACTACTACACCCGTCGCCATAGATTTGGACTTACCGAAAATTCTCCGCGACAACAATGTAGAATTTGCCGCACCCCCACCAAATCAAAACGGTTGGATTGGGACTATACTTAGCTGGGTAGCACCACCCTTAATTTTCTTCGGTATTTGGGCATTTTTAATCAATCGTCAAGGTGGAGGCCCGGCTGCTTTAACTGTAGGTAAAAGCAAAGCCCGCATTTACTCGGAAGGTAGCACTGGGGTAAAATTCCCCGATGTGGCTGGGGTAGATGAAGCTAAAACCGAACTAGAAGAAATTGTTGATTTCCTGAAAAATGCAGGTAAATACACGAAATTAGGGGCAAAAATCCCCAAAGGTGTGTTGCTAGTAGGGCCGCCGGGAACTGGTAAAACCCTGTTAGCGAAAGCGATCGCTGGTGAAGCTGGTGTACCATTCTTTAGTATCTCCGGTTCAGAATTTATCGAGTTGTTTGTCGGTGTGGGTGCGGCTCGTGTGCGAGACTTGTTTGAACAAGCCAAAAAACAAGCCCCCTGTATTGTCTTCATCGATGAGTTAGACGCACTAGGTAAATCTCGCGGTGGTGCTGGTGGTTTTGTCGGTGGTAACGATGAACGGGAACAAACCCTTAACCAGTTACTCACCGAAATGGATGGTTTTGACGCTAACACAGGCGTAATTATCATCGCCGCTACCAACCGTCCCGAAGTGCTTGACCCCGCTTTGCGTCGTCCTGGTCGCTTCGACCGTCAAGTTGTGGTAGATCGTCCTGATAAAATTGGTCGAGAAGCTATTCTCAACGTCCACGCCAGAAATGTTAAACTAGCTGATGACGTTGACTTGGGTAAAATTGCTATCAAAACACCCGGCTTTGCTGGCGCAGATTTAGCTAACCTTGTCAATGAAGCTGCACTGTTAGCAGCTAGACAAAATCGCCCCGCCGTTGTCATGGCAGATTTTAATGAAGCCATTGAGCGGGTTGTGGCTGGTTTAGAAAAACGCTCTCGTGTGTTAAATGAAACCGAGAAGACAACCGTCGCTTATCACGAAGTTGGTCACGCTATCATTGGGGCATTGATGCCTGGGGCTGGTAGGGTAGAAAAAATATCAGTAGTTCCTCGCGGTGTGGGTGCATTGGGTTATACAATCCAAATGCCGGAAGAAGACCGCTTCTTGATGATTGAAGATGAAATTCGCGGTCGTATTGCTACCCTATTAGGTGGACGTTCCGCCGAAGAAGTGGTTTTTGGTAAAGTCTCGACTGGTGCGAGTGATGATATTCAAAAAGCCACCGACTTAGCAGAACGCTATGTTACTTTGTACGGGATGAGTGACCAATTAGGGCCAGTGGCGTTTGAGAAAATTCAACAGCAATTTATTGAAGGTTACGGAAATCCTCGCCGTTCCATTAGTCCAAAAGTGGCTGAGGAAATTGACCGCGAAGTGAAGCAGATTGTAGATAATGCTCACCACATTGCTTTGAGCATTTTACAACAAAACCGTGAGTTGTTAGAACAGACTGCACAGGATTTGTTACAAAAAGAAATTCTCGAAGGTGCTGCACTCCGGGAACGTCTCAACCAAGCTCAAGCACCAGAGGAATTAGTAGAATGGTTACGGACTGGTAAGTTGTCACCAGATAAACCATTGTTGCAAACTCTTTTGGTTTAACAATTGTAGATTAAATTAGATGGGCGATCGCTCTTTTATCGGGCGATCGCTTTTTTCATACCTGTACAATTAAAAATGTAAACTTTGTATATTTTTATTAAATTGTACAAATTTTATATTTTGTGGTATAGTTAGTGATATACTGATGCTAAAAGCTATGACTTTTATCAGCGCAACCGAGGCTCGTGCTAATTTTCAAAATTTAATCAATCGTGCTGAGTATGGTGGCGAACGCATCGTCATTCAACGCCACGGAAAATCAGCAGTAGCAATTATTGGGATTAAAGATTTGCAACTGTTAGAAGCGATAGAAGACGCGATTGATTCCGAAGAATTGCGTCGTGCAGTTGCAGAAAATGACGGGTTTACCACGCTAGACGAAATTATCAGCAAGCGTGGAAATGAGTGAACGCTATACTTTGAGAATTGCTAAGACTGCTGAAAAAGATTTATTAGACTTGCAAGCAAAACAGTTTAAGCAGGTTGTATCAAAAATATTTTCACTGCAAAGTAATCCTCAACCCCAAGATAGCAAAGCTTTGAAAGGATACGAAGGCGGATATCGTGTTGATCAAGGTGAGTACAGGATTTTGTACACCATTGATAGAGAAAATCAGCTAGTTGATGTTTTTCGCGTTGGTAAGCGTAATGATGATGAGGTGTATAGAAATTTGTAGTCACTCGACAAGCTGAGAGAATCTCAACATGATTATATAGGCGATCGCTTTTTTCATGCAAAACTTAACCAAGTAAAAACCTGTTCAACTGTTAATTCCAACTCAATCCCCTCAAGTACAGGTAACTTATCTGTACCTTCGTATAATTCTACACGCTGACCAGGAAACACCCCTAAAACACTGTCATCTTCTGGGTTGAGTAACCAACCTAATTCTGTGCCATTGCGCGAACACAGCAATAATTTACTCAAAACTTGTTTTAATTTTTGCTCTGGAGAAAGAATTTCTATAGTCCAATCAGGATGAATTTCAAAACGGTTAGCAATTCTCCCCGATGCAGTTTTCGGAATTCTCTCCCAGCGAAACACAGCCACATCAGGAACTATAGAAGCACCGCCGAAGGTGCAACGCAATTCTGGAAAAGCATAAGCAATTTTTTGGTTTTCAGTTAATTGGTTAATGACTTCACATAACTTACCTTGAAGTACGCTATGTTCACCTTGAGGCATAAGTTTTTGAATAATATCACCGTTGATAAATTCTGATGCTGGTTTAGTTTCCGGTAATTGGAGAAATTCGTCTAAACTTAGCTGAGGTTGACTGGTAATAGTCATAAATGAGTAGTATAAACGGGATATTTTAATTACAGCACTTTGCAAGTAAATAAAGTAAATATCTAATATAAAAAATGTTGTGGGGGAGCCACTGCGTTGGGTGGCTCTGCCGACTTGTAGCAAGTGGCGTTGGGCATCTTGCCCGCCCTTATGTACTTCACTAACATGAAATATACTGTATGTGCGCTAATATTATTTGTTTTTGAAAATGCACTGAACAATAGAGACGTTATATATAACGTCTCTACATCATATACTTGGTCGAGGCTCACATAAAATAGATATCAGCAACGCTGGGATTTTTAACTCCTCTGCCAAATTTTAATGGTTTTATCTAAACTTCCACTCACCAACATATCGCCGGAACTGGTAAAAGTGAGTGCGGTGACAACATCAGTATGACCTGTAAAGGTAGCTAATAACTCCCCAGAGTCAAGATGCCATAATTTGATAGTTTGATCAGCACCAGCACTAGCAATAATTTGCTCATCGGGACTCAGAGCGATCGCATATACTTTATCTTGATGTCCCTTGAGTGTGCGAATTAATTTACCAGTTTCCAAATGCCAGATTTTAATTGTCTGATCCCAGCTACCACTCACCAGCCATTGAGCATCTGCACTCATCGCTAAAGCCCGAACTATGTGAGAATGACCCATGAGGGTATGCTGTGGTTGTTTATCTTTGAGATTTTTAGTACCCCAAGGTTCGGAAGTATGCCAGACTTTGATTTTACGATAACTACCAGTCACTAAAGTCTGCCCATCACGGCTTAAAACTAACGAATGGGCAGCCGTATCATCTAAAGATAGGGTAGCTTTCACCTGACGGCTCATCAAATCCCAGAACAAAATTTTGCGATCGTCGCCACCAGTAGCTAACATTCTACCATCAGGAGTGAACGCCACGCACCGCACCACGCCATGATGTTTGTGCAGAATATCGATTAAATCCAGTGCGCCGGAATGCCAGATTTTAATTGTAGAGTCTGCGCCGCCACTAACTAACATCTGTCCATCAGCACTAAACGCTAAAGAACTGACTTCATCTATTAGCCCAGACAACACCCAAGGATATTCTGACAACGTATCAATTAAATCACCCTTGCTTAAATCCCATAGCTTTGTTTGTCCATAACTTCCGCTTGCTAATATGGGTGTAATTGTGCCGTGATCAAACTTGGAACTAAAAGCTAAACAATTAATGCCTCTAGTGTGTCCTTTCAATGTCTGCCAACATTCCCAATCCCCAACAATTTCTTTTTTAGGATGGTCTGATGATACAGTTTGAATTGTTTCTGGGATTGTTCTCTCAACCACGATGGGCAAGATATCTGTGGTGATATCTTTTTTCACCGTTAGTGATTCTAAATACCAACCCAAACCCCCAGAATACAACAATTGACTGGGAGTAACATACATTTTTGGTTCTGTTAATCCAACTTGATTTGTGGGTAAAAAGCCAGCAATTACAGCTTGTTTTTCGTAACCCAACTTACCTGTAGATGGATAAAATAAACACAAAAAAATTAATACTTGGTGGTTTCTTAAATCATCTTGAGTAACTGACCACTTAATTCTATCTTTCTTTATACCATTAAAACTTTCTCCATCAGCTACATAAACTTGTACACTCAGCTTAGGATTGTTTGCTAGCAAATAAGTAAATTTACTTTCACTACGCAAGTTTCCTTCATCGTCTAATACCATATTCTGTACAGTATCTTGGGGAACTTTCTGGAGTAGCTTGCCTAAGCGCGTTGTAATGATACGCTCCACAATTTGCTCCCGCAAGATATAGTCTTCGGCTTGTTGTTGGAAGTATTTGGGAAATGGTATCGTCCAATCAGGGGGTTCAGGATATTCCGGGGGTATGGGAGGGGGATTTTTAGCGAGGATTTCGGCTTGTTTGCGTGACAATTCGAGGATTTTTGTCAATTGATCCCCACAAAATGCCATAACTTCACTGTGACAACCTTTGACTTGACTTTCTAACAAAGATAAATCATAAGTCTTGGGCTTTTTCACACGTTGAAGGAAGTCAGCCTGTTGAGCTTTGAGTAAGCTAATCCAATCCATCTGCATTCCTGCGGCACAATTTTGCATACTTAAGGTAAGCTATACCAATGCAATGACTCAAGTTTATAACTTATAGTTAATTAAAAATTCCGTAATCCTCGCAGTCTAATAGAACACAAACAAAGGTATTTTTCGCAGAGAATATCCACCAGTACGGGTGAGGATTGAAACCTTTGATTGCTGGATACGACTGAGGTATTGAGAATTTATAATGATGTTCGACAATTCTAACTAACCTTAGCAATGAGATACTGTTTCCTAGAAACAGTTATCTTTCTAAATCAGAGTATGATTTGAAAAAGTTGTCTAAGATTGTGAACCAGCTAATTTAAAAAAATTATTTAATAGTAACCTTGTGTTACAAAAGCTGATAGCTATATTTGCAATTTGTGATCAATGATATGTAGTGAAAAATTTCAAGATTTATGTTCCGGTGTCGGAGATTGATGTGGTAAGTTGTGAGTTTTGCTAGATTCTAGCTGCTGAATTTTTCTGTGGAGTTCCAAGTCATCACTACTGATGATCGTTTCTAAATTGGCGATTCTTTGCTCTAATAGTTCCACCTGTCGCCGTGATAAAGAGTGAGATGGGGATTTTTTATCATCACGCCATACGGCAAAAGTCCCAGCAGCTGCACCGCCAATAGCTGCTAAAGGCAAAATAGGGCCGCTTCTGGTAACAGCTGAAAGTGGAATGCAAACTGCTAAAATCCCAACAGTGATTCCCCAAATTCTGGTGGTAGCAGCAACTTTCAAATCTGACTGTGGTTTTTGAGTCATTGGTTGTTGTGAAAGGATTTACTTATTTAAATTTGCCCGATCGCAGACAAAATTACCTCCTACGTTAGAGGTAAGTATAATTGCTCTTTCGCGTCAGCTTGCCGTAGCAGGGTAGTCGCAGTGTCTTCAGTATATCCCTTATAATTCCCAAGGGGAGGCACTCTCCACTGGTTCGTTCAAGGGGGAAAGATGACAATTAAGCGACTGGTTTTAACATTTCTGACGCTGGTAGCAACTTTATTAGCCGCTTCATCTCTCTACGGTAGCTGGCAAGAACCACAGTTTCAAACTCGCTTGGAACTGTACCAAACTAATCTGGCTCTGCAAGCGCAAGCTTGGAAACCAGCAGATAGTCAAGATGATGATAGCTACGAGGGATTTCGCCAAGCAATACTAGGGCAACAACCTCTAGAGAGTGCTACCAAGGAATATCAGGAAACACGTCAATCTGTGCAAACTAATTTGGTAAAAGTTAAAAATAGTATTGCACAACTCAACTCTGTCGCTCCCACTCCCACACCTCCGAAACCATTACCAGAGAAATCTCCCACAACTGAAATCTCTAATTCCGAAAAGCAACAGCAGTTGCAACAGTCTCTTGAGCAATTGCAAAAATTCTTGGCTGAATTAGACTTACAATTGGGGATTTTACAAGCACAGCAAGGACAGACAGATACAGCCCTGAAAGCTTGGAGTGAATTACAACAACGCTCTGATATTAAACCAGAAATTGCCCAAACTGCGGCTGTGTTAAGTGGATTGTGGAATGAAACTCCGCTTATTCTTCCGAATGCTCAACAATTAATTCAACAAAATTTAGATGGTTGGTTTCGTTCGACAAGTTTGACGCAACTTTACCAACTCCAGCAGCGACAAGAAGCTTTGTTACAAGTGCAAGCTGCACAACAAGAAGCGGCGACGGCAGCCGTGTTTAAGTTAGCAGTGATTGGTACTGTCCCGACTGTGGCAGCTTTAATTGGGTTAATTCTGATAATTGTCTTAGTTGCTCAACGCTTACTCAAGGGCAAGGAAGCTTTGTTAGCTCAAAATGCTGATTTAACTTGGACAACTCCTTGGGATGGCGAAACGATTTTACAGGTGTTTGTCGTCGGCTTTTTCTTCATGGGACAGGTAATCGTGCCGTTTTTGCTCTTGCTACTCCCTATCCCCCGTCCGATTACCAGTGTACGACTGCAAGCGGCTTCTGTATTAATTAGTTACATCCTGGTAGCCTTGGGTGCGCTGTCCGTGCTGTATGTGTCAATTAAACGCTTTTTCCCGTTACCAAAATACTGGTTTCGCTTCCAGTGGCTGGATAATTGGTTGTGGTGGGGATTGGGGGGATATTGCGCCGCTTTACCAATTGTTGTGATCGTGTCTTTGATTAATCAGCAGCTATGGCAAGGTCAGGGTGGTAGTAACCCTCTGTTACAGTTGGCTTTGGAAAGTCAAGACTTTGTAGCCTTGGGGATATTTTACTTGACTGCGGCGATCGCAGCTCCTTTGTTTGAAGAATTATTGTTTCGCGGTTTTTTACTACCCTCGTTGACTCGTTATTTATCTGTATGGGGAGCCATTCTCATCAGTGCTTTGTTGTTTGCGATCGCTCACCTGAGTTTATCGGAAATTCTACCACTCACCGCCTTGGGCATCGTCTTAGGAGTAGTGTACACGCGATCGCGCAATCTACTAGCACCTATGCTGCTACACAGCCTCTGGAATAGTGGCACTCTACTGAGTCTGTTCCTCTTGGGTAGCAGTAATTAAGACAACGTTAACCACACTGTTGTCAATCATGAAAATATCGGGTTATATCTGGCTATACAAAGTAACACATCTTGCACCTGTCACTTGATGACAATTTTAGTAGGGTGGGCATTGCTTGCTAGTTGCTAAGACTCTTAGTTTTACCCTGTTGGCTGTGCATCGCCTGGAACTTATTGAGAATCGTGCAAGATATCACATAATTTGTTGGTTAATTTCAGTGCCAACATCCATAAAATAAATAGTAGCTTGATGGCAAATCTGCCAGATGCAAAACCATATCTAATGATACTGTTACCTAAGTTACAAAAATTTTAGGTCAACATTGATTATCATCTAGATAAATGAACCGTTTTTGCCTGTTTGATTGCCTGAATCAACATCCCAAACTGGAATTATCCCCTGACTAATTCCATTGGGATGCAACTATGGCATGCAAGAAAGTATCATCTGAGCAATTTTTTTAGGTTTAAGTATTGGTAATGCACTGGACAACTAGAGGCAACATTCCCTCAATATATCCAGCAGATTCATTGCATTAAAAATATCTTCAAGACTGTAACTATCTCCTCAAAATATCCGGAGATAAGACTGATACAATCGTAAAAATTGGTATGTTAAGGCCACTTTTACCCTCATGGGGAATTAATTCTTTTGAAAGAGGAACATTCCCTAAAAATCTGTAATACTCTTGTGCGAGGTTATGTAATCAAAATGATTAGTAACCTCCTAAGCACATCATAAATAAAGTCAATACCAAGATGAAGAAATTTATCTTAATATTGAGCAAGTTACAATTTCAGATTGTAAAAAATTCATTTTACACCATGAAATGAGGAGTTAAACGGCTCCATGCGGACAGATAAAATATATTTACTGAGTAAATATATTTACTGGATTTCATCATACTAAAGAACTTCATTCTATACTTAGTTTCAAGGAGCAACAACTATATGGCAAATCTCAATCCTAGTCAAAGTAACAAACAACTTGTAGCTGGGTATTGTGGAATTATTTTTGGTGGCTTTGGCGTGCATAAATTCATTTTGGGATACGCGCCAGAAGGCTTTATTATGTTAGTTATAACTTTAGTTGGCGGTGTTTTTTCCTATGGAATGACATTGCTGATTATGCAACTCATCGGCTTGATTGAAGGCATGATTTATTTAAACAAGTCGCCCGAAGAATTTGTTAATACTTATATCGTGAACAAGCAAGGTTGGTTTTAGAAAAACAGGGCATGGGGACTGGAAGGGACTGGGTAAAAGTGTTTCTTCCTCCGCTTCCTCCGCTCCCCTGCTCCCCTGCTCCCCTGCTCCCCTAAAACCTACTGTCATACTTGCAATTCATTTCAACTGATATGCAAACTATTAAACGTAAACAAATCGCCTGGATCATGTTCCTGTTGCTAGGTGTGGGTTACTTTAGTGTTATGTCTAACTTAGAAATTCATTATTTTTGGAAAAGCCTGATAGCCTTGATGCCTATCCAGGTGGGAACTGCTATCTACGTAACTTTTCAACGCTGGAGTAGTAGTTAAAAATACAATGGCTTACGCAATTGTCACATGAAATATGTCTTAATGCTATCAATAAACAGATTGTTGATATCTGACGCACCCGACTATTATGCCAGTTGCGTAAGTCCTGATTACGGCTCATCTAACTGAGCAAGCACAAATTTTATTATAAAACTTTAATTTTTGCCCAAAACTCGCTCCAATTCGACATCTCGCTTCACCCCCTAGAAATTGCTCACCTAAAACTGCGTTAACATCAAAGTCAAAGGTGCTACGTTATCCCAAAGAAGATACCGCAGTCTATTATCAGCTTCATCAACTGGGGGGAATCTCAAATGTTGGCACAATGGCAAGGCTTTAAAACTGGCAAATGGATAGAAGAAATCGACGTTCGCGACTTCATCCAAAAAAATTACACCCTTTACAGTGGTAATGAATCTTTTTTAACAGGTGCAACTCCCACAACTCAAGCACTCTGGGAGCAAGTCAAAGACTTAATGGCAGTTGAGCGCGAAAAGGGTATTCTAGATACAGATACAGAAGTTGTTTCCACAATTACCTCCCATCAACCGGGTTATATTAACCGCGAACTGGAACAAATAGTTGGATTGCAAACAGAAAAACCCCTGAAACGTGCCATCATGCCGTTAGGTGGGATTCGTGTAGTTAAAGATTCATTAAAAGCTTACGGTTACGAAATCAATTCTCAAACCGCAGAGATATTTACTAAATACCGCAAAACCCATAACGATGGCGTATTTGATGCCTACACCCGCGAAATGCGCTTATGTCGGCATTATGGTATTATTACTGGATTACCAGACGCTTACGGGCGCGGCAGAATTATAGGTGATTATCGACGAGTGGCTTTGTATGGTGTTGATGCTCTGATCGAAGACAAAAAAGCACAACTCACATCTTTAGAATTAGATGTCATCGATGAAGACACAATTCGCCGCCGCGAAGAAGTTTCTGAACAAATCAAAGCCTTGTTTGAATTAAAGACAATGGCTGCAAGCTACGGGTTTGATATTGGCCAACCCGCAGCCACGGCGAAAGAAGCTGTACAGTGGTTATATTTTGGCTACCTCGCTGCTGTCAAAGAACAAAACGGTGCGGCGATGTCTTTGGGACGAGTTTCTACGTTTCTTGATATCTACTTTGAACGGGACTTAGAACAAGGTAAAGTCAGCGAGTCCGAACTGCAAGAAATCATCGACCATTTTGTGATGAAACTGCGAATGGTCAGATTTTTGCGGACACCTGATTACAATCAACTGTTTTCTGGTGATCCCACTTGGGTAACAGAATGTGTGGGTGGTGTCGGTGAAGATGGTAGACCTTTGGTAACTAAAAATAGTTTCCGTATCCTGCATACTTTGTATAATTTAGGCGCAGCACCAGAACCAAATTTAACCGTGTTGTGGTCGGAAAGCTTGCCAGAGAACTTTAAACGTTTTTGTACAAAAGTTTCAATTAATACTAGCTCTATTCAGTATGAGAACGATGATTTGATGCGTGCATACTGGGGAGATGATTATGCGATCGCCTGTTGCGTCTCAGCTATGAGAATTGGTAAGCAAATGCAGTTTTTTGGCGCGAGAGTCAATCTAGCTAAGTGCTTGCTGTACGCTATCAACGGCGGTAAAGATGAAAAATCTGGCGAACAAGTGGCACCACCAATTGCACCTATCACTGGTGAATATCTGGATGAGCAACAGGTGTGGGATCGCTTAGAAATCATGATGGCGTGGTTGGCAAAAGCTTATATCAACACCCTCAACGTCATTCATTATATGCACGATAAATACTGCTATGAACGCATCGAAATGGCATTGCATGACCGGGATATTTTACGGACAATGGCTTGCGGGATTGCGGGTTTATCGGTGGTGACAGATGCTTTATCTGCGATCAAATACGCCAAGGTTAAAGTATTACGCAATGAAACCGGATTAGCCGTTGATTATGAAATTAGCGGCGATTTTCCCAAATATGGTAATAACGACAATCAAGTTGATGAAATAGCAGTAAATTTAGTGACCAAATTCATGAACGAACTGCGTAAACATCCCACTTATCGCCAAGCCATACCCACACAATCAGTATTAACCATTACCTCCAACGTTGTGTATGGGAAGAAAACGGGTAACACACCCGACGGCAGAAAAGCCGGTGAACCCTTTGCACCGGGTGCAAACCCCATGCACGGACGGGATAGTAAAGGTGCGATCGCTTCCTTAGAATCAGTAGCTAAAATTCCTTACGAATACGCACAAGATGGTATTTCCAACACGTTCTCAATCGTACCATCTGCTTTAGGTAAATTAGAAGTTGACCAAATCAACAACCTCGTGGGAATGCTTGATAGTTACTTCCATGACGGCGGACACCACATCAATGTTAACGTCTTGAAGCGGGAAATGTTGCTAGATGCAATGGAACATCCAGAGTTATATCCACAGCTAACTATTAGGGTTTCAGGTTACGCAGTCAACTTTATTAAATTGACACGAGAACAGCAACTTGATGTGATTAAGCGGACATTCCACGCACGATTTTAACTGCTAATAACTCACTTGTATAGACGCGATTAATCGCATCTTTAAGCCGATCATATCCCTGACTTCTCCAACCTGTTAGGGATATTGTACGTTTAATTTCAACTCATCTAAATTAAGAAGCTGATGATTTTTTAAATAGATAAGTAAGTCAACTTTAAAAAAGGTAATACCCAGTCAAAGAAGTCGGGTATCTATCCCATCATGATTTTATGTTGAATTTCTGAAATTGATTGTTTACAGCAATCAATCCCCACAACTTCCTCACATTTGTGATTTATAACTTATGTCAGAGTCAAAAGACAGGTTGATGGGTGATGTCAAATTAGGTAAAATTCATGGACAATCTCAAATTATCAACTTTTCCAATCGAACATCACACAATAGAAAATAGTCACCTATTTGCAGAAATAAATAATTCTGGCTACATACATTCAGTAGAAAGTTGTGCAACAGTTGACGGGCCTGGTATTCGATTCTTAATTTTCACATCTGGTTGTCCATTACGTTGCCTTTATTGCAGCAATGTTGATTGTCGCTACCTGGAAAATGGTAAACAAATCAGCGTTGACGAACTGGTGACAGAAATTCAAAAGTATACATCTTACATGAAATATTCTGGTGGTGGTGTCACAATCAGTGGCGGAGAACCATTAATGCAAGCTGGTTTTGTGCGAGAAATATTTAAACGTTGTCAAGCATTAGGAATTCATACAGCATTAAATACTTCTGGCTTCTGTAACTTAGAATCTGCTAAATCTGTATTAGAATTTGTAGATTTAGTCTTACTAGATATTAAATCATCTGACCCAGTGACTTACACTAAAGTTACAGGTGCTAATATTGAACCATCACTAACTTTTGCTAAATATCTCAATGCAATTAATCAGCCTACTTGGATTAGATTTGTTCTAGTCCCAGGCTTAACTGATGACCCAAAAAATATTACTGGGGTAGCTGATTTTATTGCCCCATTCAATAATGTGGAAAGAGTAGAAGTCTTGCCATTTCATCAAATGGGAGAATACAAATGGCGAGAATTAGGTTTTGAATACCTGTTAGAAAATACTTCTCCACCATCTCCAGAACAAATACAAACAGCATTAGATATTTTTCGCAGTAGAGCAATTTTTGCGATTTGAGCAATGCTGGGAAATTAAGTTTAATTAGTTGATGCTGACAAGTGAAATCTCTGTGGTAAATTCTGCCAAAGGAAAAAATATGCAAGTTACCAATATTGAAGAATTAGAATTACTGGTACAACGAGTAAAAATTGCCCAAGCTAAATATGCAAATTACTCTCAAGAACAAGTCGATTTCATCTTTAAAAAAGCTGCATTAGCAGCTAATGCTGAACGGATTCCTTTAGCAAAATTAGCAGTTGCAGAAACAGGTATGGGGATTGTAGAAGATAAAGTGATTAAAAACCACTTTGCTTCAGAATTTATCTACAACAAATATAAACATGAAAAAACCTGTGGCATCATTGAAGAAGACCATACATTCGGCATTGAAAAAATTTATGAGCCTGTAGGTATTGTTGCGGGAATTGTTCCCGTAACTAATCCTACAGCGACAACAATTTTTAAAGCGTTGATTGCTTTAAAAACTCGTAACGCGATTATTTTCTCACCCCATCCTAAATCTAAAAAATGTACTGTGGAAGCAGCCAAGATTATCCTAAAAGCTGCAATTGCCGCAGGTGCGCCAGAAGATATTATTGGTTGGATAGATGAGCCAACAGTGGAGTTATCCAAAGCCTTAATGCAGCATCCTGAAATTAAATTGATTTTAGCAACTGGCGGGCCGGGAATGGTACGTGCTGCTTATTCTTCAGGTAATCCCTCGTTAGGTGTTGGTGCTGGGAATACTCCCGCCGTAATTGATAGCAGCGCACATATTCAAATGGCTGTAAGTTCGATTTTATTAAGTAAAACCTTTGACAACGGCATGATTTGCGCTTCTGAGCAATCAGTTGTTGTGGTTGATGATATTTACGAAAAAGTCAAACAGGAATTTATCAGTCGTGGTGCATATTTTCTCAATGATGAGGAAAGACAAAAGCTGGGTAATATAATTTTGAAAGAGGGAAGATTAAATCCGGCAATTGTAGGACAGTCAGTAGATAATTTAGCTAAGTTAGCAGGAATTGAACTGCAAAGTGATGAAGATACTGCTCAAGCACCACAGATTTATAAAGTCTTAATTGGTGAAGTTGAAACAGTCGGAGATGGTGAACCGTTTGCTTATGAAAAATTATCACCAATTTTGGCGATGTATCGAGCCTCAAATTTCCATGAAGCTGTAGATCAAGCTGAAAACTTGGTGGAATTTGGAGGACTGGGACATACATCGGTATTGTATACAAATCCCGCCAATTTGGATGATATTGCCTATTTTGAGAATAGAATGAAAACCGGGCGTGTCCTGATTAACACCCCATCTTCTCAAGGTGCAATTGGTGATTTATATAACTTTAAACTTGACCCATCCTTAACTTTAGGTTGTGGTACTTGGGGCGGTAATACTGTTTCTGATAACGTCACACCGCATCATTTGGTGAATATTAAGACAGTATCACAACGTCGGCAAAATATGTTGTGGTTCCGTGTGCCACCGAAAGTATATTTCAAATATGGATGTTTGCCTGTAGCTTTACGCGACTTAGTAGGTAAGGAACGTGCTTTTATTGTGACAGATAGACCATTATTTGATTTGGGGATAGTCGATAAAGTTACCCAGGTGTTAGACGAAATTGGTGTCAAACATGACGTATTTCACGATGTTGAACCTGATCCAACATTAACTAATGTCAATAAAGGATTAGCCTTACTTAGAAGTTATCAACCGGATGTGATTATTGCTATTGGTGGCGGTTCGCCAATGGATGCTGCCAAAGTCATGTGGTTGATGTACGAACAGCCTGATGTAGAGTTTGAAGGCTTGGCGATGCGGTTTATGGATATCCGCAAGCGGGTTTATGAATTACCGGCTTTGGGACAAAAAGCCATCATGGTGGCTATTCCCACAACTTCGGGAACTGGTTCAGAAGTGACACCCTTTGCTGTGGTGACAGATGATAGGGTTGGCGTGAAATACCCCTTAGCAGATTATGCACTAACTCCGAATATTGCGATCGCCGACCCGGAACTGGTGTTAAATATGCCCAAAAAACTCACAGCCTACGGTGGGATTGATGCCTTAACTCATGCCTTAGAAGCCTACGTATCAGTAATGGCAACTGAATTTACCGATGGTTTGGCACTGCAAGCAATTCGACTATTGTTTAAATATTTACCTAGTGCTTACAAAAATGGTGCTAAAGACCCGAAAGCGCGGGAAAAAGTACATTATGCCGCCACAATTGCGGGTATGGCCTTTGCGAATGCTTTCTTGGGTATTTGTCACTCAATGGCACACAAACTCGGTGCAACCTTCCATGTTCCCCACGGACTCGCTAACGCCTTAATGATTTCCCATGTCATCCGCTACAACGCCACTGATATTCCTTTCAAGCAAGCAATTTTTCCCCAGTATAAATATCCCAACGCCAAAGACAGATATGCTCAAATAGCTGATCATCTGCGTTTAGGTGGGAATACTGCTGATGAAAAAGTGGAACTCTTGATTATGGCGATTGAAAATCTCAAACGTCAAATCGATATCCCTGCCACGATTAAACAAGCTCTAGGTGACGAAGATCAAGAATTCTACACCAAGGTGGAAGAAATGGCAGAACAAGCATTTGACGATCAATGCACAGGAGCAAACCCACGCTATCCACTCATGAACGACTTGAAAGAATTATATGTCTTAGCCTATCAAGGTTGTCGCATCGATGCAGCACTCTATCACAATGGT
>NZ_CAWMSA010000032.1:7009-25326 GCF_963870205.1 Anabaena sp. CA = ATCC 33047 | reverse complement strand
GGGTGTAGGGGAAGATGAGGAAGTAGGGGAGGCAAGGGGGCAGGGGGCAAGGGGGAGAATACTTTCCCCATTTCTCCCTGCTCCCTGCTCCAATTCCTCTTATTTCCCAGTCCCCAATCCCCAGTCCCCAATCCCCAATCCCCAGTCCCCAATCCCTCTGTTGAAAATTAATCTCCTGACGTACAATCTTTGCTTCAGATTTCGCCTACGCTCAAATAAGAGACGCTTTTTATCAAACGTCATCATTTTCGTAGCGAATCTAAAACACTTGCCATGCAACTTGTCCCGAAAACTCAGCTTGAACCAGAAACAACCCCGACTAGAGATAAAATTCTGCTGGATGTTGGGGGTATGAAGTGTGCTGGCTGTGTCAGTGCTGTAGAGCGACAGCTAACCCAATATCCAGGTGTAAAGAGTGCCTGTGTGAATCTGGCTACAGAGGTAGCCGTGGTAGAATTAGAGAATGGGACTGTAGACCCAGAAGCATTAGCCCAGAAATTAACAGCATCTGGATTTCCTAGTCAACTGCGCCAAGCTAACAATCAAGTAGTAGGTAATTCTTCACTCACAGATCCCACAGAAAAACAGCAACAAAAAATGCGTACAGCATGGCGGCAATTAATCATTGCTGCGGTGCTGTTGTTATTTTCTGGGATGGGACATTTGGGTGATTTTGGCAGTCCGATTTTATCCTCATTAACCAATATCTGGTTTCACTTTGGACTGGCAACGGTAGCATTATTAATTCCTGGTAGACCAATTTTAGTAGATGGTTGGCTGGGTTGGCGACGCAATGCCCCTAACATGAATACCTTAGTGGGATTGGGAACTGTTACCGCCTACACAGCCAGCGTCATAGCACTACTGTTTCCCCAACTCGGTTGGGAGTGCTTCTTTGATGAACCAGTGATGATGCTGGGTTTTATTTTGTTGGGTAGGACATTAGAACAACAAGCCAGAGGCAGGGCGGCGGCGGCATTTCGGCAATTGCTGGCACTCCAACCACAAGTAGCGCGATTGATTCCTAACCCAGATTTAGAAAAGATGGGGCTGGGAACAAATAGTATAGAAATTCCCGCAGAACAGGTACGAGTTGGGGAATGGGTGCAGGTGCTACCGGGAGATAAAATCCCTGTTGATGGTGAGGTACGCTTTGGGCAAACAACGGTAGATGAGTCGATGTTGACTGGGGAAGCGGTGCCAGTCATTAAACAAACAAGCGATACAGTGGCAGCAGGTACTATCAATCAGTCAGGTGCGATCGCCATTCAAGCCACCCGTACAGGTAGCGACACCACCTTGGCGCACATTGTCGCCTTAGTAGAAGCTGCCCAAACTCGCAAAGCCCCAGTCCAAAAATTAGCTGACATCGTAGCGGGTTATTTTACCTACGGTGTCTTGACTGCATCTGTATTGACATTTACCTTTTGGTACTTCGTCGGCACTCACATCTGGCCTGATGCCACCCTCTCAGATGGTGTGGCAATGATGAATCATGCCGCCCATAGTATCCCCCATTCCCAAGTCCCGATTCACCACTCCCCACTACTAATTAGTTTAAAATTAGCGATCGCCGTCATGGTTGTCGCTTGTCCTTGCGCGTTAGGATTGGCTACACCTACAGCGATTCTTGTGGGTACTGGTATGGGTGCAGAACGGGGTTTATTAATTAAAGGTGGCGACGTTTTAGAAAAGGTACATCAGCTAAAAACAATTGTCTTCGATAAAACCGGCACACTCACCACAGGTAATCCCAAAGTGACTGATTGTGTGGTGATGGCAGGATTGGGAACTGGGGAAAATCAGCACACCTTGATTCAATTAGCTGCTGCTGTGGAAAGCGGAACTTATCACCCCTTAGCCAAAGCGATTCAGCGAGAAGCGCAGCGTTTACAGTTATCTATTCCAGAGGCGGTAGACTTCCACACTGAGCCAGGTTTGGGTGTATCGGCTGTGGTTGCAGGTCAAACTGTACTTTTGGGAAACTGGGAATGGTTGACTGGGCATGGAATCGCCCTTGATGACACAGCACAACAGGCAGCGCACAAGCTAGCAACAGAAGGTAAAACCGTTGTGGGTGTGGCAGTTGCAGGTACTTTAGCCGGACTGATTGGTGTGCAAGATACTCTGAGAACAGATGCCTATGATACAGTAGAAAAGTTGCGCCAGATGGGTTTGCGAGTCATCCTACTCAGTGGCGATCGCCTAGAAGCTGTCAGTGCCATAGCGCAATCATTAAGCATAGATAGTGCTGATGTGATGGCAGGTGTTCCCCCCAGCAAAAAAGCCCTTGTCATTCAAGAACTTCAAGCCCAAGATGCCCATCCCGTGGCAATGGTGGGGGATGGCATCAATGATGCTCCCGCTTTATCGCAAGCCGATGTTGGCATTGCTTTACACTCAGGCACAGATGTAGCAATGGAAACCGCTCAAATCGTCCTCATGCGCGATCGCCTGAGTGATGTTGTGGAGGCAATTCAACTCAGTCGAGCCACCTTTAACAAAATTCGTCAGAATTTGTTCTGGGCTTTTGCCTATAACACCGTTGGTATTCCTCTAGCTGCTGGTGTTTTATTACCCAACTTCGGTTTTGTCCTCAGTCCTGCCGGTGCTGCTGCCTTAATGGCTTTTAGTTCCGTTAGTGTGGTGACAAACTCAGTGTTATTGCGTAGGTTAGCCCATCGTGGTTGACGCACTCCCCGCAATTCAATTGCGGGGATTCTGGGGTCAAACAGCGATTGCAGGCACAGCCCGTCTTACTTCACCTAACCCAATGGACAACGCCCTGCCCATGAACTTATCGTACCACAACCGTTGGCGCAAGCCTTCCCGAAGGGTATGAAAGTGGGCGATAATGGCAGGCAACAATATTCAACACATTGGGATTAATCAAAATTTCAACGATTGTGGTAACGATTTATCAATGGCACCAGCAACTGATGAAAGTCATCTATTAATTATTGAAGACGATCAAGGTCGTCAAGAACTCACTTTAGAACACTCTGTTTACTCTATCGGCAGAGGTCGTGAGTGTAATATTCGTTTAATATCTCAATTCGTTTCCCGTCGCCATGCTACCTTGGTAAGATTGCCACGATATCCTCACGGGAATAGCTATTATTACCGGATTGTTGATGGTGATGGACAAGGAAAACCTAGTGCCAATGGTTTCATGATTAACGGCCGCAAAATGCCAGCCCACGATTTAAAAAACGAAGATGAAATCGTTTTCGGCCCTAAAGTTCGTGCTATTTATTATATATTGAAAAACTCTCAGCGTTCTGGACAAACAGATGCCAGTGAGTATGATATTACGCTGATTAATCCTGGCATGAATCAGGATATCGAAGAGTTGTGAACTGTCAAAAATCACCGACGTAGAACGTCGGTGAGTATGTCAACCAGCCAGACTTTCAATTAAATGCCAATGGCGACTCTCTTCAATCGCCTGCCGAATATAATCAAACATTTGTCGGCAGTGATTATAAACTTGCAGTGGTAATTCTTCATTCTTAATTACAATACTCATCCGGCTTTCTGTCGCAGTAGCCGTTGATTTATCAATCAGCACTTCCACTTTCACCATTTTAGAAAAAGGAACATTTCCAGGAATCTCACGAGCCAGAATGTAATCCGGTGTATAGTATTGTATTTCCAAATTACAGTCCTGTAGAAGGTCTAGCACTAATGGCTGGAGATGATCAACGTGAATAGAAATAGTAAATGAACAGGTATAGCGAGCCATAGTAGCCCCACCCCTTGCAACACTCCGTCCATCCTATAATACCTAAGCAGCTAAACGGTAACTCGTGATAGATTCCTTAAACAAAAACATTGATAGCACTAGCTGAGGAGAGTTTCAAAATCCCAGGACTTTGACACAAATATGCGCCTCTTTTTGGGCGATCGCGCCATTAACATCCTTTTTATCGAAAATTCCTCCACAACCCCAGCCGACTAGACACAGACAGCACTAGGTCGAACTGAGAGAACGGTGGACATTTACAGCAATTTTAAGCTAAAGTTGTAATGAGTTTGTTTTAGATGAAAGGGTGGCAAAGCAAACGTCAAACAACAAGAAAACACATCTGCTCAAACTTTGATTTCCGCAGCAATCAAAAGCAACACTCAAGGTTGCACAGATGTAATAGTAGTATGTAATCTCCTTGCATATACAAAGCAGCAACAAAAATCAAACTGGGAAAACTTCCCCCATAGTAAACAGACTTCAATATGCAAAAACAGGCAGGATCAACAAAACCCATTCGTTCTTTAACAGATGCACTGGAGCGGTGTCAACAACTTGGTATGCGCGTTAGCCGCCAACGCCGTTTTATTCTAGAACTGTTATGGCAAGCCAATGAACACCTTTGTGCCAGGGAGATTTACGATCGCCTCAACCAACAAGGTAAAGACATCGGTCATACATCTGTATATCAAAACCTAGAAGCATTATCTAGTCAGGGGATCATTGAGTGTATTGAACGCTGTGATGGGCGTTTATACGGCAATATCAGTGATTCTCACAGTCATGTGAACTGTCTCGATACTAATCAAATTCTGGACGTTCATATCCAACTACCAGAAGAATTCATCCGAGAAGTGGAAGAAAAAACAGGTGTGAAAATTACTGATTACAGTATCAACTTCTATGGTTATCGTGATCCCCAGACAAATCAGCAACAAGCCAGCTAGATCAATAACTATAATTGCGCTCGAATCGTAAAAGCATAGTCACCGCCTGGTTCTAGCTGATAATCTTGCTGTTCCAAAAAACGCCCCAAGGGTTCTTTAATTAGCGCACGGCCTTGAGATGGCTTAACAGAAAGTTCTCCTTGGCGAAAGTTCCATTGAAAATGCCACTGAAAATCCCCTGCACTGACTTCGCCTTCTAGAAAGCCTTGTTGCCAGGATTGGCGGGTAATTTTAACATAGGCAGTAGTTTCTGGCAAACGTTTAGCACTCACAATGCTTGGTGTTAAGTGGGTAACAAAACCTAACTATGTAGGCTCTTTCTTTTATTTACCAAACTTCGCCGCGATCGACAAATCAAGTAAGTGAGTATTTTTGCTGAAAATACTGGTAACAGCGTTAATAATAATACTGTTTTCGCTAATAATCCCCTATTTCATCTGCTTGGGTGTTTCTGCGGTTGTTAGTTACAAACGTAATTAATGATACTAAAGACCGAAATTAAATTAAGCCTAACGACTGAAGTCGTCCGGCTTCTTCACTGCATTGAGCCTGCGTAGGCAGGCTACCCTTTGGGAAGCCGCGCAAAGCGCGTCTATGTTCCGATAGCCGCGACTTTAGTCGTCCGGCTGCTATTCAGTTATCAGTAAAAAATTGGTCGGCGATGCCTACCTAAAAGGCATCGCGGATTTTAGATTTTATCTAAAATCCAAATCGAATTAACGATTTACTGCCGCAGCTTCCCGCGCCGCAGCTGCCTGATCTGGGTGAATACCCAAACGTGTGAGATTAATCCGTCCCTTATTGTCAATTTCGCGTACTTTGACAATGACTTCATCACCCACGGCTACCTCATCCTCAACCTTGCCCACACGGTAGTCAGCTAGTTGGGAAATGTGAATCATTCCTTCCTTACCTGGAAGAAATTCTACAAAAGCACCAATGGGGATAATCCGAGTCACGCGCCCAGCATAGACATCGCCTTCATTTAGTTTGCGTGTCATACCTTGGACAATATTACGCGCCCGTTTAGCCTTAGTTTCATCAACCGCAGAAATTGTTACCGTGCCATCATCTTCGATGTCAATTTTGGCTCCCGTTTCTTCGGTGATGCCCTTAATTGTTTTACCACCAGGGCCGATGACTAGACCAATCATTTCTGGATCAATCTTGATAGTCAACAGACGAGGAGCATAGGGTGAGGTTTCAGGGCGTGGTGTGTCAATGGTTTGCAACATTTTGTCTAAAATGTGCAATCTGGCTGCTTTGGCTTGGTGGATGGCTTGGGCTATCACTTCCAAAGACAAACCAGAGATTTTCATATCCATTTGTAAGGCAGTGATCCCTGTATCTGTCCCGGCAACTTTAAAATCCATGTCGCCCAAGAAGTCTTCAATACCTTGAATATCTGTGAGGACTCGCACTTCGTCGCCTTCTTTAATCAAACCCATAGCTGCACCACTCACGGGTTTGATCATGGGTACACCAGCATCCATTAAAGCCAGGGTGGAACCGCACACCGAACCCATCGAGGTGGAACCGTTGGAAGATAGCACTTCCGAGACTACGCGAATCACGTAGGGGAATTGTTCCTTGGGTGGTAGTACAGGTAAAATCGCTCGTTCTGCTAAGGCTCCGTGACCGATTTCCCGTCTACCAGGGGCGCGGAGTGGCTTGGTTTCTCCGACTGAGAAGGGTGGGAAGTTGTAGTGATGCAGGTAGCGTTTAGATTGATCTGTTTGCAAATCATCATTGAGGTTTTGAGCATCTCCAGGAGTCCCCAGGGTACAAGCGGATAATACCTGGGTTAGTCCCCGGTTAAATAAACCGCTACCGTGGACACGCTTGGGTAAGACACCAACCTGACAAGACACAGGACGGACTTCATCAAGTTTACGACCATCAACACGCACGTTATCTTCAATGATTTGACGGCGCATGAAGTGTTTAGTAATGTCTTTAAAAGTGTTACCCAAAGCTTTGCTATCTGTACTAGCAGCAACGCGAATCGGGTCATCTTCTGGGAGTTCGGCGATCGCTGTGGCAATATTTTCTTTAACAACATCTAACGCAGTATCGCGTGCGTTTTTGTCTAAATCAAATTGAGCCAAGATTTTCTTAATCTCATCACTGGCGCGATCGCGAATATAATTTTCCAGAGTTTGGTCTACTTCTGGTGGTGCTTCCTTGACAATTTCTAGACCTAGTTCTGCAATTAAATCTTGCTGTGCCTTAATTAAATCGCGCACAGCTTCGTAGCCGAAATCAATCGCTTCAATAATATCTCGCTCTGGTAATTGGTTTGCGCCAGCTTCCACCATGATCACACCATCTGGGGAACCAGCTACTACCAAATCCAAGTCTCCGGCTTCAATTTCCGCATAAGTAGGATTGATAATAAAATCATCTCCTACTAAGCCTACCCTGACTGCTGCCATCGGCCCGTTAAACGGAATTTTAGCAATTAGAGTTGCTATTGAAGCACCAGTCACCGCCAATACGTCCGGTGGTACTAACTCGTCCATTGACAGAGTGAACGCCACAACTTGTAAATCATCCCGCAGCCATGAAGGGAACAAAGGACGCAAGGGACGGTCAATCAAACGGCTGGTCAGAATTGCTTTTTCTGGTGGACGACCTTCCCGGCGCATAATTCCACCAGGTATTCTCCCGGCTGCATACAGTCTTTCTTCATAATCTACTGTCAGGGGAAGAAAATCAATGCCCTCTCTGGCTGCTGATCTTGTCGCTGTTACCAAAACAGCTGTATCCCCTGATTCTATCAACACAGACCCACCAGCTTGGGGTGCTAACAGGCCAACCTTCAGTCTAATATCCCTACCATCGAAGGATATTGACTTATCAACTTCTGCCATTCAGCTTTTTTTCCTTCTCTTTCTCTATTCTCTCTCTGTGGCAATCCTAACATTTATGCCTTCTGGCTGACTGCTCTTGCATACAAACATCAACAAGTTTCTCAACACCAAGCACAATAGATACTCAGCGTCTTCAAAGGAAGTCTGTCAGCTAGTTGTGCCACCTGTAGAATCTCTACTATGATATCAAACCCCCGCAGTCTAGCACGCTTGTTCTACGCATCCTCTCTGGTAAGCTGTCACTTCTGCTAGCTTGCGCCGTTGCTTTTGCGGATATATTTGACATTCCTGCCCAAATTTCGTCTTGTACTGATATTTTCCTATTAAGTAGGTCAACATAATTAAAGATAAAATGATCATGGGATAGATCCCCGACTTCTTGAAGAAGTCGGGGATCTGGGTATTACGTTTTTTTAAGTTGAGCTACTTATTAAGGGATGCTCTCATGTATCCCCTGTTTAAGAATTGTATAAATCCTAAATTTTATCATTAATTAGTTTAATATAATCAGTAGATATTATGCTAGGCTAGCATTATTAACTTCAAAATATAAGAAAAATTACTCAAACAAATCTAATAATTTTATCGTAGTCTCAGTAATTTAAAAATGGCAATTTTACACGGTAGTTGGTTATTAAAAGAGCAAAATAGTTGTTTATTTATTTGGGGCGAAACTTGGCGAGCATCACGAATTAATTGGGGAAACAATGAAATTTATCTAAATCCATTCTCGATGAATTCAACTGAGTTAAGCGAGTGGTTGTTTACAGAGCATCAGACAATCGCTAGCTTGCTACCTCAGTCTGAAAAAAAGACATCATCGAAAGCAGCCAAAGCCACAGAAATAAATTTACCAATTAATTCCCCAACATTTGCTCTACCAACTCATATATTCACAGAAAAAAAATCAAGTCAATTATCAATTTCACCAGTGCATTCTGCGGCGGTAGAATCTGAAAAAAATCCTGAAAAATATTTGCTGCCTTGGCGAGTTGAAGGTTTTTGTCTCAATCCAATCACCACAATTAAATTTCTGACTAATTTACCTCTAAATATTGTCAATGGTGAAAATACTTTTTTAGGTGGAGATTTAAGCTTCTGGTTACAAATTGCTCGTTGGAGTTTAGATTTAATCGCTCGTTCTAAGTTTTTACCAATTATCCAACGGCAAGCAAACGGTACTTTTGATGCTAAATGGCAAGTTTTACTAGACAGTGCTGTAGATAGCACTCGCTTAGAAAAGTTTGCGGCGAAGATGCCATTGGTTTGTCGGACTTATCAAGGGACTGGGGGAGAATGTATTCAGTCACCAATGTATGTAGATTTTCCGCTTAAACCGCAAGAATTAATTTTATCATTTCTCAATAGTGTAATTGATGCCCAAGTGCGGGAAATGATGGGAAATCAAACAATCCTTGAACCCAGGGTAATGGCATCTTTACCATTAGCGGTGCGTCAGTGGTTGCAAGGGTTGACTGGTGCATCTGGTGCTGTAAATGCAGATGTGATTGGTGTAGAAAGACTAGAAGCCGCGCTGAAAGCCTGGACGATGCCGCTACAATATCAATTGAGTAGCAAAAGCCAATTTCGTACTTGTTTTCAGTTACTTTCACCTACCCCTGAATCTCAAGAAACTGATTGGACATTAGCATATTTTCTGCAAGCAGCTGATAACCCGGAATTTTTAGTAGATGCGGCGACAATTTGGCAAAATCCAGTTGAACAATTAGTTGATCAAAATCGCACCATTAACCAACCACAAGAAACATTTTTACGGGGTTTGGGTTTAGCTTCTCGATTGTACCCGGTGTTAGCACCGAGTTTAGAAACTGCATCTCCCCAATTTTGTCGCCTCACCCCTATCCAAGCCTATGAATTTATCAAATCTGTAGCTTGGCGGTTTGAAGATAGCGGTTTGGGTGTGATTTTACCCCCCAGTTTAGCAAACCGTGAAGGCTGGGCGAACCGTTTAGGTTTAAAAATTTCTGCCGCAACTTCCCAGAAAAAACAGGGGCGTTTGGGTTTGCAAAGTTTGCTCAATTTTCAATGGGAATTAGCTATTGGTGGGCAGACTATTTCTCAAGCCGAATTTGATAGGTTGGTAGCTTTAAATAGCCCATTGGTAGAAATTAACGGCGAGTGGGTAGAATTGCGTCCCCAAGATATCAAAACAGCCCAAAACTTTTTTGCTTCCCGGAAACAACAAATGTCTTTATCGTTGGAAGATGCTTTACGTTTGAGTACCGGGGATACTCAAGTAATTGAAAAATTACCAGTCGTCAGCTTTGAAGCATCCGGCGCATTACAAGAATTAATTGGTGCGTTAACAAATAATCGCGCTGTTGCACCTTTACCCACACCGAAAAACTTTCATGGACAATTACGACCTTATCAAGAAAGAGGTGCAGCTTGGTTAGCTTTTCTCGAACGTTGGGGTTTAGGTGCGTGTCTCGCCGACGATATGGGACTGGGAAAATGCGTATCACCTGATACATTAATCCCGATCAATGGCATTTTACACACAGCCGAGTCAATTTGGAAAACTTATGCAGGAGACACAAGATTTGATGGGGAAGGATTTTGGACAGCACCAACTCAAGAGTTATTAGTTAATTCTATCAATCAAGAGACAGGGGAAATTGTCCAAGCTCCAATCAGACATTTATATCGGCAACAAGTTCGGGAAAAATTAAGCAGAATTACACTCGAAGACGGTAGTAGTGTGACTATTACTCATCGTCATAAATTGCTAACTAATCAAGGTTGGACAAATAAATTACAGGTGGGTGATTATGTTTGTGTACCTGCTAAAATGGTGTGGAATGGAAAACCACAAGACCCTGATTTAGTGAAATTCCTGGCTTGGCAAATTGCAGCAGGTCATGAACTGGGAAATACTGGGGCTTTGAGCATAACGCAAAAAGATGCTACAGTCTTAGAAGATTTGCTGGAGACGTTTCAAAAATTAGGCGATCGCTACCATCTTAAAATTAATCATCCCACTATTATTAGTACACCCAATAAAGCAGCTTATCTGCGAATTAATAGCCAAGCTTATCGCCGATTTCTAGAAAATCAAGGCTATGTTTGGGGTAAATTGTCAGCAGAAAAATCGATTCCCCCCTTGATTATGCAAGCAGATTTAAATAGTGTGCGGCTATTTTTGCGCCACTATTTTGATGCTGAGTCTGCTGTGGTTTCCAGTATGCGGAGTATTGAAATTGCCACCGCATCAGCATTATTAATTGAGCAGCTATCTACACTTTTACGGCGATTTAGTATTTGGTTACGTATTACACCAAAACAAAAGCGTGCTAGCAACGGTAAGCAGATTTTTCGTACCTATTATATCGGTGTAATTGGGGGTAATTCTGCCCGCAGATTTTTGCAAGAAATAGGTTTTGGTGTTCCAGAAAAACAGAGAAAATTATTAGAAATTTGCGAAAGAGTTGGTAACACTAATGTAGAAGGTATTCCGGCGAGTGATATTGTAGCTCAAACCATCAAAAACACAGGTTTACCTCTGCGAAATTTGGGAATGCACAATAATGTTTATATTAATGGTTCGCAGCAATTCTCTAGAGACAGTTTACAGAGAGTTATAGTTGAGATTGAACGAATTATTAGCGGCGAATCTCAACGACAATATCAACAACTGAAACCATCTAAATGGACTACAACAACCCTGGCAGCTTATGAAAAATTAGATGTAGAAACTTTGATTTTAACAAAACATGATTTACAGCATCTACTGGAACAACAAGTATTTTATTGTAAAATTAAGAGTATAGAAGATATTGATTATGAAGGATGGGTTTATGATTTTGAGGTAAGCAAACATCACAATTTTGTGGCTAATAATATTATCTGTCACAATACTGTGCAATTTATTGCTTTCCTGCTACACCTGAAAGAACAGGATGTTTTAGAAAAACCAACTTTATTAGTTTGTCCGACTTCAGTGTTAGGTAACTGGGAACGAGAAGTTAAAAGATTTGCCCCCAGCCTGAAAGTGATGCAGTATCACGGTGATAAACGCCCTAAAGGTAAGGCGTTTCAAGAAGCAGTCAAAAAACATGATTTACTTATTACCAGTTACTCATTAATTCATCGTGATATTAAATTATTACAAACAGTTGATTGGCAAATAATTGTGTTGGATGAAGCCCAAAATGTGAAAAATCCCGAAGCAAAACAGTCACAAGCAATTAGACAATTAGAAACTACATTTCGTATTGCGTTAACGGGTACACCAGTAGAAAATAGACTACAGGAATTGTGGTCTATTATAGATTTTCTCAATCCCGGTTATTTGGGAAATCGGCAATTCTTTCAACGGCGGTTTGCGATGCCAATTGAAAAGTATGGTGATGCAGCGTCTTTAAATCAATTACGTGCTTTAGTGCAACCTTTTATTTTGCGTCGCCTGAAAACAGACAGGGATATTATTCAAGACTTGCCAGAGAAGCAAGAAATGACGGTATTTTGCGGGTTAACTGCCGAACAAGCTACACTATATCAACAAGTAGTAGAAGCATCTTTAGCAGAGATTGAATCGGCGGAAGGATTGCAACGTCGGGGGATGATTTTAGGTTTATTAATTAAGCTAAAACAAATCTGTAATCATCCGTCCCAGTATTTAAAAGAATCGAACTTAGCGCAACATAATTCAGCCAAATTGCAACGGCTAGAAGAGATGTTAGAAGTAGCATTAGAATCAGGCGATCGCGCCTTAATCTTCACCCAATTTGCCGAATGGGGTAAACTGCTCAAACCCCACCTAGAAAAACAACTCGGACGCGGAATATTCTTTTTATATGGTAGCACCACCAAAAAGCAACGTGAAGAAATGATAGACCGTTTTCAACACGACCCCCAAGGGCCACCAATCATGATTTTATCACTAAAAGCTGGTGGTGTCGGCTTAAATTTAACCAGAGCCAATCATGTTTTCCACTTTGATAGATGGTGGAATCCAGCAGTAGAAAATCAAGCCACAGACCGAGTATTTCGCATTGGTCAAACCCGGAACGTCCAAGTACATAAATTTGTTTGCACCGGGACATTAGAAGAGAAAATCCACGACATGATAGAAAGTAAAAAACAACTAGCAGAACAAGTAGTAGGTGCTGGCGAAGAATGGTTAACAGAACTAGACACAGACCAACTCCGCAACTTACTAATATTAGACCGCAGTACCATCATTGAAGAAGAGACAGAATCATAAATTATTTGAAGAAGAATCCAAAAATAAAATGCCCAGTCGTATTCAATATAGCCATTCTCATTCAATTGAGGTACAGTCAGAATTAAACGCAGATGGACGCAGATATAGCTTGCTTCTCTTTCCCTACGGGACGCTCCGCGAACAGAGACGCTACGCGAACCCGCAGGGTACGCAGATAAATTTGTACCTCATTAGACTAGAAAATGCTATATATTTTGCTACACCCAATGATGTAGGTGCTGTTGCCCTCTGGTGAAAAGCGACGGCTGGGCATTGTATTGTAAAATATTACTTGGAAGTAGCTAAAATCTGGTTAGACGATGCTTTTGTTTGCGGCTTGCTTTTGTTTACGGCGCAAAGCTACACCAAGCCCAGCAGTTGTCAATGAAGCTAAGATAGTAAAAGGTTCAGGGACAGGCTTCACAGATTCAAGAACATTATTTACGGTTAGTGTGGAATTGACGGCTGTATCACGGGAATTGACAACCCCAAAACCTAATGTGTATTTTCCATCTTGGTCAAAGGTGTAAGAAGTTTTAGATGTAGTATTGCCATAATTACCAACCAGAGCTACATCAGCCAGTTTTGTAACTAAGGAGCCAATGGAATAAAAAGAGAAGTCGTTATATGGTAAGTAATCATTTGTAGAGAATCGCCAATCAAACTCCAAAACATCCCCAGCATTCACTGTAATAGTGGTTTTAAGAGCAGAACCATTAGTAGGCGAACTGTTAAGACTATTCAAGGCTTGATTTGGTAATTCTAGGAATTGTTCTATGCTAAAACGGCTCACTCCTCCAGAACTAGAGAGTGAAACTTGCCCACCAGAGCTACTAGCGTTGCCAATTGTTTCCCACCCCGTCAAATCATAAAGATTGATAACTGCGGCTTGAGATGGGCTAGCGGACAACAAAAATGTTGCTCCTGCACCACTCATGAGTAAAATATTTTTCCAACCCAACGATCCCATTGAACTTATCCTCAATTAGTAGATCAGTGTTGTACATTGTTATACAAAATAATCTGACGCTTCAACGTATCTAATTATATTTTGTCAAAACTTTATGTTATGTTACTTAACAAATTCCTTTAGATATGCTCCTAAAGCTTAGACGCTATCAGGGTTGGCAACAGAAAGAATACTTATTTTAGTCTTGAGTTTTATCAAGATTTTGTGAATATTATTTGACTATATTAAAATAAACACTGTTTTGGAGGCATCCGATCTCTAGAAGGCAGTCCCCATAAAACCAACTTTATCGCCAAGAATAATTGATTATGACAAATACAACATTACAAGCAAGCCGAGAATGGTGGTCACAAAGATGGCTAGAATTACTCGATTCCTATCGCTTTAAAAAGCGGTTAGAACGAGCCAGAAATTACGCGCGTCAAGGAAATGTTTTAAGCATTGAATTTAAAGGCGCGAAAGTATTAGCAAAAGTCCAAGGTAGCGAAGTAGAACCTTATACAGTATCTCTTTCCCTTGACTCTTTTACTGATGAAGAGTGGGGATATGTAATTGAAACCATGTCTAAAAAAGCGGTTTTTCCTGCCAAATTATTAGCGGGAGAAATGCCCCAAAATATTGAAGAAGTATTCACAGCAAATGGGCTGTCTTTGTTTCCGTTTACTTTAGGTGATGTTCACAGTAAATGTTCTTGTCCTGATAAAGCCAACCCTTGTAAACATATTGGAGCAGTTTACTATCAATTAGGCGACAGATTCAGTGAAGACCCTTTTGTATTATTTCAATTGCGGGGACGTACTAAAGAGCAAATTATCACCGATTTACGTCGATTACGAGGTGAGAAATTAGAAGTTACTACAGATGTCACGCCGGATAGACAACAGGCAGTTTCCCCCACCCAATACAGTGTGAAACTTGATGCTTCCTGGCAATATCATGAGCCGCTAGAGTCTTCTTTGGTAGTGATTGCGCCATCAATGAGTGAGACAATATTAGACGTATTAGGGTCAATTCCTTTAAGTAAAACAGAAGAAAATGTAATAAATATTACATCCAGCGATGTAGTCATGAGTTATTTACAGACTCTGTATAAAGAAGTCAGTCAAAAGGCGATGTTAGCAGCAATGAATGTAGGAGGTAGCTAATTCAGTCAAAATTATCAATAAATATTCATAACTTGAGATAATGAGGTGTATTTGTGTTAAGGTTTGATGCTTGAATGTTATTAAACAAAATAATGCCGTCGAACCAACATGGAAATTCAAACCAGAATTATTTCACTAGAACTTGCTGATGGTACAAGTATTAAAGTAGAAGCTACACCAATTGGCGAGCGCAAAGGCATTATTCAATCGCAGGATTTTTGTCAAATTACTACTGCTATTGAATCTATAACAAAAGACATTGCCCAAGCATTACAAAAAGTAAAACCCGATAAAGCCAATGTGAAATTTGGCATAGGAATTGCGATTGAATCGGGTAAACTCATCCCGTTAATAGTCAAAGATGGTTCTACAGCGAATTTCGAGATTACTTTAGAGTGGGTGAATCACTGAGCGATCGCCTGTAGCAGAGCAGTGTAGTTGATATTGTAGACCATTACACTGTCTGCCAGAAATTGAGCGATCGCTATTTCGATACATTCGGTCAAATTTATCCCAGATTTTACTGTCCAAACTCCAGTCTAGCTTGCTCAACTAAATCGGCTGTAACAATATCTTTTTCTGCTTGACGCGCTAATTGCTCAATGCGCGCTTGAGCTTGAGAACGGGCAAAAAAGGGAATATTTTTTAACTTTGTCTTAGCTTCCGATGTCCAGCGTAAAGCATCCGTAAAATTTGATTCACTCATATCACTTAAACCCTTTTATCAAAGTTTTTTAGCTGCTGTGGCTGTGTCAAGCTGCCAGCTTTGATTAATCTAAATGACTTTGAATCATTTGATCAATCATCACTTCCAAATCTTGCTCTAGATCCGAAGGTGTCACAACCAAGCGCATATATCGCTCATCCAAATCAAAAGCTTCTTCCATCCAACCCTTCCAACCACGGGCGCGTTTATCGATTTCCAACAACACTTCTAGCTCATCTGGTTTGAAAAAGAAGATCACTTCCAATTCATCTAAGTGGTTGCGGTAATTACCTGTAGGACGAAACTCTAACTCTTGTACAAATGGATAAGTGCCACCAAAATGGTGAGTGTACTCACAATCAACTTCATTTAATTGAAAACCTAAGTTTTCCAATGCTTGTAAAACCCTCTGCATCAATGGGTGAGGGCGTACTTCCAGATAGTCTCTGTCTCTAGGGTTAATTGCTGATTTGATATCTAATCCTGTGCGTATATATACTGGAGTTTTTCCGAAAGTCAACGGCATTTCATAAGGTAAGTCCAGTGAAAAAGGAATCATTACTTCCTCGTTTGGCTGGATAGTAAAACGCTCTGATAATCGATAATTAACCAAAACACATTCTTCTGTCACTGTTGAGTCATCTACTTCCCGTTCATACTCAGTAGCGAGTTTTAAGTAGATATCATCAATATTCTGGGCAACATCACCACCAAGAATATAGACTTCGCCCTCTAACACCTCACCAGGAATCACAGAATTGTTGAAAAGACGTGTATCTACTTTAGCTGCACCAATGCCTACACTCGCTAACAGATTTTTAAACATAGTTTCTCAATCAGTAATTAGGTTAAATAACAGTTAGTCTGACTTTTGCTTCATGTAGTAACTATCAGCTGATGCTTCAGAGTTTATGCCAGTCTAGCCCGAATTCATCAAAGTTCTGATAAATCTTAAATACAGGACTTAAACAACAAGACTCTTTGCTTTGGGAGAGTGTAAGGGTTTTGAACATCTACATTCCCATTTCCGTGTAAAAAAAGGCTCTTGTGTCAGAACAAGAGCCGCAAAAGCGTTAGATTGTCAGTGATGAAATAAACTTGAGAACCTAGTCAAGTTCAGGCATAGACATTGCTGGTTCATTCTCACGGTCAATACCTTTCTCGAAACCACCGGCAGCAGCGCGGGCGCGGCCTGCGTGCCACAAGTGACCTACGAGGAAGAAGAAACCTAAGACGAAGTGAGAAGTAGCCAACCACGCACGAGGAGATACGTAGTTGAAGGAGTTAATTTCGGTAGCCACACCACCTACAGAGTTCAAAGAACCCAGAGGAGCGTGAGTCATGTATTCAGCAGCGCGACGAGCTTGCCAGGGCTGAATATCGTTCTTGATTTTTTCTAGATCAAGACCGTTGGGGCCACGTAGAGGCTCTAACCAAGGGCCACGGAAATCCCAGAAACGCATGGTTTCACCACCGAAGATGATTTCACCGGTAGGAGAGCGCATCAAGTATTTACCTAGACCTGTGGGGCCTTGAGCAGAACCAACGTTAGCACCTAAGCGTTGGTCACGAATCAAGAAGGTTAAAGCTTGAGCTTGAGAAGCTTCAGGGCCAGTGGGGCCGAAGAATTCGCTGGGGTAAACGGTGTTGTTGTACCAAACCATGACGGAAGCGATAAAGCCCATCAGGGAGAGTGCGCCCAAGCTGTAGGAGAGGTAAGCCTCACCAGACCAGATGAAAGCACGACGCGCCCAACCAAAAGGTTTGGTGAAGATGTGCCAGATACCGCCAGAGATACAAATTAAAGCAATCCAGATGTGACCGCCGATGACATCTTCCAGGTTATCTACGCTGATAATCCAGCCTTCGCCACCAAAAGGAGCTTTGATTAGATAACCGAAGATAACAGCAGGGTTCAATGTGGGATTGGTAATCACACGAACATCACCACCACCAGGGGCCCAGGTGTCGTAGATGCCACCGAAGAACATTGCCTTCAGCACTAACAGCAATGCACCACAACCCAAGATAATCAGGTGGAACCCGATGATGTTGGTCATCTTGTTTTTGTCTTTCCAGTCATAACCAAAGAAAGAGGAATACTCTTCTAAGGTTTCTGGGCCACGAACAGCGTGATAAATACCACCAAAGCCCAAGACTGCGGAAGAAATTAGGTGAAGTACACCAACTACGAAGTAAGGGAAGGTGTCGATAACTTCACCACCTGCACCAACACCCCAGCCTAAAGTGGCGATGTGAGGTAGCAGGATTAAGCCCTGCTCGTACATTGGTTTTTCTGGAATGAAGTGAGCGACTTCAAACAAGGTCATCGCTCCAGCCCAGAAGACAATCAAACCAGCGTGAGCAACGTGTGCGCCCAGCAGTTTACCAGATAAGTTGATCAGGCGAGCATTACCAGACCACCAAGCAAAACCGGTGGATTCTTGGTCGCGTCCGCCGCCCATTACAGCAGTTCTATTAGAGAGCGTTACCACGGGGTAGTACCTCTTCGGGGAATACAAATTTTTCGTGGGGTTGGTCTTGAGGAGCCATCCAAGCGCGGATACCCTCGTTCAACAAAATGTTTTTGGTATAGAAGGTTTCAAATTCTGGGTCTTCAGCCGCCCGCAACTCTTGGGATACGAAGTCATAAGCCCGCAAGTTGAGTGCGATACCGACGATACCCACAGCCGCCATCCAT
>NZ_CAWMSA010000032.1:0-6761 GCF_963870205.1 Anabaena sp. CA = ATCC 33047 | reverse complement strand
AAGCCGAAAGCTCCATGTAGTGCCACGAATGGCCATAAGCCACCGAGTTGACACCAACGGGTGAAGTCGCCTTGAGCTTCTGGCCCCCACAACAGTAGTAGGGAGTGTCCCAAACTGTCGGCGGGGGTAGATACTGCTACTGTGAGGAAGTTACAGCCTTCCAGATAGGAGGAGGCTAGTCCGTGGGTGTACCAGGAGGTAACAAAGGTTGTGCCGGTGAGCCAACCGCCTAGTGCGAGGAAAGCGCAGGGGAACAGTAATATCCCTGACCAACCTACGAAGACGAAGCGATCGCGCTTCAACCAGTCGTCTAGTACGTCAAACCACCCTCTACTGGGGGCGCGTCCTACTGCGATGGTCATCTAACTAAAATCCTCTGTTTACTAAAATTGCAACGTTTCCGAGGAAATAACGTTTTTTCTTGACACCCTCAGCAGGTTTATAATTGCTGAGTTCCTGAGATGCTACCGCCTAGTTGAGTCGGCATTTCTCAGGGTTATGCCGTTACACCTACCATGAGCTAGTTACCTAGCTTGTAGTAACTTAATGCTTCTTAACTTATCACATTGTTAGGGGTTTCGCGCAACCCACTTAGGATAATCAAGTGTTGAAAACGAACCTATTAAATAATATCAATATCAGAATTTTAACAATTTGACACAACTTTTCTCAGAAATCTTGGGAGTGGATAGGGACTGGGGACTGGGGATTGGGGATTGGGGATTGGGGATGAGGGAGCTTTCAGAGCAGGGGGAGCAGGGGAGCAGGGGGAAAAATTCTTTCTCCGTCAACCGTCAACCGTCAACCGTCAACAATTTTTAATTTTGAATTGATTCATGCTCCATGCCTAGTCCCCAATCCCCAGTCCCCAATCCCCAATCCCCAATCGCCAATATTTAGCTTGCAAGACATCCTGTAGAAATGGCAGACTTTTAGAAAAGGCACGCACTCACAGGCCAAGGTAGTTCAATGACGGCATCAACAACAGTAAGCAAAGGCGATCGCATCCTGCATCAAAAAGTTCTCGGTTCTCGTCGGTTCAGCAACTACTGGTGGGCAACTATTGTCACAATGGGAGCCACAGGCTTTTTATTGGCTGGGATATCGAGTTATTTACAAGTAAATCTACTCATAGTCACCGATCCAACTCAACTGGTATTCGTACCTCAAGGGTTGGTCATGGGCTTATACGGTACTGCTGGTCTGCTTTTAGCCTTGTATCTGTGGCTAGTTATCCTCTGGGATGTAGGTGGTGGCCACAACGACTTCAATCGAGAAACAGGTAAAATTAACATTTTTCGTTGGGGATTTCCGGGCAAAAACCGCAAAATTGAGATTGATATCCCCATTCAAAGCATACAGTCTGTACGTATTGATATTAAAGAAGGTTTAAATCCTCGTCGCGCCTTATATCTCCGTGTTAAAGGTCGTCGAGATATACCTTTGACCAGAGTTGGTCAACCATTACCCTTAGCCGAGTTAGAAACTCAAGGCGCAGAATTAGCCCGCTTTTTAGAAGTACCTTTAGAGGGATTGTAGGGGAGGTGTTGGAGCAGAGGGAGCAGGGGAAATTTTTCTCCAAAATTTTTTTTGAATTTTGAATGAGAGAATTTTGAATTTATCTGCCCAATTCCCAAAAGAGGCTAAGATACATGGGTTGAGTCAGTAACTGGCAATGCGGTTAAAAGTTTCACAATTATTGTTTGCGCTTGTGATAGTCAGTGCTTTGATGCTGGGAAGCTGTTCTACAAAACAGGCTAGCTCTAATTCTGCTCCAGGATCGACGACGACCGACACAACCACAACAACTACTGAAGCAACATCTGTATCTGAGACTATCAGCGAGAGTATTCCGGGAATGAAAAATTTACCACGCCTCGAAGGCAAAGCTACCGTGGTGATGACAGTTAATGGATCACCGATCACCATCGAAGTAGACGGTACTAATGCGCCCATTACAGCCGGCAACTTTGTTGATTTGGTGCAGAAGGGTGTGTACGATAATTCAATGTTCCATCGAGTTGTCCGTGATCCCCAACCGTTTGTAGTCCAAGGGGGCGATCCTAAAAGTAAAGATCCCAAAACTCCACCACAATTTCTAGGAACTGGTGGTTATATTGACGAAAAAACTGGGACTGAACGTTCTATTCCTTTGGAAATTAAGCCCAAAGGCGAACAAGAACCGATTTATGGTAAAACATTCGAGTCTGCTCGTGTGAGTAAACCACCAGAGTTACAACACAAACAAGGTGCAGTAGCAATGGCGCGCTCGCAGCAACCAGACTCTGCTTCTTCTCAGTTTTACTTTGCCCTAGCTGACTTAGGGTTTTTAGATGGTAATTATGCCGTTTTTGGTTATGTCACCGACGGCTTTGATGTAGTTAACAAAATTCAGCAAGGCGATCGCATTCAATCGGCGAAAGTCACTCAAGGTGCTGAAAATTTCAAAACTCCACAATAGCGATTCGGGGAGTGGGGAGTAGGCAGTAGGAAGGAAATCAGTGGTTTTCTCGATTTCCCATTCCCGATTCCCCATTCCCGATTCCCCATTCTCGAAATCTCAAATTGGTTGAAATTGTTATTACTGGTATCGGTTTAGTTTCCGCTTTGGGTAAAAGCCTAGAGGAAAGTTGGCAAAAATTAATTACAGGTGAGTCTGGAATTAGATTGCATCAACCTTTTCCAGAACTATCCCCACTGCCTCTAGGTTTGATTGGTGAACAACCAGCTAAATTGAGAGCGTTGACTCAACATGTCGTAGAGGTTGCCATCAAAGATGCTGGTCTATTGACAAATTTACCTGATTGTGCTGTAGTGATTGGTTCGAGTCGTAGCCATCAAGCATCCTGGGAAGATTTAGCCAGGAAAATGTATGCAAAATATCCCAGCCAATATAGATATACAAGCGGAGAAAGTTTAGAGAATTGGTTAGAAACTTTACCCCAAATGAATGCGATCGCAGCTGCCAGGCAAATTGGAGCGACGGGGATAGTTTCCGCACCGATGGCAGCTTGTGCTACAGGGATTTGGGCAATTTCTCAGGCAGCGTTGTTGATTCAAACAGGGCAATGTCCTAGAGCGATCGCCGGAGCCGTAGAAGCACCAATTACACCCTTAACCATATCTGGGTTTCAACAAATGGGTGCTTTAGCCAAAACCGGAGCTTACCCCTTTGATGTCAACCGTGAAGGCTTGGTATTAGGTGAAGGGGCGGCTGTGTTTGTCTTGGAAACAAAAGAGTTAGCACAACAACGACAAGCGAAAATTTATGGTAAAGTGTTGGGTTTTGGGTTAACAGCAGACGCATATCATACCAATCAGCCAGACTTAGAAGGTAGGGGTGCGATCGCAGCTATTAAGCAATCTCTAGAACGCAGTCACCTTACACCCCAGGATATAGATTACATTCATACTCACGGCACAGCTACCCCACTCAATGACCATGTAGAAAGCAAAGTGATCAAAAAGCTATTTCCTCATCAAGTGCCAATTAGTTCCACTAAAGGAGCTACAGGTCATACTCTAGGAGCATCGGGAGCTATGGGTGTAGCTTTTACTTTGTTAGCTATGCAACAGAACATCTTACCCCCCTGCGTAGGATTACATAAACCAGAATTTGATTTAAATATAGTTAAAACTGCGCTTCACAGTCCTATCCGCCAAGCATTATGTTTGAGCTTTGGCTTTGGTGGACAAAATGCCGTTGTTGTGTTGGGTCAATCTACACTTTAGTTGGCTCATGTTTAGAAGAATTCAATCTGCAAAGTAGTTGAAAAATCAATTGGCTGATTTTCCAGCGTAGCAAATTGAGTTCCTTGAAAGAACAAATTGCCAGTAGACGCATCGTAAGAAAAGTCATTAACGTTAGAACTGCCAAAAATGAATTCATAAATCTGGATTTTGTCACCTTCACTAACATTAAAGTCTTTGATGATAGCAACACCTTGAAATAAACTATCAAAGACAAATGTATCTTGACCAAAACCACCAGTCAGAATATCGTTACCACTGCCACCACTTAAAGAATCATCTCCATCACCACCTATTAAGATATCATCACCATCTTCTCCCAAGAGAGTGTCGTTACCACTGCCACCAATTAAGGAATCATTACCGAAGTAACCCAACATATAATCATTGCCACTGCCACCATTGAGAGTATCATTACCTTCCAAACCATCAATAAAATCATCCCCTCCATTGGCTAGGAACAGATTATCTTGACTATCTCCAAAAATATAGTCGTTTTGATTTGTACCTTTGACATGATCAAAGTTTTCTATTGCGAATGATTGAATACCATCAAGACCAACTACATCTAAAAATTGATAGTTAAGATCCACATTGATTGATGTGTTGATATCTGCTGTAGAAGCATCAATCATGTTACTAGCTGCATTGGAATCAGCAACAATTCTCTCTATTTTGCTCAATTGATCCTGACCAAGACCGCCATCTTTTTGAATCACTCCTGTCGGTAAGAGGGTGATACTTTGTCCGATTTGACTATAGTCAGCTGTATCATAATCCTCTCCTCCATTTAAGGTATTATTACCACTACCGCCATCGAGGGTGTCATTACCAAATCCACCATTGAGGATGTCATCACCACCATAGCCAAATAATTGGTTATCTTGATAGTCACCTGTGAGAGTATCAGCTTGATTTGTGCCTTTGACATCATCAAAGTTGACTACATTCCAAGATTTAGAACCATTGCTGTCTGTAATCATGACAGTTTCAGCTTCTAGGTTGGCATTAATAGATGTAATGTTGCTCAAAGCGGAAACATCAATGGTGTTATTGACTGTACTCGCATCAGCCACAATCTTTTCTATGCCAATCAGTTGATCAGTGCCAAGACTACCTTTGTTGACTGTACTACTGGCTTGAAAAGTGATACTTTGACGCAATTGGCTGTAATCGGCAGTATCATTACCCGTACCACCATTTAGGGTATCATTGCCACTACTAGCTCCGAGTGTATCATCACCACCATTACCAGATAGTTGGTTATTTTGAGCGTCGCCAATGATGATGTCCTGAAGATTTGTACCATTGACATGATCAAAGTTAACCACACCTACAGTTTTGACACCAGTGTTGTCGCTGACAGTCAAAGTTCCGGTTTGTAGATTAGCATTGATGCTGGCATTGTTTCCCCATGAGGTGGCATTGATCAGGTGATTATTGACACTGCTATTGGCAATAATCGTTTCAATGCTAATCAGTTGGTCTTGACCAAAGGTGTCTTTGTCGATGCGGTCAATAGCTGTGAGGATGAGTCGGCGATTGACTGGAGTGTAGTTGGCGATATCTTTGCCATCACCACCATTGAGGGTGTCGTTGCCACTACTACCAAACAGAGTGTCATCATTCTCCCCACCGTCTAGACTATCGTTGCCTGTATCTCCATTTAGAGTGTCTCTACCATATCCTCCCTCTAGGGTGTCGTCTTCACTTCCACCTCTGAGAAGGTCGTTACCATCTCCACCGATGAGGCGATCGCTTTGCGCTCCTCCATACAACTGATCGTTGCCGAAACCACCATCTAATGTATCGCTGCCTGTGTCCCCATAGAGGCTGTCATCTCCTGCGTCTCCATAGAGGCTGTCATTCCTAGAACCGCCTCTGAGTAAGTCGTTACCATTACCGCCATCGAGGGTGTCGTTACCAAATCCACCATTGAGGATGTCATCACCACCATAGCCAAATAATTGGTTATCTTGATAGTCACCTGTGAGAGTATCAGCTTGATTTGTGCCTTTGACATCATCAAAGTTGCCGACAGTCCAAGTTTGAGAACCATTGATGTCTGTAATCGTGACAATAGAAGCTTCCAGATTGGCATTGATCGATGTAATGTTGCTTAACCAGGAAACATCAATAGTGTTATTGGCTGTACTCGCATCAGCCAAAATTCTTTCTATACCAATGAGTTGATCTGTACCACGACTACCTTTGTTGACTGTGCTAGTCCCTCGGAAAGTGATACTTTCACCGAATTGGCTGTAATCAGCAGTATCATTGCCTGTACCACCATCTAAGGTATCGTTGCCACTACTACCTCGGAGTGTGTCATCTCCACCATTGCCAGATATTTGGTTACTTTGAGTATCGCCAGTCATCCTGTCATCACCATTTGTACCATTGACATGATCAAAGTTGATGACGTTCAGACTCTGGACACCAGTGTTGTCGGTGACAGTCAAAGATTGGGTTTGTAGATTCACATGGATGCTGGCATTGTTTCCCCATGAGGTGGCATCAATCAGGTGATGATTGATATTGCTATTGGCAATAATTGTTTCAATGCTAATCAGTTGGTCTTGACCAAAGGTATCTTTGTCGATGCGGTCAATAGCTGTGAGAATGAGTCGGCGATTCACTGGAGTGTAGTCGGCAGTATCTAGGCCATCACCACCATTTAAGGTGTCGTTGCCACTACTACCACACAGGGTGTCAAAGTTCCCCCCAGCGTCGAGGCTATCGTTACCGTCATCGCCATTCAGGGTGTCGTTACCATATCCCCCTTCTAGGGTGTCGTCTTCACTACCACCTCTGAGTAGGTCGTTACCATCTCCACCAAGGAGGCGATCGCTTTGCGCTCCTCCATACAACTGATCGTTGCCGAAACCACCATCTAATGTATCGCTGCCTGTGTCCCCATAGAGGCTGTCATCTCCTGCGTCGCCATAGAGGCTGTCGTTGCTAGAGCCACCTATGAGTACGTCGTTACCACTACCGCCATCGAGGGTGTC
>NZ_CAWMSA010000031.1:11895-37575 GCF_963870205.1 Anabaena sp. CA = ATCC 33047 | reverse complement strand
TTCCTCACTCCCTATCACAACAATTCAGTCGTCAGCCAGAGGGAATTGAGACAAAACATTTTTAGGCTGATAAATAGATATTGTTTTTTAACAAAAAAGGAATAGTGTATGCCTCTCTATAAACTCGAAGAATTTGACCCCAACTACCGAGAAACCTTTGGTGGAGATGATGTTAAAGCTTTAGACCTTTATACAGAAGGTGGAGTCAGAGTTGGCTCAATTGCTGACGCTTTAGTTGACCAAAACGGACGTTTTCGTTATCTAGTTATTCACACAGCAGTAGATTCTGTAAGTAAGAATATCTTACTACCAATTGGTCTTTCTCGTATTAATTATCCTGCCAAACGTGTCTATGTTGACGGACTGAGTAAACAACAAGTAGAACATTTACCAGAGTATAACGAAAGCATAACTGTTGATGAAGATTACGAAGAAAATGTCCGTCGTGTATTTCGTTCTCCCACTAGCGGAATGATTTATGATCGCGAGACATATAGCTACCAAAAAGAACCCGCACTATATGGTTTAACCGAGCCATATCATCAAACTTTTAGACTCTACGAAGAAAGATTGATTGCTAATAAACAGAGAATTAAAACTGGAGAAGTAGCAGTTGGTAAGCACATTGAAACCGAAACTGCCAGAGTCACAGTCCCAGTGCAGAAAGAACGTGTATTAATTGAACGTGTTGCCCCAAAAAATGCCGAGACAGGAGAAACAATAGTAGATCCAAAAGAAGTAAAATTTCAAGCGGGAGAAGTAGCAAGAATAGAATTGTACGAAGAAACACCTGAAATACGCAAACAAGCCTTTGTCCGCGAAGAAGTTAGGGTGAGAAAAATGGTAGAACAAGACACAGTTGAAGCACAGGATACGATTCGACGCGAAGAATTAGATATAAATACACAAGGCGATTTACTGATGAATGAAACCAAAGTTTCGCAACCGGAAACTATGTAATCAGATGTTTGTCAAAAATCAGTCATAACTCATATCTTGCACCTACCCAATTTTACCGCCAAACAATTAGATTTTTACTAGGCTAATATCTACAGTCAGATAAATCTGACTAGGGCTGTATTTGAGTTTTATTTAACAGCTTTGACTCTCTTAGCCCAAGAATTTATTCTTTAGCTGGAAATAGGGTCAGTGCCAGATATGATTTTTTTATGAAGATAACATCAGCCATTACTCAATTTTCTAAATTTTATTTCAATCTATAACTTAAGATATTGCTGATTTAAGCAAATTCATTCGAGCGAAAGAGGGAAAATTACATACAAATCTTTACTTTTGTATTAGGAGTCATTTTATAAAAAGTTTGAGGTGAAATAACATGGTACTTTACAAATTAGAAGAATTTGATCCAAATTACCGCGATACATTTCAAGGTGATGATATCAAAGGTCTTGGTGTCTACACAGAAGGAACTGACGAAAAGATTGGTACAGTTAGTGACATTTTAGTAGACGAAGATGGGCATTTTCGCTATTTAGTCGTTGACTTAGGTTTTTGGATTTTTGGCAAGAAGGTTTTATTACCAGTTGGTCGCTCCCGCATTGACAATAGCAGCAACCGCGTTTATGCCATTGGTATGACAAGACAGCAAGCCGAAGATTTACCAGAGTTTACCGAACGTGCAGGTCTTGACTACGACTATGAAGAACAGGTACGGGGAGTCTATCGCAGTCCCAGCTACACCACCACTGGTTTAGAAACATCAACACCTGTAGAATCCTCTAGACTCACAGGGACAACTGCCCAAGCAACACCTACATCTTACACCCGCGATACCTATAAATACGAGCATGAACCTGCTTTGTATGGACTCCATCAGCCACACCATGACACTCTGAGATTGTACGAAGAACGGTTGGTTGCTAACAAACGCCGTGAGAAAATTGGAGAGGTAGCGGTTGGTAAGCACGTTGAAACTGAAACAGCCAGAGTTGTTGTACCAGTGGAAAAAGAACGAGTGGTGATTGAACGTGTCACACCAGAAGATGCTGGTACTGTTGTTTCTCCTGGAGAAGCAAACTTCCGTGAAGGCGAAGTTGCTCGTGTAGAACTTCATGAAGAAACCCCTGATATTCGCAAAGAAGCTGTTTTGCGGGAAGAAGTCAGAGTGAAAAAAGTTGTAGATCAAGAAACTGTTCAAGCTGAAGATACTGTACGCCGTGAAGAGTTAGACGTAAATGCTCCTAATCTTCCTGTTGAGGAACGTTAAACGTTAATCACTCAGGACTTACGCAAGTGAAAGCACAAGTTTAATTACTGGTAGTGAAGACTTTAGTCCTCTCTTTAAGAGACTACGCCAAGTAAATCATGACTAAAATCCTTACTCATAGCTGAAAATCTCAGTTGCGTAAGTCCTCATAAACTGAAAATTATTCAATACCAGATTACTGTAAAAACAATTGATATGCCTGAGTATTTAGCTCCAGAAACACCAGAACCAAAAGTGAACAACTCTGAGGAAGATAAACTTGTTCGCTTACTTGAGGAAGAGCTATTAGTTGACAGTAGCAAGCATAAAATTGGTGAGGTAATTGTTCGCAAAGCCATCGAAACTAAAATGGTGCAAGTTCCTGTAAGACGGGAGAAACTGATTGTCGAACAAATTACCCCAGACCATAAACAATTGGCAGAAATTGATTTAAGCCAGGGAGAAATTACAGGGGTGGAGTTAAGGGAAAGTGACCGACCCGAATTTAATGGACAATTGAGTGGTTTAACTGTTAACGGTCGCTTTGTTTCACCTAAAATTGCTAGTTTATTATTGAATGCGATCGCTCTAGAACGCAATCACGGCTGTCAGGAGGTGGTAGTATCAATTTCTGTAGACAATGAAGAATACCAAAAAAAATATCAGGAATGGTTTGACCGTTGTTCTCAAGGTCAATTACCAAAGCCTGAAAAATAACTTGACCAACATCTTGCACCTGTTCCTTGATGATAATTTTTGTAGGGTGGGCATTGCTGGCAATTGGCTGAAAGCCTTAGCTTTATGTCATTGGATGTGCATCGCCTGACGCTTATTGAGAAAGGTGCAAGATATGACTTTATTAACCATAATTAGGCAATTATTACCCCATTATCTTCCATAAATTGGGGTTCTGCCATCTGCCAAAATCCCCAAACTGAAATGTTAACTATTGGCTATTTTGACCAAATACATTGACAAAGTGGGCTGGAAAATCATACTATTATTGCCTAATAACTAATAACTAATAAATTTCTCCTTTTTGCCAAAACTGACGCAGAATTTCACCTGGTTTCCTATCCCAAGTGTCAATATGCTGATAAATCAAATTATCTTCGTTGAGTTTATAAGTTGAATAACCATTGAAAAAAATCTGTGCTTTCCAGGGAACACGCAACACACCCCGGACTGTCCATTTAGCTGTAATTGTGTCTGCGGCTGACTGATAAACTTCATGTAAATCAAAGTAGATTTCTGTAAAAAATAGCTTCGCGTGAAATCGTAAAGTCCAAAAAATAATTCGGTAGTTAAATTTATATTGGAATTTATTTACAGGGTCTTGAAAATAAATATCTTTTGTGTATATGTCATAAGTTATATCTTTCTCAAACAGTGTGGGTAAATCCTCTTGCAGAGTTTTGATCACCTGTTCTATTTGCTGTCGAGATTCCACAAACATTGTCCTCTGTATTTTGTGCAAAAACCAAAACTGTTCTTTCACCAGTTTATCTGCGATCGCTCGATCACTCGAAAAATCACGCCGATAAATGTTAGGTGCAACGGACACTAACAAGTGAGGATTAACAGCTTTTACACCTATGTCTATAGTTGAAAATTCTTTGCAGCACGGTTATATCAATACTAACGGGGTGAAACTCCACTATGTCACCCAAGGAACAGGGCGTTTAATGCTGATGTTACATGGCTTTCCTGAATTTTGGTACTCCTGGCGGCATCAAATCCCGGAATTTGCTGCCGATTTTCAAGTGGTAGCCGTTGATTTACGTGGCTATAACGATAGTGATAAGCCAAAAGAGCAATCAGCCTATGTGATGGATGAATTGATTCAAGATGTTGCAGGGGTGATTCAGGGATTAGGACACGATAGTTGTATTTTAGTCGGACATGATTGGGGTGGTGCGATCGCCTGGAATTTTGCCTATGCTCATCCCTTCATGGTAGAGCGTTTAATTATTCTCAATTTGCCTCACCCTGCTAAATTCGCCCAAGGTTTATCCACTCCTCAACAGTTACTACGTAGTTGGTATATCTTCTTTTTTCAACTACCCTGGCTACCAGAATTATCACTACAATCTTCAGATTATCAAGCAATTGAAAACATACTTTCAGGGACAGCAATTAATAAAAGTGCTTTTACACCTGCTGATATAGATGCTTATAAAGATGCTGCTGCCAAACGTGGCGCACTCACAGCCATGTTGAACTATTACCGTAATGTTTTCTCCAGCTTCTTATTTCAGAAAGATTGGGGCATTTTAGAGGTTCCCATACTGATGATTTGGGGTGAAAATGATACAGCTTTAGGAAAAGAACTGACATATCACACCTCTAACTATGTCAGACATCTCCAAATTAAGTATATTCCCGATTGTGGACATTGGGTACAACAAGAAAAACCAGAGTTAGTTAACCAGTATATCCGAGAGTTTTTAGTAAATTAACATACAATTTTATCGAGACATGGGAAAGAGTTTTTCATGGTAAATACTGAAAGGTTTTGCCATGAAAAAATATATCACTAGATACATTTTCTTAACAAGATTTCATATTAAATTATTTTCAGGTATTTATGCCTAAATTCTGATTAATTAGAGTGAGAAAGCCGAGATAATCAGATGTTTAACCTGATGATTACATCTATGTTCCATAAATAGGAAATTGTGATTTAAATCAACATTGTTTAGCAATTTCATGAGATAATAGAAGCGTGAGGAAAAGAACGGACACTAAGAAAATGTTAAGGGGGACAATTATGAAAATCAAGCTATTAGCAGCTGTTGCCTTAGCCACTCCCCTATTTTTTGTCAACTCAGTCAAAGCTGGCAATCCGCAAGATTTACAAAGACTACTATCAACTAGGGAATGTATCGGGTGTAATCTATCAGGCATGAACCTCAGTGGTGCTCATTTAATCGGTTCTGATTTACGAGGAGCTAACCTAGCAGGTGCTAACCTGGAAGGTGCTAACCTGGAAGGTGCTGATTTGACTAACGCTAACTTGAAAGGAGCAAATCTCACCGCCGCCTTTCTGACTAACGTCAACTTCAAAAAGGCGAATCTGAACAACGCCAACATAACCCGCGCCCATGTATTTGATTCCAACGTGTATGGCGCATCAATGGAAAACCTAACCATAACTGATGCAGAAATCTATAACACTGCTATCGGTGTGGGTGGCGAAGATGCGACACAAATTCCCGATTGGGATTAGAGTCAACTGAGTCAGCTAATCTTAAAAGAAACAAAAAATAGGGTGAGAGAATTGGGTGTAATCTGATCTCAATCTCTCACATCCTTTTATAAACATTTAAACCAAGTTAACCAAATCGGCGTAAGTCCCCACCTATATGAATGTTAGGTGGGGATATAAGCCGGGCTACGACGATTACATATCTGAGTGAAATAAACCGCAAGGTTGATAAAGGACGGTATGTATGAGGAGTAGCCAAATATTTTCTGTACGGTATTACTGCAATATGTATATAATAGTAATAGGTCGATAATTAGAGAAATCTAAGTGAAACGACAAGCTGTAAAAGTCAGGTTATACCCCACAGACGGGCAAGTTAAGGTGTTAGCTCAACACTTTGGATGTGCGCGTTGGTGGTGGAATTATGGGTTGAATCGATGTATTGAAACCTATAAAGCGACTGGCAAAGGCTTGTCTCAGTCTGGATTAAATTCTTTATTACCAAAACTCAAGAAAGAGAAAGAAACTGAATGGCTAGGGGATTGTTATTCACAAGTTTTACAGTCCGTGAGTCTCAACCTAAGCCGTGCGTATCAAAACTTTTTTGAAGGTAGAGCAAAATACCCTAGATTCAAATCAAAACATCATCGCCAATCAATTCAATATCCACAGAAAGTCAAGCAAGTTGATGATGCTTTGAAATTTCCCGGCAAGCTAGGAGTTGTCAAAGCAAAAATGCATCGGCCGCTTGATGGAATAATCAAAACGGTAACTGTGAGTAAATGTCCGTCGGGTAAGTATTATGCTTCGGTTTTGATGGAATATGAGGGTGATTATCCTACCTCTACCAGTGAGGGTAAAGTTATTGGGATTGATTTGGGAATCAAGGATTTTGCTGTTACCTATGATGGTAGTAAGGTTCACAAATATTCAAACCCAAAACATTTATCTAAATACGAGAAAAAACTAGCTGTAAAACAACGCATTGCTGCACGGAAAAACAAAGGTAGCAATCGTCGTAGAAAGGCTAACAAGATTGTCGCTAGGGTATATGAACAAGTTAGCAATGTCCGTCAAGACTACCTACACAAACTGTCTAGAAAGATAGTTAATAACAATCAAGTGGTAGTAGTCGAAAACCTCAACGTCAAGGGCATGGTTCGTAACCACAAACTAGCAAAAGCGATATCTGATACTGGATGGGGAACCTTTGTAAATTTCCTAAGCTACAAATTAGAACGTAGTGGTGGAAAGTTGATAGAAATAAATCGATGGTTCCCTAGTTCCAAGCTTTGCTCTAATTGTCATTGTCAAATTTCGGAGTTACCACTAGATGTGAGAACTTGGACTTGCCCAAGCTGCGGTACTCATCACCATAGAGATGGTAATGCAGCGATAAATATTAGAGCAGAAGGCATCAGAATGCTGTCCTCCTCTGGGACGGGGGAGGCTAACGCCAATGGAGAGGATGTAAGACCAATTCGCGGACGCAAATCCAAGATGAGGCAATCTTCCGTGAAGTTGGAAACTCCAACTATAGCGTCAGCTTAGTTGGAGTAGTTCACAAAACTGTAATCCGCCAAGACTGAAGTATTGATTCACGATAACAGGCGATCGCATTTTCCCATAATAGTACATTTGCACGCCATAAAGTCGATGACTTGGTTGGCGATTATGTTGGGAAATGATAACAATACTAATTTTTATTAATTATTGGTAGCGAAAATCAATACCGTAATTGACGAACACGGCTTAAGATAGCTTTAATAATCAGATGAAATCAGGGTTTGTGCTTGTATAAATGAGAAATGGAGTGATTTTGGCATGATCTGTACTTTAATTGAGTACGATGATCAGCAACTGACACAACCGAGGATAATGACAATCTGAGGACTTCAGTTGATTCACAACAGCAACACTCAGAAAGCGACTGATTTTATCATATTCTGTAGCCTTCTGACTTTCATTTGCCGACTGTCTACCTTGTAGTTGATGCAGTAGGTGTGAGAAGGCAATTATGGTTATAGGACATTACACCTAGTTCCTCAACTCAGTTTGATGCAAGAGTGCATTGCCTAATCAACAGCCTTTTGGTTGTAATTGTCCGGATGAGAGAACCTCAACTGTCAAATTTATGGAAGTGAAAATGCAAGAACCGGAATTCGCTCAAACCCAGTCCCAAGAGGCAAAAGTGCCAGATATCAACAACGAAACAGGAACTATTACTAAACTCCAGCCTCCTGTACAGTCTCAAGAGCAATGGTTAAAATACGGAGAACAAGTTTCTCAATTTTTAGGAACTCTGCCTGATTACGTCAGCAACTTTTTTAATCAATATAAACAACCCCTTGTCAGTGTTGGTTTAATTGTCGGTGCATTAGTTGCTGTCAGAATACTTTTGGCAGTATTGGATGCTTTAAATGATATTCCTTTGGTAGCACCAACTTTTGAGTTGATTGGTATTGGTTACTCTGCTTGGTTTGTTTATCGCTACTTACTCAAAGCTTCAACCAGACAAGAGTTAAACAATGAGATTACAACCCTGAAATCCCAAGTAGTGGGTCAAGATGGTTCAGAAAGCTAATTTCTGAGTCTACTACCGGGTATACATTCTCAATCAGATGGTCAAGCATTTTGCTTGACCATTTTGAGATTTTATGCAGTTACTAGCGGGACGGTAGGGTGCGTCAGATGTAGAAAATCTGTGCTTGACCAAATTATTTCCTCTGACGCACCCTACAACAGATTTACAATACTCGCAGGATGCTAGGGATACTATCGACTGCTTCTAAACTTTGAATTTCTGCCAAAGCTTGGCGAAAATCGCCTTCTCGGACATCGTGAGTCACCACTACAATTTCTGCTAGTTCGCCGTGAAAGCCTGTTTGGACAATTGACTCTAAACTGACACAATGATTGCCGAAACAAGTACCGAGTTTACCAATGACACCCGATTGGTCTTTGGTGAGGAATCGGGCATAAAATCGGCTGACAAGGTGGGATATGGGGGCAATTTGCGAGTAATCCTCATGTCTACAGGTTAACAGGGGATTGGGGGCGGCTGTATTGCTTTTGAGTGCGGCTACTAGATTTAAAATATCGGAAGTCACCGCACTAGCAGTAGCACCCGCACCCGCACCAGGGCCGAAAAACATGACTTGACCGATGGGTTCTCCTTCTACAAGAATGGCGTTATAAACACCGTTAATGCTTGCTAAAGGATGTACCTTGGGGACGAAGGTGGGATGAACTCTCACAGATAATTCTGAGGTATCGCTGACGCGATTGGTGGCGATCGCCAGTAATTTAATGACAAAGCCCAATTTTTCCGCATAGGCGATATCAGTTTGACTAACTTGACGAATGCCTTCACAATACACATCCTCTAAGCGAATGCGTCCCCCAAAGGCTAAGGAGGCTAAAATGGCGATTTTATCACCTGCATCTAAGCCGTCAACATCGGCGGTGGGGTCAGCCTCAGCGTAGCCTAAGCGTTGAGCATCCGCCAACACATCAGCGAAATCACTACCTTCGGTTTGCATCCGGGTGAGGATGTAGTTAGTCGTACCGTTGATGATACCAGTCACGGTATGAATGCGGTTGACGCTTAAAGCTTGCTTCAATGGTTGAATTACCGGAATGCCACCACCCACAGCCGCCTCTAGCATCACGTATAACCCGGCTTGATTGGCAGTTGTGAAAATTTCCGCCCCAAAGCGAGAAATGGCGGCTTTATTGGCGGTGACAACGTGTTTACCGTTTTTCAGGGCTTGCAACATCAGCGATCGCGCTGGTTCTAATCCGCCCATCACTTCCACAATTATATCTATCTCTGGGTCATTGACAATTGACTCTAAATCTGTTGTGATTACCTCCGATGGTAAATTAACATCACGGGGTTTATCAAGCGATCGCACACCCACGCGATAGATTTCAATTTCTTGTAACAATGGGTGACGGCCAGGCGCATCTTGTAGTAACTGCACCGTTCCCGTCCCTACCGTACCTAATCCTAAAATTCCCAGCTTTACGCCCACAAGCTTGCACCCAATTTCACCAATAACAATTGTAGGGCGAGTTATTCACCCACCCTACAGATTATCTTGTGTCAGTTGTCTTAGTCTAATCAGCTATTGATTAACGACTAATAACTCATCACGAACTTAGTATGTTTCAACGTGCCAACGGCCGGCTTTCTTGAGGGTTCTTTGATAATCACTCCAGACTACACCTTCTTTAGCAGCAGCAGCAGTCAAAGCCGCATCAATACCATTTTCCATCCCGCGTAAACCGCAGATGTAGGTGTGAGTTTTTTCATTTTTGATTAATTGCCACAATTCATCAGCGTATTCTGCCACACGGTCTTGAATGTACATTCTACCGCCTTCGGGGTTCTTTTGTTCCCGGCTGATGGCGTAAGTCAAGCGGAAGTTATCAGGATACTTCTGCTGCATTTCTTCCAATTCTTCTTTGTAAAGAATATTGGGAGTTGTAGGCACACCAAAAATCAACCAAGAGAAGCCCTTAAACTGGTACTCTGGGTTAGCTGCTCTTTCAGCATCCTTGAACATCCGCCACAGATAAGCACGCATAGGTGCGATACCTGTACCGGTAGCCATCATGATCACGTTGGCATCTTCGTCATCAGGTAACAGCATTTCCTTACCCACTGGGCCTGTGATTTTCACTTCTGCACCAGGCTCTAACTGAGTCAGGTAAGTAGAACAAACACCGTAAACTGTTTCACCGGTTTCTGGGTGTTTATACTCTAACTGACGCACACACAGAGAAACTGTCTTGTCATCTACATCATCACCGTGACGGGTGGAAGCGATAGAGTACAGTCTGAGTTTTTCTGGCTTACCGTTCTTATCTACACCAGGGGGAATAATACCAATACTTTGACCTTCGATGTACTTCAAATTCCCATCGGAAAGGTCAAATTTTAAGTGTTGAACTATACCAATCCCGCCTTCTTGGACCAAGGTCTCATTCGAGATACACTTACCCATAAATGGCGCATTGGGGCGATAAGTATTAACAGGAACGTCAGCGTGTGCTTTTTTTGCTTTCGCTTGAGTCATGGTGTTGCCTTTGTTGTCTTTGTTCTTTTGCTGTTGTTCAGCTGGTGATTGAGCGAAGCCGTTCTCCTCACTTTTTGCTGTCACAGGTGTGGCTTTACCATTTTCCTGGCTACTAGCAGTTTCGCCGGGCGCAGCGTTACCGTTAAGTTGCTGTAGAACACTCGCAGGATGAATGCTCACAATTTTGCCACCTAAGCGAGTAATACGCTGCATTTCTTGATTCATGCGGTTGTAAGGCACTCTGATGAACACACTGCCACTTTTACGAATTGGGTAGTTGGTTTGATCAGTCTCTTCGTTCTGACGCAGACCCACTACTTCGTAAACGAAGACGCGGCTACCTGATTCTGTGTTGGCAGCACCTTCAAAAGCACCTTGGTTGTACATTCTTTCTACCACTCCGAAATTTACTTAACCTTTTCTCAAAAAAGTTTTCCCATCACAAGTCAGCTTTAGTTTATCGGATTTCCGGTAGCTAAAACTAGCGATCTGAGAAACTGGTGTTATCAACTAACACCTAGCATTAGTACACTCCCCAAGAACGTGTAGGCATAGTAATAAACACACCTGTTCCCCTACTACGGTAAAGGATAAGTCACTTGGAGAATGTTAATAATGTGTCAATTTAATCTTTTTTTTCGTAAAAAAATACCCATGCCTTTATCTCTGTCAAGAGCAAGATGCCGCGTTATACAACATCAGAAGGCAATTTCAATTGGTACTAACCCATGTTAATTTAGCCTTCAAAAGCTGCTGCTACACCAGCTTTTAATTTGAGTGGGCATTAGTTAACACTTTGAAAGCACCTGAGTCTCTTATTTATGCTTTTGCTGCTGAGATTTCCTGGTGATGGCTCATTCCACTCCTAGGATCTCAAACCAGCTAACAAACATTAATTGTATAAGAAGACTGAATATCAGCAGCTACACTTAGTTTTACGTGAAGTGAAACATCTGTCAACCTCTACCGTTACCATTCTATGATTACTGATGCTAACCTTGCCGTTAGTTGGTAATCTCATAGACTAACTCATGCTTGAGATAGATTCCAACTTTCATCTATTGAGCCACACTAAAGCCCAAACCTAAAATTTTGGCATATTTGGCAAATTTTCCGCCTAGATAAAATTATACCTTATAGGTTTAATCATATAAGGCAATTAACAATTAGAATAGCTACCTAATTGGTAAGTATTGAGGACGGAATTTTTGACCATCCCAACTCGATGATCAGTGTATTTGGTCAAGCATGAGATTCTATTGACAATAAATCTTGTATGGGATACTTCCTTCTGTTAAAATCAACTATACCACTAGGATTAAATACTTACCATCTCTCAAAGAAAGATATTCAGACGAGTAACGACCGTTAAGACAGGTTGTCAACTTGTCTGATCAGTCTTATATATTCGGTGAGTAGCAAGAACGCAGGATAAACCAAAGGGGTAAACTCCTGGCTTCACACTCTGCTGTGAAAAATTATTGATGACACATTTAGTATTTAGAGGAGATTTATGACAAGTAAGCCGGAACGCGTGGTACTGATTGGAGTAGCCGGAGACTCTGGGTGCGGTAAATCTACGTTTTTGCGTCGGTTGACAGATTTGTTTGGCGAAGAGTTGATGACAGTCATCTGTTTAGATGACTATCATTGTTTGGATCGTAAGCAACGCAAAGAAACTGGTATTACTGCACTTGACCCCAGGGCAAACAACTTTGATTTGATGTATGAGCAAATCAAAGCTCTCAAGGAAGGTCAAGCGATTAATAAGCCGATTTATAACCACGAAACCGGCGAGATCGATCCACCGGAAATCGTAGAGCCGAATCATATTGTAGTGGTTGAGGGTCTACATCCGCTATATGATGAACGGGTGCGATCGCTCCTTGATTTTAGCGTTTACTTCGACATCAGCGACGAAGTAAAAATTGCTTGGAAAATCCAGCGTGACATGGCAGAACGTGGCCATCGCTACGAAGATGTACTTGCCGCCATCAACTCCCGCAAACCCGATTTCCAAAAATATATTGAACCACAAAGAGAATTCGCCGATGTGGTGCTACAAGTATTGCCCACCAACCTGATCAAAAACGATACAGAACGCAAAGTATTGCGGGTACGGATGCTACAACGGGAAGGAAAAGAAGGCTTTGAGCCAACTTACCTGTTTGATGAAGGCTCAACTATCCACTGGACACCTTGTGGACGTAAGCTGACCTGTTCCTACCCCGGTATGCAACTTTACTACGGTTCCGATGTTTACTACGGTCGTTATGTGTCAGTTCTAGAGGTAGACGGTCAATTTGACAACCTAGAAGAAGTAATTTACATCGAAACTCATCTGAGCCACACCTCTACTAAATATCAAGGTGAGATGACTCACTTATTACTCCAACACCGGGAGTATCCAGGTTCCAACAATGGAACTGGCTTATTCCAAGTGCTTACAGGTTTGAAAATGCGTGCTACTTACGAACGTTTAACAGCAAACGAAGCCAAGCTAGCAGTTAACGTTTAAAACAGCAGTGTTTGTGTCAAAAATGTTAGGAGTGCTGACAGCACTCCTTTTTTTTGGATAATTTGACTCAGAGCAAAGGCTGTAAGATTTTAAAGGTTTTTGGTGAAAGCAGAAAACAATAACTACTGAATGTGTCAATATTGTTATGATTCCAGTAATTAGTAGCTGCACTAATTCAGTCAGTGAAAATACTTTTAAAGGAGGAATACTCTTTGACTCAACGCTACTTATTCACCTCCGAGTCAGTTACCGAAGGTCATCCTGATAAAATCTGCGATCAGATTTCTGATACGATTTTAGATACCTTACTTACACAAGACCCTTCTAGCCGTGTGGCGGCTGAGGTAGTAGTAAATACTGGCTTGGTGCTAATCACTGGTGAAATCACTACCAAAGCCAACGTCAATTATGTGAATATTGCCCGCAAGAAAATTGCGGAAATTGGCTACATTGATGCTGATAATGGTTTTTCTGCCAACAGTACCAGTGTAATTGTCGCTTTAGACGAACAATCACCGGATATTGCCCAAGGTGTTGACACTGCTCACGAAACCCGCCAACAAGATAGTGATGAAATATTTGACACTATCGGTGCTGGTGATCAAGGGATTATGTTTGGTTTTGCTTGTAACGAAACCCCTGAAATGATGCCCTTGCCTGTGAGTTTAGCACACCGGATTGCCCGTCGATTAGCCGCAGTCCGTAAAACAGGAGAGTTAGCCTATCTTCGTCCTGATGGTAAAACCCAAGTTACCGTGATCTATGAAGATGGTCGTCCCGTAGGTATTGATACTATTCTCATTTCCACCCAGCACACAGCCACTATCGGTGATATCACTGATGAGGCAGCAGTTCAAGCCAAAATTAAACAAGATTTGTGGACGGCTGTAGTGGCACCTGTGTTTAATGACATAGAGATTAAACCTGGTGAAGAAACACGCTTTTTAGTGAATCCCACTGGTAAATTTGTCATCGGTGGCCCTCAAGGTGATTCTGGTTTGACTGGACGGAAAATTATTGTCGATACCTACGGTGGGTATTCACGACATGGTGGTGGTGCTTTCTCTGGAAAAGATCCCACCAAAGTAGACCGTTCAGCAGCTTATGCGGCTCGTTATGTCGCCAAAAACATTGTCGCGGCTGGGTTGGCTGATAAATGTGAAGTCCAGTTGAGCTACGCTATTGGTGTAGCTAGACCTGTGAGTATTTTTCTGGATACCTTCGGCACTGGCAAAGTTGATGATCAAACCTTGCTGGAATTAGTTAAGCAGAACTTTGAACTACGTCCGGCGGGAATTATTCATGCCTTCAACTTACGCAACTTACCAAGTGAAAGAGGCGGACGTTTTTATCAGGACGTCGCGGCTTACGGACACTTTGGCCGGAATGACTTAGATTTACCTTGGGAACGCACCGATAAGGCGGAATTCTTGAAGCAAGCGGTGAACCATTCTCTATCAGCTGCGATCGCACAGGCACTAAAGTAAATTCCAGACAGTAGAATTGAGGTGATTTATCTTTTTTGAGAGTTATTTCTCACCTCAGTATCATGATCAAAAATTACTCAATAACCTCTGGCTAAAAGTTAATAGTCAGAGGATTTTTTTGACTAAATCCGCTAATATTAGGACTTACGCATCATATTTTCCGGGAGTTTAGCTGAAAAAAAGGAGTAGGTAATGGGGGGTAAGGGTGTAAGGGTTTAGGGGTGTAGGGGAAAAACTTTTTCATATTACAAACTTCCCCCAGGAAATGGTTAAAATTGGCTATAGCCAAGTGTTAGCATAATGAGGCTGCAATACCTGTGTAATTAACTAAGCGTCTTCTAATAGTCAAGAAGAGGTTATGACAAAATTGGTCTGGGTTGCAGCAAAAAATCTTTGTAAAATTTCATATCAAAACAAATTAAATTGAATGAAGTCATGCGAATTATCTAGAAAATAATTATTTGTGCTGGTGATAAAAGTAGATAATGTAAATGTTAATTGCCGTTTGCTGTATTGAGACAAATAATACTGATGTGGTGATTTTTGCGGGAGGGATAAGGAGATTTGAGGATGCAAACTCAACAACCAATCCCTGTTGACAACAGTTTAGAAGGCGAAAACGTGTCAGGAAAAGAGCCATCCATAGATGAACTCCCGACGATAGAATTTCCCTCACGCGGGAAACTCAAAGCCAGTTCTTGGCGCATACATCAAAAAATTGGTTATGGCTACTTTGTAGCCATTGGAATTGGATTTTTCGGCTCCCTGACTGGATTAGTGATTGCCAACTACTACCGGGGAAGAGAAATTAGGCAATTTAATCAAGCTCAAGAGCAAAGACAATTACTGAGTGATTATAAAGATGCTGTAATGGGAGCGCAACTGCATAGCTCTAAGATAGTGGCTTTATTAGAAGACTCACAACGGCTACCAGGTAAAAAGGCCGATTTTTTGAAGGATGTAGAGAAAGCCAAGAACATAGAGCAGAAACTTGATAAGTATATCAAAGATGCTCCTCAATATTTATTAGCGGCGACGAGTGCGAATTTACAGGCTTTATTACAAGATTATGCCTCGAACTTAAAAACTTACGTTCAGCAAATAGATCAAGTCTTACAAAACACCCAACAGCCTGTACCACCACAACAGGTAGCTGTAGTGCGATCGCAGTTATTGAAAGTTATGCGTGGCTACACAGCCATGCAACTAGAGCAGCTATCAGACAAATTGAGCAACATCCTCAGAACGGCTGAACAACAAGAGCAGAAAAGACAAAGAGATGTTGAGCAAGCCAAAGGAGTTGAGAGATTAATTGTGATGGTGAGTATGCTGGTATCAGTGGCGATCGCCGCTATCATAGCATGGCGCACCAGTCGGGCGATTGCTGAACCGGTAATTACTGTCACTCAAGTCGCTGAACAAGTCGCACGCAAATCCAATTTTGATCTACGCGCTCCCGTCACCACAGAAGATGAAATTGGCTTACTAGCAAAATCACTGAATCGTTTAATTGAAAGAGTATCCGAACGAACAAAAGAATTAGAGCAAGCCAAAGAATTAGCCGAAGCCGCCAGCAAAGCCAAAAGTAGGTTTTTGGCTAATGTCAGTCATGAGTTACGTACACCGTTAAATGCAGTCATCGGCTTGAGTCAACTGTTACAAGATGATGCCACTGATCTAAATTTATCACCAGATTTTATCACCGACTTAGAAACCATCAACTCGGCTGGACGACATCTACTAGAACTGATTAACGACATCCTCGACGTATCCAAAATTGAAGCCGAGAAAATGACTCTCTACCCAGAGACATTTGAAATTATCACCCTCATTAATAACGTTGTCCTCACAGTCAAACCATCCATCGAAAAAAATGGTAATGTGTTAGAAGTACATTGTGATCAACACTTAGGCGCAATGTACGCCGACCAAACTAGAATGCGGCAAGTCTTATTAAACCTTTTAAGTAATGCAGCTAAATTTACCACTAACGGCAAGATAACCCTCACAGTTAAGAAAGACATCCAAGACTGCTCACTAGCAGCACCCTTGGGAACTATTACCTTCACTGTGAGTGATACAGGGATTGGGATGTCTCTCGCTCAACAGCAACAGTTATTTCAACCCTTTATGCAAGGGGATACTTCCACTACGAAAAAGTATGGTGGTACAGGTTTAGGTTTAGCCATCAGTCGCCACTTTTGTCAAATGATGGGAGGTGAAATTGTGGTGCAGAGTCAACCGGGAGTTGGTTCTACTTTCACAGTTAACTTACCATTGACAGTACAGGAGTAAATTAGGGACTCTTGACTGGGGAACGGAGGAAGCGGAGGAGAAAAACTAATGACTAATAACTAATAACTAATAACTAATGACTAATGACTATTAATTAAGTTATCAGCACTGCTCACACCATGACTACAAGTATCGACTTTCTCAGTCAACTCAACCCTAGCCAACGCCAAGCTGTAGAACATTATTGCGGCCCTTTGTTAGTTGTGGCTGGTGCTGGTTCAGGGAAAACACGCGCCTTAACTTACCGCATTGCTAACTTGATTTTAAAACACCGTGTCGCACCGGAAAATATTCTGGCGGTGACTTTCACTAACAAAGCTGCACGGGAAATGAAAGAACGGATTCAAAAACTGTTTGCTGAACAGTTGGCAATGACAGAATATGGTGAAAGGTTAGAGTTGTTGCCAGAATACGAACAGACTCAATTGCGATCGCGCGTTTATAAAAATACCATTAAAGACTTGTGGTGTGGCACTTTCCACAGTCTCTTTTCTCGCATTCTGCGCTTTGATATTGAAAAATACCAAGACGAAAAAGGGCGTAAATGGAATCGTAATTTTTCCATCTTTGATGAGTCTGATGTTCAAAGTTTAATGAAAGAAATCGTCACGAAACAATTAAATTTAGACGATAAAAAATTTGAACCTCGTTCTGTACGTTACGCCATCAGCAACGCTAAAAACCAAGGCTTTTCACCAGAAGAATTTCAGAAAGAACAACCAAATTATCGCGGTAGAGTCATTGCTGATGTTTATAATCTTTATCAGCAAAGACTAGCAGAAAATAACGCCCTCGATTTTGATGATTTAATTCTCGTCCCTACCAGATTATTTCAACAAAATGAACAGGTTTTAGGTTATTGGCATCACAAATTTTGTCATATTCTCGTCGATGAATATCAAGACACTAACCGCACTCAATACGAACTAATTCGCCTGTTAGTAACAAATGGTGAAGAACGTAAGAGTGAATGGAATTGGCAAAATCGCTCAGTGTTTGTAGTGGGTGATGCTGACCAATCTATTTACAGTTTTAGAATGGCTGATTTTACCATATTGTTGGAATTTCAGCAAGATTTCGGCGACGGTTTGCCAGATGACGATACCAGAACGATGGTGAAGTTAGAAGAAAACTATCGCTCTTGTGAAAATATTCTGCAAGCTGCTAACGAACTCATTGAAAATAACACCCAACGTATTGATAAAATTCTCAAACCTACAAGGGGAGCAGGTGAGCAAATTTATTGTCACAAAGCTGACGATGAATTAGCAGAAGCGGAGTTTGTGATTAGACAAATTCGCACCTTAGAATACCAAAACCCGGAATTAAATTGGGGTAGTTTTGCGATTCTGTATCGTACCAACGCCCAATCTCGCCCCTTTGAAGAATTGTTAGTCAGAAATCAAATTCCTTATACAGTTGTCGGGGGGATGAAGTTTTATGATCGCAAAGAAATTAAAGATGTCTTGGCTTATTTGAAGGCGATCGCGAATCCATCTGATACAGTCAGTTTATTACGAGTTATCAATACACCCCGGCGTGGTATTGGTAAAGCCACCATTGATAATTTAATGAATGCCTCCCAGCAATTAGGCACAACTCTCTGGGAAATATTGAGCGATGAAACCTCAGTTAATACCTTAGCCGGGCGTTCCGCCAAAGCGGTGAATAATTTTGCCCAAATGATTAGTCGTTGGCAAGGAGAAATAGCCACAGTTCCAGTTACCGAGTTGGTAATGGGAATTTTAGATGATTCTGGCTACGTGCAGGATTTACAAAATCAAGGTACAGACGAAGCAGAGGACAGAATTCAAAACATCCAAGAATTATATAATGCGGTGCAGCAATTTCAAGAAGAAAGTGAGGATGTTTCTTTAACAGCCTTCTTGCAAAGTACCGCCCTGAGTTCGGATTTAGATAACTTAAAAGAAGGACAAGCTGCTGTTTCCTTGATGACTTTGCACGCTTCCAAAGGGTTAGAATTTCCTGTAGTGTTTTTGGTAGGGTTAGAACAGGGATTATTCCCTAGTTACCGTTCTTTGAATGATCCCGCTAGCTTAGAAGAAGAACGCCGCCTGTGTTACGTGGGCATTACCCGCGCCCAAGAGAGGCTACATCTATCCTTTGCCCGTGAACGGCGTTTGTATGGTACACGAGAACCTGCCATGCGATCGCAATTTCTTGACGAACTACCCCCGGAATTATTAGCTACTCAAAGGAAAAGCCGTCAAAGTTACACAAAAGCACCAGTAGGTAATAGTAAGTCAGCAACTACCCAGAATTGGCGAGTTGGTGAGCGTGTATTACATAAAACTTTTGGTATTGGTGAAATCTCTCATGTTTTTGGAACAGGAAATAAGCTATCTGTGGCGGTTAAATTTGCGAGTTTGGGACAAAAGATTATTGATCCTCAAGCAGCGCAGTTGCAAAAACTAGATTAAAATCCACCCTCTTGTAGAGACGCGATTAATCGCGTCTTGATTTAATCCCTGTTCCCTATTCCCCGTTCCCTGTTCCCTTTTATACTAAACGCCCATAACGGGCTGTAGGTTCATCATTCAACCAAGCCCACATTTGATCACCGTAACAAAAATGCCACCATTCTCTAGGGTTACGCTGAAAACCTGATTTTAACATGACATCATGTAACAACTGACGATGAGCATGATATTGTTGTGCGGCTGGATGCTGACTATTGGCATAGTAATCGGGATGCGATCGCTCTGACAAATCATCTATTGGCGAACCCATATTTATCACGTTTCCCGCATCATCTACCAATGTAATATCCACTGCTGCACCTGTACTGTGAGGTGGTGGTGTGTTTTGATCCAGACTGGGTGTAGCCCAAATTTCATAAACAGCCGCCCAAATTTCTTGACTTTGCTGTGGTGTTAACTCAACCGCACTCAGCCCCCTTTCCCTGACTGCGCTAGCAAAGCTGTAATCTACCATAAACTGCTGTACAGCTACCGGGCGATAAGCATCAAAAATCTGAATGCGCCAATGCGGACGCAGCAATTGTAGATAATTCTGAGCTTGAATTAAATTCTCAACTACACGCTGACGCAGATAATAGGGCGAATATTCACCATAAGGCGCGCCTAGTTTTTCATAAGGATGGGGAGATTCCACGGCAAACAGTTCCAAAGGAATCTGTACTAACGCTTCTCCACATTCCAAAATTGGTATCTGGTGATACGGTCTTATCTGATAAGTTTGCATTCACTTCACTCACAACCACAAATTTCAGGTAGCCATTCCTTGGCACTTCATTTATATACTGAGATTCGGGTTGACGAATATAGGCAATTTAAATTAAGGATATTGATGAGGTTGCTGCCAAATAGAATTATTGTAGTTATTAGGTACTACTTGAGTTGTGGGTGTTACCACTCCATTTCGACTATTGCGGACAGTATAGGGGCCAATAATCGGCGATGTACGCGTAATAACTGGTGATGTCACCTGTACCTGACTAGGCACTGTTTGAAGATGATTGTAATTAGTGTAATAATTGGGTGAAAGATTAGGTGTATTTTGGGGAATATCAGCCGGTCTAGAATTTGTCCCCATACTAGGCACTGTTTGAAGATTATTGTAATTAGTGTAATAATTGGGTGAAAGATTAGGTGTATTTTGGGGAATATCAGCCGGTCTAGAATTTATCCCCATACTAGGCACTGTTTGAAGATGATTGTAATTAGTGTAATAATTGGGTGACAGATTAGGTGTATTTTGGGGAATATCAGCCGGTCTAGAATTTATCACCGTGCTAGGTGAAAAACTTTGCATGGGTGAAATATTTAGGGGTGCTGTCTGTAGAACTCCTCCAACAGCAGAATTGCTGATAGAATTGGTAACAGATGAACTTGTATAATTCAAGCTGCTAGTTGGTTGACTGAAAACTGTGGCTGAGGGATTAATCGAGCTACTATTCTGACTAATGTTGCTGAGAGTCTGTAATTCTGGTGCTACTCCCGCAGCATTTACTGGATTATTTGTTGCTTGAGAGGCAGGATTAAAAGACTGCAATCCCAATAACTGATGATTATCAGTTGCTCCAAACCGCAATAAATTTTCTGCTTGTGTGACAAAGATGTTGTTTTGCGGTGTGGTGATCGTATAAATGTTCTGTGAGACAGAATTGGATGGCTTAGTTCTAGCAGATTGTGGTTTTTTGCTGACGCTTGCTAGTTGGTTGTTGCTGTTATTGTCTTGAGAGTTGTTGGTGGTGACTGGTAAGTTAAGTGACTGTGAGCTATCCAACAACAGAGGTAAATTATCAATATCTGCCGCGATCGCTCTATCCTCATCCGATAATTCGGAGCCAATAGCGTCTGACTCAGTGACTTGGTTGCGCTGTTGAGTAAATATATCTGGATTTGACCAATATTGTTGAATCAGCAAACCCAACACGCATAAAAAAATTGCTGTTCCCCAAAAACTAGGTCGTCCTAAATTCAACAATCTGGCTTTGAGATAGCGTAAGTTGGCAGGAGGATAACGACGATTTGACATGGTTAATTAATAAAAATTTACGTAAGGTGACATAATTTTTTTTAAGTATTTCTGCGGTGATTGTTAACTCCAATGATGTTTTCATCGTAGCTGTTGATTTAGTTATTATCTTAAATTCGTTGAATTAGTTATTATTGTACCCAGGACTCCCCAATCCCAACTCCCTGTTATCATCTAGCGTTGAGCAACCCGCACTAACAAGAAGATTCCTATAACCAAACCCATGAAATTTGGTAGCCATGCACCCATAAACGGAGAAACAATACCTGCTTGTCCGAGTGCGCCAGTCATAAAACTGAGTAAGTAATAAGAAAAAATCACAATCACACTAATACCAAAACTTGTCCCGCGCCCAGTGCGTTGGGGTACGGTTCCCATAGCTGCGCCGACTAAGCCAAAAACTACACAGACAAAAGGTAAGGCGATTTTTTGCTGAATCCGAACTTCTAGTTTACGAATTTTTTGGCGATCGCCTCCGAGCCTTTCTATGGTTAACTGTTCTAACGCTTCGGCAATATTCATTTCCCCATAGTCGCGGCTTTTTTCTGCCAGACTTAAGGGTGTACGGGGTAGTCGCAGTTGTTGCTGTTCAAACCGCAAAATATTGCGGTAAGACCTATCAGGTGCTACTAAATAGATAGTGCCATTATAAAAATCCCAAACACCCTGAGAGCCATTCCATTGGCCAGATTCTGCCACAACAATTTGATTTAAACCTTCCGTAGAACGGTCTATAACTGTTAAACCTTTCATCCGTTGACCATCAAACTGGTCAGCATAAAATAGGCGTGTCAATATTCTGCTTTTACTGCCATCTGGCTGTTGAATTTCCTTATATTCAGGATAAAAAATATTTTGTTGCTTAAAAGTGGGTTTGTCTGACTTGAGTGCCTGCTGTAAAGTCAGAGTGGCTTGATAATTAGCGGCTGGTGCAATTTGCTCATTAAATAAAAACGTCATCCCTGTGACAACAAAACTCAACATCACAGCAGTTAGCACCATCCGATAAACACTCACCCCACAACCACGCAAAGCAATTAATTCACTTTCGCTAGAAAGACGACTATAAGCCATTAACGTCGCCAACAGCGTAGACATGGGAAAAGCTAAAACAATAAAATTAGGTAGCTTTAAGAGAAAAACCTGAACGGCAATACTGATAGGTAGCCCAGATTCTACAACTTTTCTGACTAGCTCAAATACTGCATCAATAGTGACACCAATTGATGAAAAAGCCCCAACACCGAATAAAAATGTGGGTAACAATTCGCTAGCCAAGTACCTATCCATGATTGTCACAGGTAGCAGCGAATTGAAACTGTAGAATGACGAGAGCTTTTTGGATATCATATACAAATGTAAAAATTAAACATGGGCAGCCCAGACAAACCAAAATTTATACATCTGATTTTGTTGAGTAATTACAGCATAAGTCAGGTGTCAGAAATCAGAAGTAAAACAGGCTCTATATCTAGCTTTCATCATTAAATTTTATACTTGGAAAACTTGCTGTAAAAAAAGTTAAAAATTCTTTTTTAAAATTATTCAGCAAAAATTACTAAATATCTATGATTAACTACGTCCACGAACCAGCATAAACAACTTTTCTTTGCTTCTACCTGCTGCCTTCTACTTAATAGACTTGGAAATTATCACCCAAATAATACTGCCGCACGAGGGGATTACTGTAGAGTTCTTCAGCGTTACCATAGGCGAGGATTTGTCCTTCACGCATGATATATGCACGGTCAGTAATAGCCAAGGTTTCGCGGACATTGTGATCTGTGATTAAGATACCCATACCGCGATCGCGCAGTTGTGCCACAATTTGCTGTATCTCAGACACAGCTATGGGATCAACACCTGCAAATGGTTCATCTAACAGTAAAAACTTTGGCCCTTCTCTTCCTGCGGCTAAAGCCCTAGCTAATTCTGTGCGTCGTCTTTCCCCCCCAGAAAGTTGAATGCCTTTGCTTTTAGCCACTTTTTCCAAGCGAAACTCTCGCAGTAACGTTGAGAGTCGCTGTGACCACTCCCAGCGCGGTACATTGGTTTGTTCTAATACCAAAAGAATATTATCTTGTACTGAGAGTTGGCGAAAAACGCTAGCCTCCTGTGCTAGATAGCCAATACCCAACCGCGCCCGTTTGTGCATTGGCAATCCAGTAATATCTAAATTATCTAGCCAAACTTTCCCCTGATTGGGTTTCTCTAACCCTGTGGCAATGTAAAATGTCGTTGTTTTACCAGCCCCATTCGGGCCTAGTAAACCGACAATTTCACCCTGAGCAACAGAAAGGTTAACGCGATTGACAATAACTCGCTTACCGTAAGATTTGTGAATATTTTCTAAAACAATTTTCACTATTCGCAGACTGTCTTAATGGTTGATGCTATTGAGAACGTCTGAATCCTGGCGTTTGGGGTGCGGGTGTCCCGGTGTTACCGTTAAGTTCTGAGTCTTGCACCATATAGACAGACTCTACCTGACGGTTAGATTGGGGTAAAGCCACAAATCGTCCTTCATCAATCAAATATGTTACCCTTTCGGCGCGGATACTATTACCGCCTTGTTGCAAAATATAGACATTACCAGTGAAATCAATGCGGCGTTCCTTACTAAAGTATTGAGCTTGAGCGGCTGTAGCCTGGATTTGACGAGCAGGGTACAACATCTGTACATTACCACGAGCCGTGATCACCTGATTTTTTGCATCGTATTCTTGGATGTCAGCACGGATAGTCAGAGGTCGATTTCCCCCTGATGTTTGTGCAGTAGCCGTGGGTATGGGGTGAGGCAAAGCTAAAGCACCAAAGAATGCGGTTGGTAGCAGTAACGCTAATCCCAATTGACGCATTTTTGACAAGGGAAATTGATAGTAGGGCTTCATGGCCATTTGGTATTCTGGATTTCAGCTTGTATACTAATTATGTCAAGTAGTTTATCCGAAAATAAAATCTTCACCAGGAAGTAATTTTGGATAGAAACTGGTTAGGAGATTGACGCTTGACAAAAGCTGAGAGTTTCTTCACTATTCAAAATTCAAAATACCCTGCGGGATTTTACAGGAAAATCTCTCCGCCAAGCGAAGAGACTCTACAGAGAAGGGTTTTCTGACTGCTTGCTGAGAACTCAGCCCATGAATGTAGAAGTCAGGATCAATTATTGTTCAACTACAACTATTTTAGGTAAAGGCAAAGCTTGATTTTTAGCTATATCGGTATTTATTGTATTTGTAGCAATTTCTTGTATAGCTTTTAACAAGTCTGCACTCTGGTTAAGTAATTCGTCTACATCAATACCGCCGTAACTGGATGGGTAACGTCGCAGGCGATTACTGCCTTCTCCTAGTAATATAGCTGCACCTCGCCAGTTGCGATTACCCAAATGATAAAGAGCTACAGCAATTTGAAGAATACCCTGATAAAAGGTTTTTTCCGGTTCGCTGGCTTCAATCCATAAAGCTTCTAGGGTGTCATGACAGGCGTAGAACTGTCCAGCATTAAATTGTTCTACACCTTGCCAATATTCTGGGGGCATGGTTTCACTCATCCCATGCTATCCCGCACTTCTTTAATGGTGTCGAGAGTGATGTCTTGATTTTTTCCGGCAAACTCATTTTCTGGGGTGAGGAAAAGCATACAGTGGCACTCTTTACGTTCTCGCATCGGTACACAAGGACAGTTCCAATACGCGGCTTTGACTTCTGCTTCTTTATCTTCGTAGTGACGACATGGACATAAAGGCGCGCCTAGTTCGTCTTTATGTTTCGCGAGTCCTTCAATCACAACGGCAGTCACGGAAGGTTCAGAACAAAAGTAAGTTTCGGTACGCTTGGCATATTGTTCTGAGAACTGGCGCATGGCCTCTAGACTTTTATCGCTGGATTTTGTATTGGCTTCGGATGAAATCATTGGGATCGGCAGTTGATAATTTAAATATTTCTTTGCATTGTACCGCAGTCACAGTCGGGTATTGTTGGGGAGATGTCCCCAACCTGAGTTTTTCACGCTAATATTTTTCCACGACAGGGATCAAAAGAAACTATGTCAGCATTCATTGATTTTTTAAATACATAAGTTTTAATCTCATAATCAATTTAAGGATTTTTGTAACTGTAGTTGTAGGGTCTGTTCTTTCTCTATGACGATGCCAGGGTAATCTCTATTAATGACTACTGCTTCTGTTGGTGATGATATGTCTTGCCAGAGCAACCAACGGCTACCTTGAGGGAGTGTAGAAAGACTGAGGGGATTTTGGGTTAACCAAATCAAGGGAGACTGAAAATCTGGCTCGTTAGCATCTTCGTGATATCTAGTTTCTGCTAGAGTTTCTAAAACAGTGCGATGGCTCTGCCCGT